>CACYCQ010000193.1:0-13990 GCA_902772995.1 uncultured Eubacteriales bacterium
ATTCATTCACTTCGAAGATCCGTGGGATGCCGCATCGTTTCAGGACTGTCATCACGGGAACATGGAAGAAGACTGTGTGCACTGCAGATTCTGTTTTTCCCGGCCGCCCGAATGCCTTCGCAGACTGCTGAAAAGATGTGCCTGGCAGCTGAAGAGAAATCTCAGCGGGGGTAGAGGACCTGAAGGGGAGTATTGACCGCTTTTCTCCCCGATGGACATTCATTGCCCGGGGACCCTGCCCATCTGTCAGGAATGTCTTAGCCGTCTCCCCGAAGAAACAGATGACTGCGGGACAAACGCATTCGGCCTGCCGGATGCGCTCTCCCCGCAGGATTCTTTCCTGATCTCCCTTCTTCGCCGGAATGCGGCAGCTGAAGGCCTTTTGCCGTATTCCCTCTGGGCAGTTTCCCGGCTGCAGGCGAGGCATTCGTTCATGCCAGGGATCCCTTGATGTGCTCGCCCTTCATTTCCTCCTGCACCGCTGTTTCCCGCAGCCCGGCAGCAGGCAGCTTTACCGCGTTCAGGTCGCCGTACTCCTCCTCCGCGAGGTTGCGGCCCGTCTCCCGTGTCTTCCCCCTGTGCGTCAGGTCTGTCCCGCGCAGGGGGAAGGCAGGCACGCCTATCGTGAGAGACTCACCTGCCAGCCTGGGGACAGGTCCTCATTCCCGCCGCATCTCGCGCCCTGCAGTGCACAGCAGAATATGGGCGCAGTGCCATGCAGGTCGTAGCTTTCCCCACCCGGCGCATGCCCAGGACGGGCGACTAAAGCTGTGAGCGGCAGGATTCTTCCTGCCGCTCACGGTGTTTGTCCGGCTGCCTGAGAAACAGCGGCACTCGGAATACGCTTCCGCCATTTGAGGGCGATTCTTCCGGCGCGTTTGGAGAAAACTCCCCTCCCGCGTCCGTCGAAGCGCCCATGTTTTTAGGGAAGGCACAGGAGCCTTCCGGGAGGCTTTCATGGCCTCCCTGTTCATCTTGGGGCGAAACGTAGATTGAAGACTGGCAGAGCGGATTTGCGGTGAGGAAAAGTGCGTTTGATCGTGCGACTGAAGCGGGAGACGGTGCTCGCTCAATCCATAGGCTGCCTGAGGGGCAGCATTCAACCACTTTTCATGGTTTTTGTTGGTGCTTTACAGCACATGCGCAGCGTTATCGTTCATCTGCGCCTGAACCGGGTTCCGCGTATCCCGCGCTCCGCTGCTTCTCAGGCGGCCGGACTCCTCTGTCAGGCCTTCTGACCCGTGTAGGCCTCAAAAGCCTCGTCAAAGCCGTCGTTCACGCCAAAGGGCGTGAGATAGTCCACGCTGGAGTTGATGGCGCACTGGTCAATCTCCGTGGAGATGGCGTCGGCACGTCGCTCCAGCTCCGCCGTGGCGCTTCGCACCAGCTTGCGATCAAAGTTGATGGTCGTCACCTTTTTCAGGTCGCAGGTATAGGCCACCTGGTTTCCCTCGGCGTTAAAGCGGAAGCCCTTGCCGCCGCCGATGACGGTGCGCTCTGAGGAACGGATCCCCGCCATCTCCCGCAGGGTTGCGGCGATCTCCTGGCGCTGCCTGTTGAGGCTGATCTCCCCGTCCATATCCAGCCGGAGCGCGTTTTTCGTCCGGCGAATGGCCTTCGTCAGCTTCTCATGTTCGGACAGGAGCCAGAGCAGGAAGCCCACCACCTCGTTGATCCGGTCGGCGTACTCGGAGGGGGCCTCCTGGATGCGGGTCTCATCCTCCGCCTCAGCCATGACCTTCTTTTTAAGCAACGTGACCTCCTGCACGGTGACATTGCCTTCTTCGCTCAGGATCGTCCTGGCCTCCGCGATCAGGCTTTGCAGCCTGTTCTGGTAACGGAACGCTTCTTTCAGGTTCATTCCATCATTCTCCTCTCATTCTGTCTGGCAGCAGTATAGCAGAACCCTACGGAAAAGTCATTGAACTGTCAGTTCACCCCACCCGTCAGCGTTTTCAGGTAGAAACCTGCGTCCTGCTCTCCGCAGGGGGCCCGTTCACCAGCGTGACAAGAAGGACAAATCGCCTTATAATATCGACATAAAGCCCGTTTACCCGACTTGAACAGGAGGTCTGACGCTTGTCAACGGAAGCGGAAAAGCGGCTCCACCGGTGCTGTTTCACCGGTCCTCGCCCGGAGGAGCTGATTGAACCGGAAGAAACCGTCAAAAAATGGCTGTCAGAGCAGATCGACAGCGCCATTGCCGCCGGGTACACCACCTTCATTTCCGGCTGTGGCAGGGGCGTTGACATCTGGGCCGGTCAGCTGGTCCTGCAGAAAAAAGCGGAGAATCCCGCCCTGCACCTCATTGCCGCCTCTCCCTGGCCCGGACTTTCCAGCCGCTGGAGTCCGGACTGGCAGGTGAAGTACCGGGATCTTCTGGACAGCGCGGATCTGGCGGTTTTTATCAGCGATCATTATGACAGGAATACTTACAATTATAGAAATGAGTGGATGGTGGACCACAGCAGCCGGGTCATTGCGTTGACGGACGGAGCTGTGGGCGGCACGCGCAGCACCATCGAGTACGCTCGAAAAAAGGGCGTCGAGGTGATCTCCAGCCCGGTGGTTCAGTCTCCTGCGGAAAGGCGGAAACCGAAAAGGACCTGTGTCAGCCTCCCCTATCCTGAGAACCTGCTGACGGAACTCGGTCTTCATCTGTGTTTTGAAAGCGGTGAATACACGGCTCCCGACGAGGATCATCTGGCAGGACTTTCTCATCTGCTCAGGACCCTTTCGCCCAAGGTCCAGGAAATGGTGCATCTTCGCTATGAGGGCCATGAAACGCTGGAGAAAATCGGAAACCGATATGGACTGTCCCGCGAACGGGTGCGGCAGCTCCTTGCCAAAGCCCTGCGGAATCTGCGTCGCCCCTCCCGCATCAAGTACGTCCGGCAGGGTCTGGGCCTCGCGGAGCTGCCCCTCAAGATCGCCTGTGCGGAGGAAATCAAACAGCAGCTTCTCGTGCAGCGGCAAAGGTACCCCCTGATGAACGAGGAGGATGTCGTCAAGTTCGTCTTCCAGGGGATGCTGGGTCCGGGGCATCTGATTCCTTCCGCTGACGATGCCAAAGGCCGTCTGGCGGCAGAGATGGCGCTTCTTCAGCCGGACAGCTCGGAGCCGCTGTCCGAAATACTCAGCACCGACTGGGTGCGCGTGAACCTGCGCCCCGCAAAGGCCGGACAGCTGACCGCGGATGACCTCATCCGGGCGCTTTCCCTGTCTGCCCGAAGGGACGCCCTGTCCTTCACGCGCCAGAACGTCTACAACTTCTGCGTCAAGCTGGACAGCTCCGACAAAATGAAGGCCGCCGCCGGGAAGGTGCTGGAGGAGGGATGGCTTCCTTCCCACTCAGAACCCTACACGCAGGCCTACCGCCCGGCATACAGGGTCCTCCCCAGGGATTTCAGGAAGCTGATGAAGCAGAAAGAGGAGCTCTGAGCGGCCTCCGGCCATGGCCAGGGCACCCCTCTTTCAAGGCACAAAAGCCCTGTTTTCCTGCGCTTCGGGACCCCGACCCGAATGGAATGTCTGTCCATTTAAAAAAGGAGTTCAAAAGAGTTGCGCTTTGGCTTATACTTGTCGTGAATGTACAGCCAACCCTTGCAGGACTGCCGGTGAGCCGGCCGTTCCCCGGAGCACCGGGAAGGCCTTCCAACCTTCGGGTCTTTGCCGCCACTGCGCAGCTGTCCGCGATCCCCGCACCCCTTCCGCCCGGCCGTCGGGAGACAGCGCAAAGGTCGCCCGGATGCCCGGGTTCTGGATTCCCGCCTCTCGCATTTCCCCTATTGCCGCTTCCGGCAGGCGGTTCCTTTTTCGTGTTTCCCGGATGGACAGCCCGCCTGCTCCGGTGGCCTTCCATGATTCAGCCCTTGGCAGGCGCCTTCGGCAGCGCCCTGCCTTGCCCCTTCGGAGTAGCCCGTTTCCCCCGTCTCTGCCGGCCGCGCCGTCTGACCTTGATCCGGCCGGCAGCAGCCCTGATGATCCCCCCTCCCCGTCCACGAAGAACAGTTCCTTTCCCCCCGAACGAAAGCAGCAGGAGGAACAACTGCCATGGGAAGAAATCTTGAGAACTTCATCAGGCAAAACTTCCAGAAGGCCATCGATTATCACGAAATCCAGGCCTTCTATCAGCCGGTCATCCGCACCTCCTCCCGGCAGCTGTGCAGCTTTGAGGCCCTTGCCCGGTGGATCGACCCGGAAATCGGCATGATCTACCCGGATGAATTCATTCCGGTGCTGGAACGGGAGGGGCTCATCCATCTGCTGGATGCGGCCATCCTCCGCCAGGTCTGCGCGCGGCTGCGCAGCTCCATAAACAGCGTGGAAATCCCCATCCCGGTGTCCGTCAATCTTTCCCGTCTGGATTTTACCCTCTGTGACATTTTCACCGTTGCGGACCATATCATCAGCGATTTCCAGATCCCCCACGACTTCATCTATTTTGAGATCACGGAGAGCGTCATGGCGGAGCAGAAGGAGCTCCTGACGGGGATCGTGGACCGCTTCCGCGGCGCCGGGTATCAGGTGTGGATGGACGATTTCGGCAGCGCCTACTCTTCCCTGAACGTGCTCAAGGAGTTCAGCTTTGATGAGCTCAAGCTGGACATGAGCTTTCTGCGGCCCTTCAATCTGCGCTCAAGGCGGATCGTGACGGCGGTGGTCAAGATGGCAAAGGTCATCGACATCCATACGCTGGCGGAGGGCGTGGAGACCGAGGAGCAGTTCGCCTATCTGCGGGACATCGGCTGCGAAAAGGTGCAGGGCTACTACTTCGGCAAACCGCTGCCCTTTGATGAGGCCATCGCGAATCTCCAGAAAAAGGAGATCCGCATCGAACTCCCGCGGGACCGGCAGTTTTATGACGAGATCGGCAAGATCGATTACCTCAGCGCGGTGCCGTTCATGAAGCGGGAGGAGTATCAGGCCGTCTCCACGGCCAGGCAGCTGAACAGCATCCCGCTGGCGCTGGCCGTCTTCTGCGCTGACTGCTTCAGGGTCCTGTTTTACAATTCGGCCTTTGAGGAGATGGTCCATTCCTCCGGTGTGTTTACCGACGTGTACACGCAGGAGCTTCTTGGACAGCCGCAGCCCTATCACAAGCTGACGCGCAAAATCATCAACCTGATGGATGCCGTCAAGGTGAACGGGGACGGCCGGATGCTCTTTACCATCAGCGAGCAGTACTACGAGATCCGGGCCCGCCGCATGACCCGGATGGAGGACAAATACTGCGTCCTTATCACCATCGCCAATCTCACAAAGGAGTCCCAGTCGGAAAACACCGGCGTTCTGGATGACTCCGTCCGCGGCATCTACAGCCTGTTTGAGCGCATCACCCTCATCAACTATCCCCAGGACACGATCCGGCCGCTGTACACCTCCTTCCAGGAGGACCTGCTCTCCAGCCGGCAGGGCATCCGGCAGCTGCTGGGGGAACTGGCGGAAAAGTATATCTATCCGGACGACCGGGAGCGCTTTCTGCGGCTGTTTGATCCAAAGGCCGCAAAGGAGCGTCTCGCATCGGCCAGCGGCACGAGCTTTTCCGATCTGTTCCGTTCCAGCGTGCGCCACGGCCAGTACGCCTGGAAGGAGTATACGGTCCTGAAGCTGGATGAGGACCACTACTTCATGCTGGTGCGCAACCTTCACGACAGCATTTCCGAATTCCTGCAGCGAAGCGAGACCAGCGCCCGCGACGACGGACTCTATTCGCCCCAGCAGCTCTGGAACAATCTCATGAACTCCGAACTGCTGCGCATCTTCTGGAAGGACAATGACCGCCGCTTTCTCGGCGCCAGCAAGGCATTTCTGGATTATTACGGCTTTTCCTGTGCCGGGGAGATCATCGGCAAAAATGACGAGGAACTGGGATGGCATGTTCACCCGGATCTCTACAAGAGCGATGAGTACAAGGTCATCCATGAGGGCCTGACCTTCCACAACATGCCCGGTCACTGCATGAAGGACGGGGAGAACAGGGACATCCTTGCCAGCAAGGCGCCCCTGTATGACGCCAACGGCCAGATCAAGGGCGTCATCGGCTATTTTATCGACCGGGAGCTGCTGGATGTCAACGACAAGCGCGGCAGGGAGACCTCACAGCGGGATCTTCTGACAGGGCTGTTCAATTCCCGCGGCATTGCGGAAGAGGCGAACGCCTTCCGTGACGAGTATGAGCTGCGAGGTACGGATTTTGTGCGCCTCCACATTGAAATCAACGATTTCGGGGCGATCAACAGGCAGCATGGCTTTGACTTTGGAGACAGGGTGCTCCGGCGCTTTGCCAAGGAGCTGAAGCTGGGCTTCGGCCGAATGAGCGTGATCGGGCGCTGTTCGGGGCACAGCTTTGTGCTGCTCCAGCAGATTAAAAACAGGGAGGAGACCCGCGAGCTTCGCGCCAGGGTCAAGGCCATCGGCAGTTCTGTCCACTCCATAAGGGAGACGCCGATCACGCTGTATTTATCCGTGGGCTATGCGCTCTATTCGGAATCCCTGGACCTTGAAGAGCAGGCCAAGAGCGCCGAGCTCCGTCTGCATGCGGACCACGACCAGACCATTTCGGCGGAGAGCCGCCTCGGCCATGCGTCGGAGCTCTTTTCGCTCTTTGACGACCTTCCCGTTCCGTACTCCGTATATCACGTGGCCCATGCCAAGCACAGCGGGCGTTATGACGCGGTGTTCTTCTATGTCAACCACAAGTATGAGGAGTTTGCCCGGCTCCCGGCAAAGGAGCTGCTCGGCCATACGGTCAGAGAGGTGTTCCCGTTCCTTGGGGAGGACTGGTACCAAGACGTCAAAAGCGCCGCCCTTGACGGGAAGATCGTGGAAGGGAATTTTGAAAACCCGGTGATCGGAAAGACCTACCGCTTCACGGCGCGCCAGATCATCTATCCCGGATACTGCGCGATCACCTGCGTGGAGGCGCCCTCTCCCGGCAAAACCCGGAAGCATCTTCTGATTGTCGACGATATTGAGAGCAACCGTGAGATTCTGGGAGAGCTCCTGAAGGATGACTATGACATCTGTTACGCCTGCGACGGCATGGAGGCGCTGGAGATGCTCAGGCGCCACAGGGACGACATCGCGCTCATGATCCTTGACCTGATCATGCCGAAGATGTCAGGCCGGGAGGTGCTCTCCCGGATGCAGGCAGACGACGCCCTGCGCTCTGTCCCCGTGATCGTACTGACAGTGGATCACGAGGCTGAACTGGAATGCCTCAAGCTGGGGGCGATGGATTTCATCCCGAAGCCCTATCCGGATATCGAAATCGTCAAGGCCCGCATTGCCAGATGCATCGAGCTGTGTTCAAACCGGGACCGGGCGCGCCAGTCGTAGCGGCAGCGCAGCAAATGCCCACCGGGGGGCGTTCTCAGGATCGTCCCCGCAGGCGGGCTTCTTTTTTCACGTGACCGTCCAGTGACCCAAAAACGGGGCTTACCGGGTGATTTGGCCAGTCTTCCGGGGAGATCAGGGAAGACCGCTCCGTCATCCAGGGGTCATCACTGCCGCGGACCTTCAGGAGAGGCATGGGTGAAGTCCCGCAGCCGGGCATTCCATCAGACCCGCCGCACCTGCAGACAACAGAAATCCTCCGGTTTGCTGCCGGAGGATTGAATATTTCTCTCAGGGAATACACTCCTGTACCATGGCATTAATACCCTCATTCGCAGAAAAGCTCTCCAAAGCCAGACCGGGAAACGATACTCTTCCACATCATTCAAAGGTATTCACCTTCAACATATCTCCTGATGTGCAGGGAGAAAGCTGCATTTCCTGAACACCGCTTTCCGGGAGTACAGGAAGAACGATTCAAGAAGAAATAGACTTCCAATGTGAAATGGATGATACTGCCACTGAGGGATAATCATTTGCTTTCCCGTAACTTGTCTGGCCGTCGATACCAAGGTACTTTCTCTTCCATAACACCAGATGTCAACTGCCTCATTGTCATGGAGCGTCGTCATGTTGGAGATGCTGTATTGCTTGACCTCTTGTCCTTATTACGAATCTTGCCTGTCTTCCTTCTGCAGGGTCAGCATCCCATGTGGTGTCCTGTCCGAAAATACAGAGACAGGATACCTTCACCTGTGTTTTCAAATGGCAGATACACGCTCTTCCTATTAAGAAAACTATACAAGTTCGTCAATTTCAGCAACAGAGAGACCTGTTATTTCTGCAATATCTTCACTTGCATATCCTTTTGTCTTCATACGCTTAGCATTTTCTCTTTTCTCTTCAAGCCCGGCCTTTGTTTCTGCTACAGAAATCTGTGTTGCCACATCACGCTTTCCGTCCTCTATCATCCGATAGCGTCGGATCAGCTCGGGATCATGAATAGCATAATGATACTGATCGGCAAAATTTCTTAATCCCTCTGACATACCTGACAGCACCTCCATTTCTTCGGGGTTTTGATACCCGCGGTCAAACAACTACAGCCAGGAATAAAACAAGTCACCTTCTACAGATTCCATCGTCTTATGCATCTTTCTGAATGCCGGCAACTGAATATGGTACATTTTGAATTTTTCAGTTGCAATTTCTCCAGGATTATTCCGGTGTTGAATGGCACATTATTTGATCCTGAGGGGGGAACCAGTTATCGATCAAAACACCAAACGGAAAGGAACATCATCATTATTGTATGTAACCTATTTTTGAAAATAGAAGAAGACATTGTCTTCCTGACTTCATAGACAACGATGTTTTGTGTTTCAATACCTCAGGGTACATGGCAGGTTTTCATTCCCTTGGCAGGATAATTACATTTGCTGCATTTTCCCGGATTAAGGCTCAAATAAAGTGCGTCGAAACAACAGAGTATACGAAAGGAGGATAAACCTCTTTTTACACGGGCGCGTCTGAAAGAAAGCATCCCCTCGTCCGTCACTCTCCCTTACGCGCACATGGCATAAAATCAGGTGCAAAAACGGAAACCGAGCCGCAAATCCCATGTGGATTTCGCGGCCCGGTTGTTCTTCTCCATACAGGATCATTTCATTTGCCGTCCTGTATCTCCCAGGATCATTTTTCGTGCAGCCCTCGTCCTCGCATAAAACGACCGGCTCCTCTTTTCAGCGTGTCCCGCTCTACAACCCTCCAGAGCCATAGTATCTCCATCACCGGACGACAGGACCCGCTGGACCGCATCAGTAAGGAACAGGAAGAGAAAAGGCCTCATCATGCCATGACAGGCAGGGGGAGACAAGTAGACGGATCATTTGACCCTGACACTGACCTGGACCTTTGCCCTGGAGCCATCCCCTGCAGCGCCGGTCACCACGCATTTTCCCGTGCCGGTCGCGGTAATCTTTCCGGATTCACTGACCGTGGCCACGGCCTCGTTGTCAGAGGACCACACCACCGTCGGGTCGCTCGCGTCTTCCGGCAGGACCTGAACCGTCAGCGGATGCTCCTGGCCGACCTCCAGCGCAACCGTCTTCTCCGACGCTGTGATCTTTGTCACCGGCTGGATCACCGTGGCCTTCAGCGAGGCGCTCACCCCGCTGCCGTCCGCCGCTGTTGCCGTGACGGTGGTCACTCCCGCGCTCTTTCCGGTAATCTGGCCGTTTGCGCTGACCTTGGCGATCTCCTCGTTCTGAGAGGTCCATGTCACCTTTTTGCTCCCGGCATCCGCAGGACTGACGGCCGCCTTAACAGCGGCGGTCTTTTTGACGGGAACGCTGACCTCGGCGGGGTCAAGCTCAATGCCGGACACCGCCCGCAGGACCGTCACCTGCGCCTCCGCGCTGACCGTACCCAGAGGCTGCGTGGTTGTGGCCGTCACCGTGGCCTTGCCCGGGGCGACTGCCTTCACGGTGCCGCTTTCATCCACCGTCACGATGCTTTCATCGGAAGAGGACCAGGTAACCTCCTTCCAAAGCGCCTTCTCGGGGGTCACCTCACAGGACAGACTTGCCTTGGCCGCCTCCTCCGGGCCGCCCGTCATCAGGGTGAGCCGCTTCTGGCTGAGCGCAAGCTGGGTCACCGTCCGCCTGAGCTTTCCCAGGATCTTGAGGCTCCGCTTGAGGATGGTCTGATTGTCCTCCTGTACCGCCTTTTGAACGGCAGTCTGGAGCAGCTCCACCGCTTTTTCGGGGTCCTTCTCCACACCCAGCCCTTCATTGTAGATGACGCCGAGTCGCTCATAGCAGTAGGGGCTGTCCAGCTGGGCGCCCTTTTCATAGTACATCCTGGCTTTTTCGTAATCCTTGGCGTTCTTCATGCCGTAGGCATACAGCCAGCCCAGCTCGCCAAAGCAGTACGCGCTGCCCAGCTCCGCCCCCTTCTCGTAATTCTCGATGGCCTTTTCAAAATCCTTCGGGACGGCCTTTCCGTTTTTGTAAAGATCGCCGAGGGCACTGTAGGTCCTCGCCGGGGCGTTTTTCTTCGCCTGTTCATAGAGCTCCAGGGCACGGTCCGGGTCCTTGGCGGTTCCCTTGCCGCTCAGGTAAAGCTCCGCGGCGTCGATCATGCAGTCCGGGTCCCCGTCCTCAATCCCCTTCCGGTACCACTCCAGCGCGGCCGCGTAATCCTGTTTCACGCCCTTGCCGTACTGGTACATCCAGCCGATATTGTAAAAGGACGTGTTCGCGCCGGAGCCCAGGCTGACCACGCTTGAATTCAGCCCGCGGGTATACAGCTCCATGGCCTTTGCGTAATCCCGCTTCACCAGTTTTCCGTTGAGATAGCACCAGGCCAGTTCATTGCAGTGCCCTTTTTCCGCGCCTTTCTCAAAGCAGGCGAGGGCCTTTTCATCGCTCTGCTCCACACCTTCCCCATGATAATAGCGCCAGCCGAGGTTCCCGTATCCTGCGTTGTATCCGGCATCCGCGCATTTTTTCGTCCACTCAAAGGCCTTTTCAAGGTCCTTTTTTTCACCGGTTCCGTCTCTGTACGCCTGGCTGATGCTGATCATGGCGCGGCAGACGATCTGGAAGTCCTCCCCCTCCAGCGCCTTTTCCCCATACTGGATGGCCTTGTCCATATCCTGCCCGTCGACATCGTCAAGCATCAGCGCAGAAAGGCCTTCATAGGCCTCCACGCATCCGCCTGCGATCGCTTTTTCATAGAGCTCCTTCGCCTTTTCACGGTTGAGCTCTGTCCCGCGGCCGTAATGATACAGCCGCGCCTCTCCGTACAGCGCCAGCAGGGAGCCAAGTTCCTCGGCTTTGCGGTACTGCTCCATGGCGGCGGTGTAGCGGCCCGGGTCCGTGCCGGTCAGCGTGGTGTTTCCCAGATAATACCAGGCATCGGCATAGCCGGCCTCGGCGGCCCTGCGGAAGCAGTCAATGGCGGCTTCCCGGTCATAGTCCTTTCCGTTGATGCCAAACCAGAGGTTTTTCCCTTCCTCATAGAGGGCCTTGAGCTCCTGCGTGTCCTCCCCGGCCTGCGCGGCGGCAGTGGCAAGGCCGGCCGTCAGCAGGACCAGGCAGACCAGCGCAAAAATCCAGCTGACTGATAATCTTGTATTCATTTTTCATTCTCCCCGGGCAGCGCCCTTTTTTTGTGATATTGTATCGCTTTTTCAGGGGTTTGTCCAATCCCTGGTGCGTCGTTTTTGTCCGTTTTCCCGAGCGTTTTATCGCCCTCCCGGTTCACTCTTCTTCCCGGCCTGCCCCATGCCCGGCCGCCCCTTGATGCCCCGCGTCCTGGCATCGGAAACAGCCCTGGCATGCCCGCAGACTTGCCGTGTGCCCCGGCAAGTCTTCCTGTCCCGCGGGTGCTGCTGCCCGTTTCGTGGGCCTCAGACCCCTTCCGGGGATGCCCGGTCAGGTGCCATTTCCGTCCTGATCAGCTTCTCAGATTCCGGATCTGTTTTTATTTTTTGCCTGAGTCCGAATCGGTCAAAGCGCCCCCCGAGCATGTCCCTTGCGATTCCTGCCCCCACATCCACGACATGCGCCACTTCAAGGACGGCTTCATGCAAAGCTTCTGCCGTCGTGTATTTAACCCTGCGGTAGACCAGCAGCTCATAGACACCTCCGTATTGCTCCACGGAGATATCACTTCCGGGGCACTGCGCCTCGATGGCCTTTGCCACCCGGTCCGCAGTGCGAACTTTACAGCAGCAATCCCCGCAGTAATCCGCCAGCAGGACCTCCCCGCCAAACGCGTCACAAATTTGTGTGAAGCTTTGTTCCACGTTCTGAAGCGGGATGTACACATAAAATTCCTGGTGACGGCTGTACTCGATTCCCGCCCTGCGAAGGAATCTGCCATATTCACGAAGATTTTCCGGGTCAATTCCTCGTCTTGTTTCATGCGCTTCCTCCTGCAGCCTGTCCCGGACCCGCGCCTCAGTTTCCCCGCTATTTCACGGGACTTTCGGGGATGGGGTCTGCTTCCTCAATGATCCCGGCTCAGCCGGGCAGGCACACCCCCGTTCCCGGTCCTCCTCACGGGGCCCCTTCACCCTCATACAGCATGCCCCAGCTGTGCCGGATACGGTCCATCGTTCTGGCCAGGGCGAGCGACTGGTGCAGATTCCAGAGGGCGCACTCCCCGTCCCCCCTCGCCGCCGCCTCGCCAAAGGCCCGGATCTGATACTCAAAGCCGTTGATTTCAAAGGGCACCTTCAGGTATTCCTCCTGCCCGGAAACCGGGGAAATGACGGCTTCCCGGGCCATCTGATAATCCGGGAGAACGATCTGTCCCTTCTCACAGCGGATCACGGCCCTGCGCTCCATCTCTTCTCCGATGGCGGTGACGCACTCGGCCCGCCGGCCCCCCTGGTACCCCAGCGTAATTCGGCTCCACTCATCCGTGCCCAGTTCACTCATCCGGACCTCGGAGGAAATCGTCTCCGGCTCCCCGCCGAAGATCATCTGAATCAGGCCCAGATTATAGATTCCGATGTCCAGAAGCGCCCCTCCGCCCAGGTCCCGACGGAGCTTGCGCTGCCGCCTCTGCTGCGCGGCAACAAACCCATATGCGCACTGTACATCAAGGGGCCTTCCGAGCTTTCCTGAGGCGATCACCTCCAGGATCCGCGAAGTCACCGGAAGGAACCGGATCCAGAAGGCCTCCATGATCAGCGCGCCGCAGGAGCGGGCCTGCTTCGCGATCTCCCGTCCCTGTGCTTCACTGAGCATAAAGGGCTTCTCGCACAGGACCGCTTTTCCCGCGCAGAGGTACAGGCGGCAGTTCTCCATATGCAGGCTGTTGGGGGTGGCGATATAGACCGCCTCCACCTCCGGGTCCGCCGCCATGGCTTCATAGGACCCGTATGCCCGGGGGATGTCAAATTCAGCGGCAAACAACTCCGCCTTCTCCTGACTGCGGGAGGCTGCCGCCCGGATCCTCTGTCCTTCACCGGCCATCTCCTTCAGGGTTAAGGCAAACTTCCGGGCGATGGTCCCCGTCCCGCAGATTCCCCACTTCATCTTTCCTCGCTCTCCTTCCTGTCGTGGTCCGGTCCTCTTCGGACCGCATGAAAAAGCGCTGAAACCCGGCTGCTTTTACAGCGGCCCGCATCTGAATTCACAGAAGCGCAGCCGGATCTTTCATCATCACATGGATGAACCCCTGCCCGCCCCGGGGGACGGGTCGCGGAATGCACTTTTCCGCATCCCTCTCCCGGACGGGGCTATGGCCCCGCATGCGATCCGGCGGAGGCCGCCCGCCCGGACTCCCTGCGCCCTTGCAGGTCCCCTCTAGGTGCTTTTGATCTTCAGCACCAGCTGGTTGTGCAGCTCACCCTCCTGGGTCCATGTATACGCCATATCCTCGGTGATGCCCTCCAGCACCGAATGCGCCAGATCATCCCCCGGTTCAAGCGCGTTAAAGCGGGGACCGCCGTAACGGATGGTCCAGACCGCGCTCTCCGTTTCCTCGGAGTATTCAGCCACCGCCCGGATCTGCGGATTTTCAAGCGCGGGGAACAGCAGGCGGTTCACGGTTTCCTCAAAGGCCAGCTGGATGCGGTTGCCCAGGACGGGGGCGATCTGGCTCCTGATGCAGTATTTCATGATCGTCCCGGCCA
>CACYCQ010000194.1:0-7026 GCA_902772995.1 uncultured Eubacteriales bacterium
AAACAGAACGGAACGGGGCTTTGAGGATCCGCTTTTGTCAGGCTGGCGATGTTTTGCAGGTCGGTTTTGAGGATGCCGGGATCGTCTTCCTTTGCGCCGGGGATCTGAAAGAGCATGACCTCCTGCAGGACAAACTCATCCTCCAGGGATGCCCACTGAACCGCGCCCGGAACCAGGGCAAAGACCCAGTCGCTCAGCCTGATCACGCCGGTAAAACTTCCCTCACCGGAGGTGTCGCTGTACTCCGGAGGTCTCCCGCTGCGGTAATCCACATGGAAGCTTCCGTTTTCCCGGATGGAAAAACTGCCGGAGACATCCTCTGAAGGGGAAAAGCTGACAAGCTTCATCTCTGCGGCATAACGGCGGAAGAAGGCTCTTTGCTCTTCATCTGAGAGGGGCTGAGGATCCTTCAGGTACAGTGTGTCCCAGAGAAATTCGAGACCGCTGCCGGCCCAGTAATCATCCTGGCTGGTGTCTTCTCCGGGGTCAATGTCCTGCTCCGGATGGACCGGGGGAATTCCTGCTTCTCCGGATGCGTAAAGCACGGGGAGGAGCGACAGGGACAAAGTCATCAGAAAGCAGAAGATGCGTTTCATGGTCTGATCCTCCATAATTGGCTGTTTCACGACAAGAAGGGAAGTGCTGCGGAAAATGGCCGGGAAGACGAAGCGCCTCTGACGGAGGCGTACCGACTCCTGAATTCGTTCTGTGAAATGGCGGCTTCTTTTGCGGGAGGAGAGGTCACCTCTTCCGGAAAATGCGGGCCTGTCGGGAAGGAGCAGAGGACTGAATTCAGCTCATGGACATCATAGAATATAAAAGCGTTCTGCGCAACCGCAGTGACATCGGGATTATTGTACCATGCGCCATAACTTGTCAAAACACCTTCAAGGGCACGGCAGTGGACATGGGGATACCAATCTGAGGATATGGCAAAGGTATGAAGGATGGGATCAAGTCCTTTTTGACAGTCAGTTTCTTTCCTGCCGGTACACCGACACCGGTCGTTGATCACATCATAAAAAAGGAAACAAAAAAAGATCCACATCACTGTGGATCTTGAATGGTAGCGGGAGGGGGATTCGAACCCTCGACACTTCGGGTATGAACCGAATGCTCTAGCCAACTGAGCTATCCCGCCAGATGGTTGCGGGGGGAGGATTTGAACCTCCGACCTTCGGGTTATGAGCCCGACGAGCTACCGAACTGCTCCACCCCGCGATGTATTGCGTTCTTCCGGACGACTTGGACAGTATATATCACACATCATGGCCTGTCAAGAGAATTTGAAAATTTTCTTTTTCAGATAGCCGTCCATATTTCCTCTGGCGCTCAGACGGATTTCCGGAATGGAGAAAACCCGCATGGATGCTTCAAGAATGGCGATCCCGCTGGGAATGATGTCTGCCCGATGGGGCATGAGTCCCGGAACATGTCGGCGCATTTCCATGGTCATCGCGGACAGATCCCTTCCGGTACGGGCAACCTCCTCCTGAGAAATCAGCATGCCTTCACAGGTCAGGGAATCAAAAAGAGGAATCTGTTTCTTCATGGCGCCCAGCGTCGTCATTGTGCCGCCAACACCTGTCCAGCATGTACGGGGCGGCAGGCAAAGCAGGCTGCCGGAACGGGATGAAATGATCTCCATACAGGAGTCCACCGTCTGATCATAATCCGACGAACTGAATATCGGATGCTGTCCGTTGAGACGGACGGCGCCGATCTGTAGGCTGATGGAAGCGTCGACGGTGGTGCCGTGACCAAGCGCAAACTCTGTAGAGCCGCCGCCAATGTCGATAACTCCCTCCACGGCGCCTGTGCTGCAGCCGATATAGGCAAGGACCCCTTCATCCTCTCCGGAAACCAGTTCCACAGGGACGCCCGTGGCAGCAAGGCAGCGGTCCGTGAACTCCTGCCCGTTCTCCGCATCCCGTACGGCGCTGGTGGCAAAGATGTACAGGGGCAGATAGTTGTCGGAGCGAGCGATCTGTGCCAGCTCCCGAACGGCTTCCACGGACACGGACATGCTTTCCTCGGTGAGACGGCCGTTGACAAGCCCGGCAAACAGACGTGTCCCGCGGCGCTCTCGCAGCACGGGAGTCAGCTGCAGGTTGTCACAGTCCGCTTCAAGCAGACGGATGGCATTGCTTCCGATACCGATACAGGAAGAGCGCATAGGAAACCCCTCTTTTCATGGTCAGAGTCTGCAGGAAATCAGGAAAGGCTGTCCTGATCCTGCGGTTCAGAAACGTTCTCGTCGGATGGCGCGTTCAGCTGTTCTCCGAAAATCTGGATGTTCGGATCCGGCAGCAGGTCTTTCAGGTTGGACACCTCATAGATGATTTCACCATAGCGGCAGTAACCGAACTTGCTTCGCGCGACGCGCTCGATGAAGGTGTCGCTGTTGATCTCCTCCAGCTGGGTGTGAAGCCAGTTGTTCTCGGTCTGGGCACGGTAGTAGGCCTCAGCTGCCTGAAGCAGGTCTTTTTGCAGATGTTCTTCGTTCATGGTCCGAAGCTGAAGCTGAAGTGAAAGAAATACGCAAAGACACCCCAGCGCAAAGGCAAAATACCAGAAAATCCGTTTTCTTTTCCGACGATTCGTCTGCCGGCTCATGTCAGTCCCCCCCTTATTGGATAAACCCCCAGTTTCCCCATTTCTACACAAGTTCGGGGAATCCTGCATGCAAAACATGTTTTTTTAAAAAAAGTGTCCGTGGACCCGTCTCTTGTGGAGAAGCTGCCCGGGGTGCACCAGGGGAAGCATCCGGTGGTATACTTGAAGGGGAGGGATGGATGATGGAAGAGAGAATCAGAAAGGAAAAGGAGCTGCTGCGCCTGCAGATCGGGCGCAGGGAGGCGGAGCTATCTCAGGAGGAGATTTGCAGCAGCGACCGGGATATCGTGAAGAATCTCCTGTCATTGCCGGAATTCACGCGGGCCCGGACACTCATGCTGTATATGCCGTTCCGGCGGGAGGTGGACATCCGGCAGGCCGCGCGCCGGGCACTTGAACAGGGGAAGGCGGTCGGATTTCCCGTGATTCTTCCCGGAAGGCAGATGTGCTGCAGAAGGTGGACCGGGGGCCCCATGCAGCAGGGGGTCTATCGGATACCGGTGCCGGGAGAGGATGAGGAGGAGATGGCGCCGGACAGGCTGGAATTCATCCTGGTTCCCGCGGTGTGCTACGATGCGCGGGGCGGTCGCCTGGGGCGGGGAGCCGGCTACTATGATCGATTTCTCAAAAGGACGGGGGCGGTCCGGGCGGGAGTGTGCAGGGAAGCGCTGATGGCACAAAGGGTCCCCGAAGAGGAGCATGACTGCAGGGTGGATATCGTCATCACCGAACGGAGGATTCTCCGCCTCTCAAACTGAAAACGAAAAAAGCACCGCCAATGTCCGGAGGACAGGCGGCGCTTTTTTCAGCGTGCGGCATGCAGGGGGGACAGGCAGATGCATCCGGCGTGGAGCCTTTGGGGCAGGGTCAGGGAAGAACTGTCCATGCACGTGAAGGAGGGCAACCGGGAGAGGAAATCCTCTGCAGTGGAGATTTCCTCATAGCCGATGTTCCCCGTGCGGAAATGCATGGGGATGACCAGGGCAGGCTCCAGACGACGGACCAGCCGGACAGCCTGTGCGCCGTCGATGGTATAGTATCCGCCCACGGGAATCAGCAGAACGTCGCAGCGGTGCAGCGCCGTGATCACTTCGGAACCGGGCATGCATCCAAGGTCTCCCAGATGCACGATGGAAAGCCCCTCGCAGCGGATTTCAAAGATCGTGTTGGCACCCCTCAGACGCCCCTGCCGCTCATCGTGCCAGGAGGCATAAGAGGAGACCTTGAAGGGTGAAGGACCTTCTGCGGGCAGGGAGCCGATCGCATCCCGCGCGCTGTGGTCCGCATGGCCGTGGGTGCACAGTACCTCATGGGCGGATTCCGTGAGCGGCGTGAGCCCGGGGACAGACCCGGGCTGATAGGGATCGATAATGAGCACATGATCTCCGGAAGTGAGTCGGAAACAGGAATGTCCAAGCCAGGTCAGTTCCATGGGGCCCTCCTTCTGCTGCTTACAGCAGCTGACAGATCAGGGGAACGGAGACGATGCACAGCAGCGCGCTCCAGGCGGTGGTCCGGGCCGAGAAGGAGACGTCCCCGCCGTAGAGCTCCGCCTGCATGGAATTCAGGGTGCCGCAGGGCATGGCCTGAAGCAGGAAGATGGTCCGGGCCACATCTGGGGAGACCGGAAGCAGGCGGACAAAGCCGTAGGAGATGAGCGGAATCACCACCAGACGCAGCAGGGTGATGAGGTGAACCTGGCGGTCGGCCAGATCCCGCAGGCGCATGCCGACGATACGGGCGCCCACGATAAGCATGGTCAGGGGCGTGGTCAGGTTGCCCACCATGGAGAGCGTGCGGCTGATGACCGGGGGCAGGGTGATGCGCAGGCAGAACACCGCCAGGCCGATGAATGCGGCGATGATGTTGGGGTTGAGCAGGATCCTTCGCGGATCGAAGCGGCCGTTCCCGTACAGCGAGACATAGACGCTCCAGGAGGCGACGGTATAGGCGATGTTGAAGGCCACGGCGTAGATCATCCAGTCCGGATTGACCGCAAGGATAATGGGGTATCCCATGAATCCGCAGTTGGAAAAGCCCAGAAGGCCGGCGATGACCACCCTTCGCGGATGGGGATTGCTGCGGAAGAAGACGTGATACGAAAGAAGGGTGATCACGACGATCAGGCCGAAAGCCAGGAAGAAGCAATGAAAGAAACCAAGCAGGATTTCCCGTGAGAATTCCCGCTCCATATTGCAGATGGTCAGTGCCGGCAGGGTGACATTGATCACCAGCTGGGTGACCCCGTGGATGGTTTCATCGGTGAAAAAGCGCAGGGTGCGGCAGAGGACCCCCACGAGCAGGACCAGAAAGAGGACGGTGACTTCATTGACGACAGACATCTCTTCGGTATGCCTCCATCAGTCGTTCAGCGGGCGGATCAGGATGAACGGGGTCAGTTCGTCTCCCTGCCCGGAGGGGTTGTCCTTCATGGCATCCTGGATCTGCTCATCGGTCAGGGGAAAGCGGGTCCCTTTGCCCAGCTGGTTCTGGTCAAAGTCATTGGCATCCATGCACACCGTGGGCACGCCGGTGGCCGCCTCGATCTCGTCACACAGGGCCACGGGGTTGTCCGGGTTGATCACGCCCATGGTGTGATAGATTTCAAAGGAGGAGTCCGGATAAAACCCGTCGATGCCGGCCACGCCGTGACCGCAGATCCTGTAGAAAAGTCCCTTGACGCCAAAGGGCCGGGTTACGGCGGAGACGGCTGCGGCAAAAAGGACCCGGGGAAGACCGCAGATCTCGATTACCAGCTGCATTTTGTAGGGCTGGTGCATGCCGATGCCGGTGGAATTGTGGCCAGCGAAGGGGGCCAGGAGCTTGGCGAAGAACCCGGGGTGGGTGTCCTCCAGAGTCCGGACATTGTTGGTGCACATGCCCATCACCTTTGCGGTGAAGGACAGGCAGTCGCCGCTTTTGTACAGGGGCAGCACATAGCGGCGGACCAGCTCGCATTTGTCCTCCCCCGGGGAAACAAAGTGGGTATGGATGGCAAAGCGGCTGTAGCGGCGCCCGTCCCTGCCGGTGATGACTCCCCGGTCATAATATGTAACGCCGTTTTCCTCATGACGTGTGTTTTCAAGGTTTCGCGAATCTCCCATAATCTGTCCTCCGACTGGTTTGTTCAAAATCAGACTGTATTGTAGCCATCCATGCAGGGACTGTCAATTCGCAGGATGCCGGACATGGCGAAGGAAAGCAGAAATTCCGGCCATTCCTTGCAATCACAGGGGGGATTCGACTATAATGGCCGTCGCAAAAGAAGGGGCGCCGTGCGCTCCGGAAGAGAGGAATATACCAAGATGATCGATATCAATCTGATCCGCAAGAATCCGGACGTGGTCCGGGAGAATATCCGCAAGAAGTTCCAGGACAGCAAGCTTGTGCTGGTGGACGAGGTGATCGAACTGGACCGTGCCAACCGGGAGGCCATGCAGAAGGCGGACAGCCTGCGCAACCAGAGAAAGGTGCTCTCCAAGCAGATCGGCGGGCTGATGAAGCAGGGAAAAACCGAGGAGGCCGAACAGACCAAGGCGCAGGTGGCCGCGCTGGCGGAGGAACTGGCGGCGCTTGAAGTCAAGGAGGAGAGCTATGCCGCCGAGATTCGGGAGCGCATGCTGAAAATCCCCCAGATCATCGATGACTCTGTGCCCATCGGAAAGGATGATTCCGAGAACGTGGAGATCCAGCGCTTCGGCGAGCCCGTGGTCCCGGACTTCGAGATCCCCTATCATGTGGAGATCATGGAGAAGGTCAACGGGATTGACATCGATGCCGCACGCCGGACCTCCGGCAACGGCTTCTATTACCTGAAGGGGGATATCGCCAGGCTGCACAGCGCCTGCCTGAGCTATGCCCGGGACTTCATGATCGACCGCGGCTTTACCTATTTTATCCCGCCCTACATGATCCGCAGCAGCGTGGTCACGGGCGTCATGTCCTTTGCCGAAATGGAGAACATGATGTACAAGATTGAGGGCGAGGACCTGTACCTCATCGGGACCTCCGAGCACTCCATGATCGGCCGCTTCATCGATACCATCCTCACCGAGGACGAGCTGCCCCAGACGCTGACCAGCTATTCCCCCTGCTTCCGCAAGGAAGTCGGTGCCCATGGCATTGAGGAGCGCGGCGTGTACCGGATCCACCAGTTTGAAAAGCAGGAGATGGTGGTGGTCTGCAAGCCCGAGGATTCCATGATGTGGTACGATCGCCTCTGGCAGAACACCGTGGATTTCTTCCGCACCCTGGATGTGCCGGTTCGTACCCTGGAGTGCTGCTCCGGAGACCTGGCGGACCTCAAGGTGAAGAGCTGCGATGTGGAGGCCTGGAGCCCGCGGCAGAAGAAGTACTTTGAAGTGGGCAGCTGCTCCACGCTGGGAGATGCCCAGGCCCGTCGCCTCGGCA
>CACYCQ010000195.1:0-2220 GCA_902772995.1 uncultured Eubacteriales bacterium
GGATCCCGGAAGCGACACGGAGTAAGCGTGTTCCCTCTGTGGTGGCGTTAGCGGAAAAGGCGGTGCCTGTGCTGGCTGATGCTCTGGAGGAAGCAACATGCGCCACAATCTACAGCAACGGCTATGTGGTGTTCCAGAAGGACGAGCATGCGACAGTGTTCCGTCTGCATGACTGCAGGGAATACGAATATCGCACAGCGGAAGAAATCAATAGCATTCCATTTTCGGAATTCGCCGATCAGCCGTGGCAGGTACGTGTCTTTATGGAGGGAAAAGACCGGCTGGTGCATAACCAGAACAACCGGAAAGAAGGGCGGACTGTTTCAATAGACGCCTATGAAACAGACGATACCTGGTTGGAGATTTCAGATATGGGAGCCGGTGATCCGCTGAACATTCTGATAGACAGGGAGAGCTGCCAAGAAGAAGTAAAGCTGCTTCGCAAATATCTGACCAAGCTCCCGGATTTTCAGCGTGAGATCCTGCAGCTCTGTGTTGTGCGCGGACTGACCCACGAGGAGGCCGCAAAGGTGATGCACACATCCCGGCAGGCTGTAACGACCAGCCTGAAACGAGCGCTCCACAATCTTCGCAAGATGTACGGTATCTCTGACAATGGCAGAGGGAGAAACAGCTTTGCCCGCAAGGGAGAATAAGTCCTCGGATTCGTTCACACGGCATCAGGCCGCTGCCGGCGCATGATTATGTGCGCTGACAGCGGCCTTTTTGATTTCTTGAATCTTTGAATTTATTTCAGGGCGTGATTGCAATTCACCATCCGGCTTTTGGGGTAGGTGAGGGACAGTGTTCCTCCGAAAGGAGGCAGAAAGAAATGATGATGTAGCCAGGCGGGCTATATGCCCGCAAACTTTTAATCTAAAACAAATATAAGAAAGGAAAAAGCACATGAAACAAAAGAAACTCTTTAGACAGGCCCTCTCCGGGGCATTGACCCTTGTGACGCTGTTCACGACGGTGCTCTCTCCGCTTTCCGCAATGGCGGAGGAAGTGAAACCGGAGGACCATCTGACCGCGTATGTGGAGACGCTCCCGACGATGGAGGAAGTGGCAGACCGGCTTGATCCGGCAGAGAGGGTCAATGCGGAGGACTGCTCCGTGGAGATCGGCTCCAAAATCGACCTGAAAACGGACTTTACCAATATCCGCTATGACGGCGAGAAGGTAAAGGTCAGCTTTTATGAGGCAAAGAACGCGGAGGGCCAGGATTTCTCCACATCCCACGCAGACAGCTACAAGGCGACCTATTATGCAGAACCGTACAGCGGAAATCCGGCCTACCGCTTTTCCCGCATGGTTTCGGTTACCGAGCCTGTAAGCCCTGAAGCAGACGCAATCCCAGACAGTCCGGGCGAAGAGACCGCCGAGCCTTCCGAGAGTGAAAGCGGCGATGAGGACCCGGACCCGGACTTGCCTGCTGGGAGCACAGGTGAAACGGAAGAACAGGTCGATCTGCCTTCGCCTGATGCTGAACAGAACGCAGAGGGGACAATAACAGAACCGATCAACACGGAACCTGTCATTGAAGAGCCCGCTGAAACTGCAGAGGATATGGATGAATCGGCCGGCGAGCAGCTCGAAAAAACTGCCTCAGGGGACGAGCAGCCCGTAGAGGACGATCCCGGACTGAGCAGAGAAGAGATGAACAAACTTCTGGAGGAGGCCAAAGATCAGGAGATGACGGATTGGGAAACCGGAATGACGGTATCCGGCGTTCTCGTCTGGGCTTCGGAAAAGGAGCGCATCAACCTTCTCGGACTGGATTCCGGCGAAACCGTTTCCTTTGATATGCCGACCCTGCGGGGAGCCGCGCGGGGGAGCAGCACGGAGTATGTCAGCATCACAAGGGGCGAATATTTCTACTATGAGAACTATGGGCTCGGCACCTATGTCACTTCGCCCTATTTCATTCAGTTCGGCAATGTGTCCACAATTGCCTTTTGTGTCCAGCCCGCGCTGCCCGGCCCCGGTGATGGGGTTTATACGATTGAGCAGGTATGGGATAACGCAGACCTTGCAAAGGTCATCTACTATGCCGCGTATACCAGCGGAAGTGAGAACTTCTTTGACAGCTATTATCCGTATTACGACCAGACGGTGCGTTTCATTATCACGCACATCGCGGCTTCGTATGCAAACGGAAGCGAGGATGCTTTCACGGGAGCCAATGAAACTGCGCAGGAGCTGGCAATGCAGCTTTAC
>CACYCQ010000196.1:0-8461 GCA_902772995.1 uncultured Eubacteriales bacterium
CACCGAAGGTGAAATGCTCGTAAAAGTGCTTAAAATAAAGGATTTCTACGAGTTCAACTTTTGTAGCAACACTATAGTCTCGATGTGATCTGTCCAGCAAAACATATCCACACATTGGATACGTCTGACATGATAGCCGTTTCCGGAAAACAGGGAAAGATCTCTTGCAAGAGTCGACGGATTGCAGGAAATATAGACAATCCTGCTGGGACGGACAAGACAAAGCGCATCAATGACGGAAGCTTCACAGCCCTTGCGCGGCGGATCAAGGACCACAACATCAGGATGAAAATTCTTTTCAGCAAGTGAAGGAAGGACGGATTCGACGGCACCAGCATGAAATTCCACGTTGTCGCAATGATTGTTTCTGGCATTCGCCCAGGCATTTCGGATGGCATCTTCAACGATCTCAATTCCGACAACATGGGCACAATGCCTTGACAGCATCAGGGAAATCGTTCCGGCTCCGCAATATGCATCCAGTACGGTTTCGCTTCCGGTCAGACCGGCAAACTGCAGGGCGATAGAATACAGTTTTTCGGTTTGAATATGATTGACCTGAAGGAAAGATACGGGTGAAACATCAAATTTCAGTCCGCACATCAGCGTATGAAGGACCGGGTCTCCCCACAGATGAATCAGTTGGTCGCTCATCACGGCGTTGCCTTTATTCCTGTTCACGCAGATAAAAAGGGAGGAGATGCAGGGAACCTGTTCCTGAAGCGAAGAGATGAGGTCAGAGGTGCAGGGAAGCTGTGCTGTGGTGGTGACCAGGCAGACAATCATTCTGCCCTCATGGTTGCTCCGGGTCATGATGTAGCGAAGGCTTCCTTTTCCTGTAAGCTCGTCATAGGCGGGCAGATGATGCGTTTGCGCCCATGAGAGAACGCAGTTGACCGCGGGAAGCGAGGAGACGTCCTGGATCTGGCAACCCATCTCCGGAAGGGGGATCAGGTCATGGCTTCTGGGCGCGTAAAAACCGCAGACAAGCCTGCCGTGAAGCTGTGCGACGGGGTAGGTTGCCTTGTTGCGGTAATGATAAGGATTGTCCATTCCGAGAACTTCGGGAACCTCCACCTCGACTTTGCCGATTCTGCGGAGCAGTTCTCTGACCTGGTCGCGCTTAAACGCGAGAGAAGCTGGGTAGCTCATGTGCTGACAGACACATCCGCCGCAGCGCCTGTAGGAGGGACAAAAAGGAGGCTGACGGTCTGCAGAGCAGGTCTTCAGATGTTCGACCCGGCCGAAGGCATACCGTTTTTCAACCTTGACGATCCTGACGTCTGCCGTTTCTCCCGGCAGCAGGTTGGGAACAAAAACGGCCATTCCCTCGTGATGGCAGACGCCCTGGGCGCCCAGACCGAGGGAATCGCAGAGCATTTCATGGATCTCATTCTTTTTCAACATGCGGTTTCTCCTTCAATAAAAAAGGAATATCCGTTGGGGGATACTCCTATGGAAGGTCAGGATGCGGGAAAATGCGCGCCTGTACAGGGAGATGGAGCACAGAAGAAGGCCGGGAGAGGTCCTCTTCCGCCTGGCGGTGTGCTGTTTGCGGATCCGGGACCGGATGGCCGGAAGGATCCGGCAAAAGCATTTTGTTCTTTCGTTATTATAATTTCAAAGCATTGCAAAGTCAAGCCGGAAGCAAATTGATGCTTGACTAATCTGGAAAATGTGAAGTATACTACCCGTGCTTTTGCACGGAACAATGTGTCGTTGTCACGGCACTTTCAAAGATGTTCATATAATATTATCCGTTAGGAGTGAAAGAATAATGGCTTCATCAGTAAGAACCTACCAGCCCAAGAAGCGTCAGCGCGTGAAAGTGCATGGCTTCCGTTCCCGTATGTCCACCAAGAATGGCCGCAAGGTGCTCGCCCGCCGTCGTGCCCGTGGCCGCGCGAAACTGACCGTCTCCAATCCTGTGTAATCGAATACACGCATACCGCCAACAGGCGGAGTCCGCTTTTCAAAAAAGCGCTCGGTCCGGCCCGGCAAAGACCGGGAACGGACTTTTTTCTTTTTATCCATTTTTATCTGGGAGTCACGGAGGCGGTCCGGTTTGCAGCGAGAATACAGTCTCAAGAAAAACGCGCAGTTCCGGTATGTGTACCGGAAGGGATCTTCCTTTGGGTCCCGTGAAATGGTGCTCTTGCATGTCGGCAACCGCGGCAAGAAGATCGGCTTCTCCGTGGGCAAGAAACTTGGCAGTGCAGTTGAGCGCAACCGCATCAAGAGGAGACTGCGCGAGGTGTGGCGCCCGCTTCTGCCTCAGATGAAAAATGGACTGTACATTGTCATTGCCCGTCAGCCTGCGGCGGATGCCAGATTTGACCAGCTGCAGCGCTCGGCGAAGTATCTTCTGAAGAAAAAAGGGCTGCTTGTGCAGCCGGAGGAGACTTCAAAGTCGGATTCGGGGGAATGAAAGAGATGAAACGAGTGTTTCTGGCGATGATTCGGTTCTATCAAAGACGAATCAGTCCCCTGCACGCGCCGTGCTGCCGTTTCACGCCGACCTGCTCGGCATATGCCTTTGAGGCGATTGAACGCTATGGCGCGCTCAAGGGCGGGTACCTAGCCGTTCGAAGAATACTCAGGTGCCATCCCTTCTATAAAGGAGACCTGTATGATCCGGTCCCTTAATCAGATTCAGCATGGCGGTCCGGGACTGCCAAGGAGGAATTGTATCAGATGAACTTTCTGAATTCAGCGCTACTGACGCTGATCAAAATGCTCTACAGCGTCATCAACAACTATGCGGTGACGATCGTTGTCTTTACCCTGCTGATCAAACTGGTGGTCATGCCGCTGAACCTGAAGAGCCGCCGCTCGACCATGAGAATGGGCACACTGCAGCCGAAGATGAAGGAGCTTCAGGAAAAGTACAAGGATGATCAGGAAAAGCTCAATCAGAAGATGCAGGAGCTGTATCGCAAGGAGGGGGTCAGTCCCCTGGGCGGATGCCTTCCCATGCTGATCTCCATGGTCATCCTCTTTGCCATGTTCTATGCCCTGCGGACCTTTGCAAATGAACAGCTGGTTCAGCAGTATCTGACATTCTACCATCATCAGGACATTGACCCCCATACTCTTGTGGAACCCTTCCTCTGGATCAAGAACCTCTGGATGCCGGATACTCCCTTTGCCACATTCCTGCCTGACGTCAAATCCCTCCAGCTGGTGGATTTCAGCGTCTGGAATCAGGTCAGCGCCCGGCTGCACAGCACCGGAGTGATCCCTGAAGTGCTGAACTTCGCCGACAGAAATGCCATGATGGAGTACATCACCAATGTCGTGACGCCCTTTACGCAGTCTCAGGTCTATGCGCCCCATATCGCTGCCGTGAGCGGTCTGAGCAACATGAAGCTGCTGGGATTCATCGATCTGACGATTTACAGGGAGTGGAACGGTCTGTTCATCCTTCCGCTCCTCTCCATGGCGACTCAGGTGATCATGCAGAAGCTGACCATGGCCCAGACCCAGATGGATCCGACCCAGGCCGGCAGCCAGAAGATGATGATCTACATGATGCTCTTTATGTCCCTGTATTTCTGCGCGACCTACAACTCTGCTTTTGCAATTTACTGGGTGGTTGCGAACATCTATGCCATTGCGGAAACCATCTGCTTCAACAGGTATTTCAAAGCGCAGGATAATAAATCGGCAAAGGCCGAGGAGGTTGGCATCTGAATATGAAGCGCGAGTTTACCGGGAAAACGACTCAGGAAGCCATCGACAATGGACTCAGGGAACTTGGAACCACCATTGCGGATGTGCATGTGGAAGTTCTTCAGGAGGGCGCCAAGGGACTGTTCGGCCTGTTTGGAAGCAAGCCGGCCAGGGTCCGCATCACCACGAAAGAGGACGAGCGGGAAGATGATGACGGTCTGAGCGATCTGCTCAGCTCCTTCAGCCTTGACCAGCAGAAGGAAAAGCCCAAGAAACCCAAGAAGGAACCCGAAAAGAAGCCTCAGGGGAAAGAGGAAGAGAATCCCGCTGAGGGCAGCGAGGCTCCCCAGAGCGAAAAGCCCAGGGAGAAGAAGGAGCCGTCCAAGGCTGAAAAACCTCAGGAGAAAAAGGAAACTCCCGCTGCCGAAAAACCCCAGGAGAAGAAAGAAGCTCCCAAGGCTGAAAAGCCCCTAGAGAAGAAAGAAACTCCCAAGGCTGAAAAGTCCCAGGAGAACAAGGCGGTTTCCGGCGAAGCACAGGCCGCTCCGGCAGAGGAAAAATCCGCGTCGGAGGTGGAGGAAGCTCCCGCACAACCGCAGGAGACTGCGGACGGCGGGGAAAAGAAGGAAGTCTCCCGTTCTGAAGAGGAAAGGTCCCGCAGAAGCGAGCGCAAGCCCCGTCCGGCCAAAAAGCCAAAGGTCCGGGAAGAGGAGATGGAGACCCCGAAGCACGATGTTTTCGCGCCTTCAGAACCGCCGGAGATCCTGCCGGAAGACACTGTGGCCGGTTTGGCGCAGCATTTCCTGATGGAGCTCACCCGCCTCATGGGACTCGACGTGGATGTCTATGTGACTGAGAATGCGGAGGAAACCCTTTCCCTGCACATTCTGGGAGATACCCTGGGCGTGCTGATCGGCCGCCGCGGGGAGACCCTGGATGCCCTGCAGTATCTGACGAGCCTGCAGGTGAACCGCGGACATGACAACTATATCCGCGTCACGCTGGATACGGAGAATTACAGGGCAAGACGGGAGGACAGCCTGCGCAGGCTGGCCAACAGGATGGCCGGCAGGGCGGTAAAGACCGGAAGGCGCGTTGCGCTTGAGCCCATGAATCCCTATGAGCGCCGGATTCTGCATACGGCCCTTCAGGACAATCCCTATGTGACCACCCATTCCGAGGGTGAGGAACCCAACCGGCATGTGGTGATTGTGCTCAGGAGCCAGACCCAGGAGGAAGAGACTGCTGAGGTTTCCGAGAAGACCGAGAAAAAGGAAGGCACAGGCAGGAGCAGGCGCCGCCGCAGCAGAAGGCATGGGCAGAAGAAAAAGACCGTCAGGACGGAGAACACGGAACAGTCAGAAGCCCCGGCAGCGGATGACGAGAGAGACGGAACTGAACCGGGCAGCGAGGAGTAATCCTCCTGCCCCTTTTTTGATGGATGGGGTTGGATCATGCTGAGGGATCTGAGAAAAACCGGGCTGAATCTGATCACGGGCATACTGTGCTGTGAGGGACTGTTTGTTTTTGCGGTGGTGCTGTATCAGGGAATCATTCACAACAATGCCCTGTACTGGGTGGAAGCCCAGCTGCAGAATATCTACACCTATGCGCTGCTTCCCTGGGGTGTGGGGCTGAGTCTGGTGAGGCTGGAGCGCGTGAGGTCCCATGGAGGCGCCGGCGGGGGAGACGTGACGCTCCTGTTCCTGCTGTTTTTGTGGATAGTCATCCCCATGCTCTGGAGATTCGGGGCGACCTTCAACAATATGGCCACCAATGCGGGATATGCCGCGGTCTTCTTCGGGGTATACGCCTCGGTGTCAGAGCGCAGCGAGGAGGAAAAGCAGCAGCAGCTGGAAGGCGTCTCCCTTCTGTTTTCGCTGACCGGCGTGATCTGGGGAGGGCTGCTTTTGTACTGCGCGGCCACCGGACGGACGATTTCCTCCGGCGTGGGGACCCCCATCGGCGTGGTCAAGGGCTACCTGTATGGCGGGGAACACTACAATATCGCGGGAATGAGTGCGATCTGCTGCCTGTATTTCAGCATCCTTTGCGTGCTCAGCGGCAGATCGGCGGTACTTCGGCTTCTTGGATTCGTTTCCTCGGTGATCCTGGTGCTGGTCGTGATTCTGACCCAGAGCCGGACCTCCAGATATGTCATGATTCTGACCTGCGCCGCTGCCGTCTGGGTGCGGCTAGCGGGAGGAAGGAAGGAGCCTGCCCGCCAGGTCATCGGCATTTTGTGCGCCGCGGCGGTGCTTGTGGCAGGCTATGCGCTCTGCCAGGGCATCAACCGCCTGGCGCTGTCCCATTACCAGAACCTGGAGGCGGGCAGACCCGCCGGCATCGTGGCCTCGGCCGATGCGCAGAGCGCAGAGGACGAACAGCCGGCAGCGCCGGCCCCGGCAGAGGCGGTGCCGGGGAAGAACGTGCCGCGCCAGGCGGTGGATTCCACCTTCTCGGACCGGACCAATCTCTGGAAGAACCTGTTTGACCTGTGGAAAAAGGAGCCCTCCAAGATGTTCATCGGCCGCGGGATCGGCAACACGGGCAGCCTGATTGTGGAGGGGACCGTGCATGAACAGGACGGTTCCTCCGCGGTTCACAATACCTATCTTCAGTTTATGGCGGACTTTGGACTGGTCGGCTTCCTTCTGCAGGCGGCCTTCCTGCTGCTGGTCCTGTGGCCCCTCCTCCTGGAATTTGTCCGGGGACGGATGACGGGTTCCCGGGTGACGCTGTTTCTGCTGATCGGCGCCATCCTGCTGACCGGCTTCATGGAAAGTCAGCCCCTGGGACAGATGACGCCGATGAATGTCGTCTTGTTTTACGCAATGGCCATACTGCACCGTCCCAGACAGACGGGCGGAGAAAGGAGACCTATATGACAGGAAGAAAGGGAAGGCTGCTGCTGCTGTTGCTGCTTCTTCTGGCTCTGGCGGGAGGGGCGCTTGCGCAAAGCGCCATCTATGTCTTTCCCGAGGAGGGGTTCCGCTATGAGATGCGGGAGGATGAGCAGGTGCTGACCCGCATCAATGTGAATTCCAAGGCGGAGTTTCTCGCGAAACTGGGCACCACGCCGGAGGCGGTGCTGTCCAACTATCTGTCCACCGGAATCGTGATGGAGGTCTTCCCGGAGGCCGGAGGCCAGATCTCCGTCAGCGTGCTGCAAACGGGCCGGTACGGGGAGAGAACCCTTTCGGAGATGTCTCCGGCGGAAAAGGAGGCCTTTATCGAGGAATTCCGCATGAGCGGCATGTATGCCCAGTGCGACTGGTCCCCGGTGCTGCCGGATTATCTGAGGCTGACCTCCTCGGCCATGTACGGCTCGATGCCGGTGTACAGCGTCAGGTACCTGACGCTGTACAAGGGCAGACTGTTTGTGTTCAACCTGCCCATCGTGGGACGCGTGCCGCAGACGGAGGATGATGCCAGCGTGGTGTCGGTCATCAGCCGGGTCCAGCTGCTGAGCAGCTTCGCGGATCCGACCCCGACGCCCACGCCTGAGCCCACCCCGACCCCGTCCCCCACGCCGGTTGCGGAAATCCCGAACGTGCGGTTTGAGACCCAGGGAGACCTGGTGGTTCGGGAGATTCCTTCGGTGGTGTATGCCCGGGAGATCGTCCTTTCGGGCTCCGCGGCGGCCGGGAAGGTGGTCACGGCTGAGGTGAACGGAAAGACCGCCGGCAAGGCCAGCGCCAGCCAGAGCGGAGAGTTCGTGATGCGCCTCCCGCTTTCGGAGGGCGTCAATGACATTCTGGTGACCTGTGAGCAAACGGCCGCCCGGGCGACGGTGACCTTTGAGCGCCCCGCGGCAAAGCTGACCTTTACGGAGCCGGAAAACCGCAGTTTTACCGGAGCAAATGTGGTTGTCAGGGGCGTGACGGAGCCCGGCGGCACGGTCTATGTCAAGGGCCCGGGGAACTCCGCCAATGTGAAGGCGGACAAGACCGGCGGATTCAATATCCGGCTGACCCTGAACAACTTCGGAACCTATGCCTTTGATTTTACGGCGAGGGCCAAGGACTGCCAGGATACCGTGGCCACCCTCGAGCTGACCCGTGAGATGACGGAAAAGGAGACCATTGTCGCATTCCGCACCAGGATGGTGAGCCCGAGCTACGAGCAGCTGCTCGCGGATCCGGCAGCCTACCGGGGGAAGGAGTTCATTTTCCGCGGCAAGGTCGTGGGATTCACGGACTACAACGGGCACCCGTGCGCCATGGTGTGCGTGGGCAACCCGGCCACGGGCATCTGGAACGATCCCCTCTATGTGGTGCTGACGCTGGAGGACAATGTCACCGAGGAACAGGTGCTGACCTTCTATCTGAGCGGAGAGGGCATTACCCTCCCGGCGGACGGAGCATATACCCGAAGCGGGAAAACCCAGGAGGTTCCGGTGTGCCGGGCCTTCAGGATTACGGAAAACCGGTAAGGAAAATCAGGCAGACGGACGGAAACGTCCGTCTGTTTTTTGCCAAAAAACGGAAAATTGTTTTAGCGGCGGAGGGGAAAGAGGGGGAGAACAGGGAAAAATCCCCTATGCGGGGAGGCGGTGAGTTTACCCCAAATGAACAGAAAGTTTGACCTTGGCAAAGCGAAAAATCAAGAAATAAAAGAAAAATCGTAAAAAAAGGAGCGAGGATGCAGGCGGTTTGCAAAAAAATCGTGCCAGGCGCCAAAAGGCCATTGACAAGGGGGAACATTTATGATTAAATGCGTCTCGCTGTATTGAACTTGAGGTTTTGTAACACGAAACTTTCTGGAGAATGAGATGGAAATCGGAAAA
>CACYCQ010000197.1:0-5398 GCA_902772995.1 uncultured Eubacteriales bacterium
AATCTCTTCGGCGATATCCTCTCGGACGAGAGCGCCGCGATCTCCGGGAGCCTGGGCATGATGCCCAGCGCCAGTCTCGGGGACGGCACCCGGGGACTCTACGAGCCCATTCACGGCTCCGCGCCGGACATTGCCGGCCAGGACGCGGCCAATCCCCTGGGCACGATTCTCTCCGCAGCGCTGCTGCTTCGCCACAGCCTCCGGCTGGAGCAGGAGGCCAGAGCGGTGGAGCAGGCCGTGAGCCGTGTGCTGGACGAAGGCTTCAGGACGCGGGATATCTATTCGGAGGGCTGCAGGAAAGTCTCCTGTACGGAGATGGGAAAACTGGTGGAAGAACGGATTTGAGGTGACGACGCGATATGAAGGGGTCCTTTATTCCCCGGGGCTATGAGCCGCATCTGACGCTGTATCAGACCCAGGCGGCCATCAGCCTGATCAAACGGATTTTTGAAGACTCTCTGGCCAGAGAGCTGAATCTCAAGCGGGTGTCCGCCCCGCTGTTCGTGGATCCGGATTCCGGACTCAACGACAACCTGAACGGCGTGGAGCGCCCCGTGGGCTTTGACGTGCCCGCCGCCCACGCAAAGGCGGAGGTCGTGCATTCCCTGGCGAAGTGGAAGCGCATGGCGCTTTACAGGTACGATTTCCATCCGGGCAAGGGAATCTATACGGACATGAACGCCATTCGCAGGGACGAGGAGCTGGACAACCTGCACTCCGTCTATGTGGACCAGTGGGACTGGGAAAAGGTGATCACCAAGGAGAACCGCACGGAGTTCACCCTTCGCCAGGCGGTCCGCGGCATTGTCAGCAGCATCTGCGACACGCAGCTGACGGTCCGCGGCAAGTTCCCGCAGCTGTGCGGCACGCCCATGCTGAACCGGGAAGTGACCTTTGCCACCGCGCTGGAACTGGAGGAGCGCTGGCCGGACAAGACGCCCAAGGAAAGGGAGAATCTGTTTGCGCAGGAGAACGGGACCGTTTTTATTCAGGGCATTGGCGGAGCGCTGGCCTGCGGGAAGCCCCATGACGGCCGCGCCCCGGACTATGACGACTGGGAGCTCAACGGGGACATCCTCTTCTGGTACCCCCTGCTGAACTGCGCCATGGAGATTTCCTCCATGGGGATCCGGGTCAGCCCCGAATCCCTGGACAGGCAGCTGACGCTGGCGGGCTGCGACGACCGCAGGAAACTGCCGTTCCACAGGATGCTGCTTGAAAACCGGCTGCCCCTGACCATGGGCGGGGGCATCGGCCAGTCGCGGCTGTGCATGCTGCTGCTGGGCAAGGCCCATATCGGCGAGGTGCAGTCCTCCATCTGGGATGAGGAGACCACCCGGACCTTTGAAAAAGCGGACATCACGCTGCTGTAATGCGGCGCCCCCCGGATGAAGCGCCGGGAAACCGTTTCCCGGCGCTTTTCCGCAAGTGCGGAATATGAAAAGCTCCCGCCGGAACAGGATTTTCCTGCTCCGGCGGGAGTTTTTTTTCAGATAAACCGCCGCGCGGCATGGGGCGGGGAACCCGGAGAACCCGGGTCGGCTCAGCCAAAGAGCGTGATGCCCTGCAGGGCGGGAAGGGTGATCTGGAAGGCGCCGCCGACGGGCGTGAACACCTTTCCGGTATCGCTTGTCAGCTGGCCGGCGCCGTGAACATCCTGGCCGGGGATATACAGGTCCACCGGGTGCATGGAGCGATTGAGGAAGGTGACGGCGAATTCGGGAGGAAGGGGGCTGCCGAAGGCGTCAAGCCCCTGGCAGGTATCCCGGAAAACGGCCAGAATATCGTCGTTTGGGGCGAAGAAGCGGCAGGTCCCGGTCTTCAGCACGGGATGGCTGTGCCGCAGGGAAATGAGGCGGCGGTAGAACTCCTGCAGCTGAAGGTCCTCCCGGCCCCAGGGGAAGGTTCCCCTGCAGAAGGGGTCCTGCGCGCCGCTCATGGCGGCTTCATCTCCGTAATAGACGCAGGGCATGCCGGGAATGCTGAGGATATAGCGCAGCATCAGGTGCTCCCGGAGCAGGCCCACCATGCGTTCCTCCTCGGAAAGCCTGAGCAGCCCCTGCTGCGCCTGGGGCAGGTCGTGGCCGTCGTTGTCTCCCAGGATATTCAGAATCCGCGGCCGGTCATGACTGCCGAGCAGGTTCATGAGGGAGTAGAAAAAGGCCGGGGGATAATTCTGCTGCAGGGTGAGCAGAATCCGCACCGCCTGAACGGCGCTGATGCGGCTGAGCAGGTAGTTGATCAGCACCTCCCGCAGGGGATAGTTCATGACGCTGTCCAGGGTGTCCCCCAGAACGTAGGAGCGAAGCTCGTTGTAGGCCGTCTTGTGGCTGGCGTCCTCCCAGACCTCGCCCAGGACGATGGCATCCGGGTCCTCCCCCTTGACCTCCCTGCGCAGTTCCCGCAGGAAGGGCATGGGAAGCTCATCGGTGACATCCAGCCGCCACCCCGAGGCGCCGCAGCGCAGCCAGTGGCGGACAACGGAATCTTTGCCGCTCAGGATGAATTTCCTGAAATCGGGATCCATCTCATTGACGTTGGGAAGGGATTTAAAGCCCCACCAGCAGTCATAGCTGTCCGGCCAGTGGGAGAAATTGAACCACTTGCTGTAGGGGGAACGGCGGCTTTGGGCGGCGCCGGTGTTCTTGCCGTGGGTTCCAAAGCGGTTGAAGTAGATGGAATCATCCCCCACGTGGGAGAATACGCCGTCGAGCATGATGCGCATCCCCATCTCCCGGGCGTCCCGGCACAGGCGCTCAAAATCCTCTTCGGTTCCGAACATGGGGTCCACGCGGGTGTAGTCGGAGGTGTCGTATTTGTGGTTGCTCCGGGCGTCGAAGATGGGGTTGAGATAGATGACGGTGACGCCCAGGCTCTGCAGATAGGGCAGCTTCTGGCGGATGCCCTCCAGGTTGCCGCCAAAGAAGTCGTTGCAGTTGCCGCCGCCCCAGGCTCCGTCGATGTATCCCGGGATCTCGTCCCATGAGGCGTGACGGTGGACGGAGGGGAGGTTTTCCTTTTTGCTGAGCAGGGCCTCCGTTCCCTCCCCGCGGAAGAAACGGTCGGGCATGATCTGGTAGGCGACGCTTTCCCGGATCCAGTGGGGCGTATCATAGTCCGCGTCATAGACGGTCACCTGGAAGCAGTCCTCCCGGCCCGTCACCGCATTGCCGCCCAGCCCGTCTCCGGGCGCTCCGAGGGACACCACGCCATGATCGGAGCGGATCTCAAAGCGGTACCACAAAAGGCGGGGAACGGACCCCACGCCGATGCGGACCTCATAATACACGCGCCCCGAGCGCACGCCCAGGCGGCGCATGGGGTAGCTGCTTTCCTCAGGGCTGAAAACCCGCAGGGTCACCTGACAACCGGGGGGTTCATCCTGGATCTGCAGGTGCAGCAGCAGGAAAGCGTCTGTGGGAACGGCCCCCACGGGAGAGCGATAATCCTCGCTCAGGGAATCATGAATCAGAATCATCGGGTATCCGCGGCGCAAAAAGGCGCTGCGGCTTCCTCCTTTCGTCCTTGGGCGGCGCAGGCCGTCCGGGGATGGCAAGGCCATTGTATGAATCCCCCGCAGGGCTGTCAAGCCGCGGCGAAGGGTTCGGGGGAGCCTTGCCGGCGCGTTAAAAAACCCGGAAGCAAGGTTCACATTTTTGCCGTATTCCGGCAAGATTTCTGTTGAATTGCTCTTCTATAATCCTGAGAGAAAGGAGAGAAGCGGCATGAAATGGAAACAGACGCTGGCGCGTGTGCTGTGTTGGGGATGCCTGCTGGGGCTGCTGCCGGCCCCGGCCGGAGCGCAGGAAAACGGGCGCACGGACGCCGGGGAGGTGGGCCTCTTTGAGGGGATCACGCTTTCCGGAATCACGAGGCTGTGCGTCAGAACCTCCGGCAGAACCTATACCTTTGTGTGTACGGGGGGCCAGGCGGTCTGCCTGGACGGCGGGAAGGCCGACGAGGAGATCTTCGCCACCCTGCTGGAGGAGATCCGGGAACAGGAATATGAAAAGACCCCGGCCTTTACTCCGCAGACCCGGCCCGTGGCGGTGGTGGAACTCCAGGAGGGGGCCGCGACCTATGAGGCCAGCTTTTACAGCGAAGGCGACCGGGAATGCTCGGAGGTCATCGTCCAGGGAAACGGAAAACTCCGGTATCTTCAGACGGAATCCTGGCGGATCGGGACGATGCTGCTGACCTGTGAAGGAGCCTGGAGCACGGACGCCAACTGAGAATATGACAGGACGCCCCTGGGAACAGGGGCGTCCTGAATTGCGGGAAGCAGGCTTACGGCCGGTTTGCAAGGGCATCCCGCGCCAGAAGCAGACCGCAGATGGACTTTGCATCCATCAGCTGACCGGAGGTGACCATGGAGACGGCTTCCGCCAGGGGCAGCCGCACAAGGCCCAGGAACTCATCCTCATCCGGGTGCGAGCTGTGCTGCTGCAGACCGGTGGCCAGATAGATGGCGATCTTTTCCGTGCAGAAGCCGGGGGTCGTGTAAATGGTGGTCAGGTGGGTAAAGGTGTCGGCGGTGAGGCCGGTCTCCTCGCGCAGCTCCCGGCGGGCGCAGTCCAGGGGATCCTCGTTTTTGCTGTCCAGCTTGCCGGCCGGGATTTCCAGGGTGATCCGGTCGATGGATACCCTGTGCTGGCGCACCAGCAGGGTCGTTCCGTCCTCGAAGACGGGAATGACCGCGGCGGCGCCGTTGTGAAGGACCACTTCCCGAAGGGCGTCATGGCCGTTGGGGCACACCACGTTCCATTTTTCGACGTGAAGGATGGCGCCGCTGTAGAGGGTTTCCTTATGAGTGGGAATCTCGCGAAGGTCGTTGTCGTTCATAAAAGACTCCTTTGGTCCGGTGAATTCGCCCGGAGAACGGGCATTGACGAAAAGTGACGCGTTCAGCGTATCGCAAATCAAAGAGGAAGGCAAGAGCAAAACGGGGCGCATCCCACACCGGGCCTGGAGGGCGGAGCGCCATGAAAGCCGGCGGGAATTCCCGCACGGATGGAGGAGCCCGGATGCGGCGGCAAGGAACGGCACATGCGGCCCGGATACGGCCGCCCGATCCCCCCGGCGGTGCCCGGGCCAACCTGTGAAACCGCGACGGGGGTGTAGACAAAAAGCCTTCCGTGCACCATACTGTCCGTGGAGTGCACATATGTACGGGCCGGATGGGGACGCAATCACGGACCTGGAACCGGGTCCCGGGAGAGGGAAGGAAGCACTGCTGATGCTGTATGATGCGGAAATTCGGGATCCCCTGGTGTGGTTCCTGGAGGAAAAATACGGGAAGATCCGGATCCTCGATGAAATCCCCATCGGAAAATCCAGGGCTGATATGCTGCTGGTGACGGAAAACTGGCTTGCGGGGATAGAGATCAAGAGCGATATG
>CACYCQ010000198.1:0-4112 GCA_902772995.1 uncultured Eubacteriales bacterium
GCCGAGAAAATCTCCTTCTGAATACAAGTATCATGTGGAGAAGAATCCAGAGGCAATCCGGCGTTTTGTGAGCAAGAACCTGCCAAATGAGAAAAAACACAAATGATCGGATCGGTATAAAGAGGTACAGCTGAAGCAAAGTTTACGGTAGCTAAAGGCGCTCCCATCAACCTTCCCCAAACCGGTGATAGCAGCAATGTGTTTGTCCATGTGCTTGTAGGTCTGATCGCCTTTGCAGGGCTTGGCCTGGTAATCAAAGAAGAGATAATGAAAACAGCCTCTTTGAACTGTATCCCAATACAAAGGATGCGGCTCGGAGAGGCTTTTTTCATCAAAGCGAAGATTATATCCCTACCACCATCGTCCCCTTCTAACGAAGTTTCCTGATAACCTTCCAATGTGTATTCTTCTGAGGCAGCCTCCTGACCTGCAAAATACCAGGCGCAAAGCCTGGCAGGAAGGTCAGGACCATGACGATTTCAAAAAGCATTGGAGCATGGGCTGGGACACATGGTATGGAGGACACGCTTGCCATCATGATGCGTGGGGAGGTTATCCATTTCGCCCGGGAAGAGGTGGGTTCAACAGATGCCGAAGCGCAAACTGCGCTTACAGCTGCGTATATGTATCTGGAGATTGAGAGAGAAAGGCGAAGGGTATTATCTTTTTAAACTGACGCCCGTATCAGGGCAACGGCAACATCATTCACGTTGGTCCCGGTCGGGCCGGTCATAATCAGCCCGCCAACCGATTTGAGGGCGGGATAGGCGTCGTTTTCCTTCAGCACGTCAAACACGGAGATGCCAAGATCCGACAGGGCGTCTGCACTGTCCCCGTCCGAATACCCGCCGGCGGCATCTGTTGGCCCGTCGGTCCCGTCGCTTCCGAAGGAAAAAACGCAGGCGCCGGGAATGCCGGAAATCCCCGGGGCGGCGGCGAGCGCCAGTTCCTGGTTGCGTCCGCCCCTGCCGGAACCCGTCAGATGCACGACGGTTTCCCCGCCCGCAATCAACGCCATGCTCTTCCCGTCCTCCGCATGGCTGCGCACAACAGAAGCCAGAAAGGAGCCCGCCTCGCGCGCTTCGCAGGAAAGCCGGTCCGTCAGAACCAGGGGTTCGTACCCGAGACGGCCTGCCGCCCTGGCGGCGGCCGCGCAGAGTTCCCTCACGGAACCGGTGATGCGGGTTTCCACATTCGAAAGCGTCTTTGGCGTCTCTTCGCTGAGCAGCGCCTGTGCGGACGCGGACAGCCGGAGGTGGTATTTTTCGGCAATCCTCCAGGCCTGTGCGCAGGTGGTGCTGTCCGGATAGGCGGGGCCGCTGGCGATCATATCCAGGGGATCCCCCAGAATATCCGAAAGGACCACGGAGAAGACCCTCGCCGGGGCACAGTGCTCGGCAAAGCGACCGCCCTTGACAGCGGAAAGACGCTTGCGCACCGTGTTCATCTCCACGATGTCCGCACCGCTGGCAAGCAGTTGCCGGGTGATCTCCTGCAGTTCTTCCCCCGGAATGCGCGGAAGCTCAAACAGCGCGCTGCCGCCTCCGGAGAGAAGGAAGATCACGGTATCCTCCGCGGAAAGGCTGTCCGTCAGTTTCAGGGCCTCCCGCGTGGCGGAAAAGCTGTTTTCATCCGGGACGGGATGGCCCGCTTCCCGGCAGACGACTCCGGGGATGTCGCCCAGGACATGCGCATACTTGGTGATCACAATGCCCCCGTCGATCCGGGGCAGGACATCTCCCGCCGCCTTTGCCATCTGCCAGGCGGCCTTTCCGGCTGCGACCAGGAGCGTCTTCCCGTTGCCGGGAACAAACTCCGACAGGGCACGCCGGACCGCCTCATCGGGCAGCACGGCGGCGATGCTCTCCCGGATGATCGCATCGGCATCTTTTCGAAGAAGTGAATTCATCTGGATCCCCTCTTTATTTCTTCATCAGCTGACGTGCGATGGCCTCTGCAGTGGGCGGGCAGCCCTGGACACATTCCGCGGCACCGCGGCAGCACCTGCCGATCCCCAGACCGCCAAGACGCTGTCCCTGCCATCCCTGACCGATATAGATTTCCTCATCCTGTCCCGCGCGGGTCGTATACAGCGCCCGCGTGAGGGCTGCAAAGCAGGCGGAACAGGCCTGGTTCTCATGCACATGCTTTGAAAGGGATGCGGCGATCCCGTGGGGCCTTGCGCATGACGCAGCCTCTGTCGGCTCATTGAGCCGCACGATGTCCTCCTCGCTCCAGAGGGCGCTTCCCGCACCGTAATCCTCCGCCAGGGGGATATAGGGGACGTCATCCGGGGACAGCCCCATCAGCGCGCAGCAGTAGGCATCGACCTGGACCGCGTCGGTTCCCAGCATCATCCGGTTCGTCTCCACGGGATTGCCACCCTCTTCGAAATCCAGATCGCCGCAGATGCTGTCCACGACGATGAGGCGGGGACGCAGGGCGGCGCCAAGGGCCGCAATGGGTTTGTGAAGGCCCATCGTATGGAAACGGCGTTTTTCCCTGTCCGGCAGGCAGCCCTTCAGATTCTTGAGGGCACAGGTCATGCGGGTCTGGCAATGCCCTTTGAGGACGGGCAGGTCCACCAGAAGGCCCGCATCCAGCGCCCGGCGGCAGATGTCGATTTTCCCGGCGGGTGTCGAAACGGAACGGGTGGCGTCCTTTTTCAGATCAAAGAACGGCACCTCGTAGCGCCGGCACACCTCTTCACATCCGTTCGCACGCAGGGCGCGCATGGTTTCATCCCCCACCCAGCTGCTCTCAATGATGCTGATATCCCGGACCCCGTGCGCGCGGAAATACTCGATGCAGCCGCTGAGAACGCCCGGATGGGTGGTGCTTCCGATCTCCGGCGCGGCAGCCACCACAAGATTCGGCTTAAGGGCGACGCTGCCCCCTTCCGGGACCAGGCGGATGGCTTCTGAACGCTCCAGGAGGCACATCGTCATTTCATGGGCATTCCGCCCGTAAATCTCATAAATCGCAGTCATAAACCTGAATCTCCTCCGTTGTGTGAACTGTTTTCACGGTTCATATGCGGATAATTCCAAAACGCCGGTCATGAAGTGTGAATAATGAGTCCTTTTCCCGCGGGGTTCCCCCTGTCATAGCGCTGTTTCCCAGGGCTCTGGTCTCCGGAGCCCCGGGGACGAGAGCCCCTTGTTCCTGACGGCTTCAGGAAAGAAAAGCTTCCGTGACTCCGGATGGATCCTTCGGCCCTGCGGCCCCGCAGACGGGAGGAGCTTGTCTCAGGTGCAGGATTTCCGGGCGGCATCGGATGTACCGGAGTGCCTGACTGCCCGGAAACGGGGCAGCGGTCTTTTCCGTAAAAACGGAGAACCGTGCCGTCAAAGCCGCTGTCAGGAGGGCAGGGCGCTGACCCGTCAGGAGGTGTGATTTTCCGGAAACGATTCCCTCAGCGCAATCCTTCCGTGAAATATTGCGCTGCCGTCTGATCTGGAGGTCCGTGCATGAATGCTGTGTGCAAGACAATATGAGGTCAGATTTGTTGGGATCATGAATTCTGCTGTAAGGATTTCCCGCATTGCAGGTATGGGAATGCGATCGTTTACAGCAGGTTCTCCTTCCTGACGGTATCATCAGTGATATGATATTTACAGCTGCCCTCCTTGTTTTCATGACATGGTACCGGGGTATTAATGCAAGAGCCTCTTGAACAATTGTTTCAGAAGGGAACAAGTCAAAATAAAGTAGGAAAAGGATTTTTCCTACTTTGAGTCGAAACTGCCGTTAAGCAGCGCACGTAAATAGTCTTGACGCTGATGCAGAATTCGAACGATCAAAACATTTTCTTCGTTTTCCAGGTAGAATATGCAGTAGTTTTCACATGGAAGATAACGATACTCTGTATGTACCGAGATCAAGGCATCAAGAGGTCTTCCTCTGCGAGGAAACAATCGCAGATCTTCTACAGCTGATCGAAGTTCATGGATAATTCTGTTTGCTGCTTGAGGGTTTTCTAATTCCGCAGAGATGTATCGGTGAATATTGATCAAGTCTTTTCGCGCTTCTCTGGAAACAGTTACATTGATCATTTTATCCCTCCAACCCGGCGAAAGCTTCGTCGATAGAGAGGGCTTCTTCTCAGCGAA
>CACYCQ010000199.1:0-5648 GCA_902772995.1 uncultured Eubacteriales bacterium
AACTTCGCATCGGCCTCACCATCTGTGAACTCGGCGGTCAGCGTATGTTCCCCTGCACTCAGTGTGTCCAGGCAGGCAGACTTCAAATCAATAACAACGCTGCCGGGAGATGCCTTATTTTGTTCTTTTGATACGGGTTTGCCGTCAACCCTGATTCCAGTGAACTTCCCGTAGGTTTCCTTATCATATTCTGAATTTGTCTGTTCACAGCCTTGCGAACTATGCCGGACGGATTCCCGAAACGCGCGGGAACCCTCATTTGAAAACCCTGAACACCGCGCATCTGTTTTCCGTCATCTTCAGTGCCCGGCGTGGACAATCGGCCGCAGCCCCGGAGTCGCGGGCCCAGTCCTGACAATACAGCAGCCCCCCTGGAAATTCATCATTTCCAGGGGGGCACTGTTCATGGGTTTTCACGCGGCCCTTGCAGGAAGTCCCGCTGAGCAGTCGCTGCGCCGGCAGCTTCATTTCCCGGTTTCATATCCGATCGCGGCCAGCACCTTGTCAAGCGTCCGCGCAGTGGCGAGTGTGAATTCCGCGCTCACATGCGGCTGCTCTCCAAGAGCGATGCAGCGTCCCATCTGTGCGATCTCCAGGCTGTAGTTCTGAGGTGCATCCACATAGCGGGTGAGTACCTGTCCGTCCGTGACAATCTGATAGCTCAGCCGCCCGGCCTGATTGAACTGCGCATCGGTGCAAAGGACGCCCTTCGTGCCGTGGATGTACAGCCGGTCCTGGCGCCTGCCCTGATCGATGGGCAGGAGCATGCCGCAGGTAAAGGCGGCCCGGGCCCCGCCCGGATAGCTCAGAATTCCCGTCGTCAGGCGGTCTATTCCCTGTTCGGAAAAATCCGCTGCCGCGAGGGCGTTTTCGGGTTCGCCCAGCAGCCAGACGGCCTGAGAAATACAGTAGCAGCCCAGATCGTACATGCTTCCGCCCAGGGTTTCCTTTCGCATGCGGATATTGGAAAGATCGTGGTCCGAAGTCACAAAGGCGTTTTCAAGATAGCGCACCTCTCCGATTGCACCCCGGTCCAGTTCCTCCCTGATCGCGGCGGTCAGCGGACTGTGCAGGTAGGCAAACGCCTCCATGAGCACCACGCCGTTTTCCCTGGCCGCAGTTTGCATTTCCGCCGCCTTTTCAGCGGTGGGGGCCAGCGGCTTTTCACAGAGAATGTGTTTGCCGGAGCGGGCAGCCCTGATCACCCATTCCTGGTGCAGGGAATTCGGCAGAGGAATGTACACCGCCTCCACCGCCGGGTCCTCAAGCAGCGCCTCATAGCTCCCGTATGCCTTTTCAAAGCCGAATTCCGTCCTGAACCGCTCCGCCTTCTTCAAACTGCGTCCGGCAATGGCGTACAGTTCGCAGTTTTCCGCCAGCTGCATGCCGGGAATGGTGCAGTTCCTGGCGATGTTGGCCGTGCCGAGCACGCCCCATTTGATCCTGCGCATGAGATCACCTCCCGTCAGGTCGTCAAACCCTTACGATGTAATCGCTCCTCCTCGGTCTTGCGGCAGGCTGCCCGCAGGCCGCATAGCCCAGCGCGATGGACGCCACGCCCGTCAGCGTTTCAGGCAGTCCCCACTTTTTCAGCAGCTCTTTGCCCTCCGGCAGCTCAAACATCTGCTTGCAGCGGTGGATCCAGCAGGAGCCGAGGCCGACGGCATAGGCGGCATTGAGCATGTTGGTGCAGACTGCTGCGCCGTCCAGCTCGTGGGTCACGCACTCCTCCGTCTCAAAGACGAGGAGAATGGTCGGGGCACCATAGTAGGGATGGGCGCCGGGATTGTTCAGCACCTTCGCATTCAGCGCGTCCACCGCGGCAACGTCCTCCGGAGTCTGCACGGCCACGATCCGCACGCCCTGCTTTCCCGCACCGGTGGGAGCGTAGGTCCCCGCCTCCAGCACGGCGTTCAGCTCTTCTTCGGCAATCTGGCCGGGCTTGTAGGCGCGGATGGCGCGACGGTTCTTCAAAACTTCCAATGCTTCCTGTTTCACGTTGATCCTCCTCAAAACGGTTCGTTGGTTCACAGCATCATCCTGTAGATGGCCGCGCAGTCCTCTTCATTCAGCGTGACAAATCCCGTGATGCTGCCGGGCCTGCCGTCGCCGTTGCAGAGCACGTCCACCAGCTTCGGGATATCCGCCTCACTGCCGCCGAGCCCGCCCAGGGTTCCCGGCATGCCGATGGATTTGAGGAAGTGCCTCAGCGCCTCAATACCGGCCTTCGCAGTCACCTCGGGATGGGCGAAATCCATCTGGCAGCCCCACACCCGTACGGCCACCTGGGCAAAGCGCATGACATCGTGGTTCATCACATAGGTGAACACCGCCGGCATCGTCACGGCCAGACCCGCGCCGTGGGCGCAGTCGTAGAGGGCGGAGAGCTCGTGCTCGATATTGTGGCTGTTCCAGTCCTGGCTTCTTCCCACGCCGCAGCTGTTGTTGTGCGCCATCATGCCCGCCCACATGATGTTTGCCCGGGCCTCATAGTTGTCAGGATTTTCGATGACGCGCGGCCCCTCGTGAACCATCGTCATGAGCAGCGCCTCGATCATGCGGTCCGTCACCTCGACCTCTTTCGTATTGGTCAGGTAGCGCTCGTACAGATGGGCCATGATGTCGGTGATCCCGCAGGCCGTCTGGTACGCGGGGAGCGTCTGGGTCAGCGCCGGATTGAGGATGCTGAACTTCGGACGGATGGCGTCGCCGGTTGCGCCGCGCTTGAACATCCCGTCCTCATTGGTGATCACGGAGTCCGGGCTGCCCTCGCTGCCTGCCGCGGCGATGGTCAGCACGGTGCCCACGGGCAGGGCCTTTTCGATATATTTTCCGCTGTAAAAATCCCAGAAATCGCCGTCATAGACCACGCCTGCCGCAATGGCCTTGGCGGAGTCGATCGTGCTGCCGCCGCCTACCGCCAGCACGAAATCCACGCCTTCCCTTCTGCACAGCCCGATGCCTTCACGCACCAGACCGCTGCGCGGATTCGGCTTCACGCCGCCCAGCTCCAGCCAGGGAATGCCGGCTTCGCTCAGCGAGGCCTTGACGCGGTCCAGAAGCCCGGAACGGACCACGCTGCCTCCGCCGTAATGGATGAGCACCTTCGTGCCGCCAAAGCGCCTGACCAGCGCGCCGGCATCCTTCTCACGGTCCCTGCCAAACGCAAAGTAGGTCGGGGAATAGAAATCAAAACTGTTCATGGAACTGCCTCCTTCATCTCCGGATGGTCATTGACAGTGTACAATGTGGTGATGTATGGTATTGTAAACCTTGAAGTTCACTCTAAGTCAACAGTACGGAAGCAAAAATATGACCACTGTGAGGGGTATTCATGTACAGCATTCACGAAGTCTGTCAGCGGACAGGATTGAGCGCCCATACACTGCGCTATTACGAAAAGGAGCAGCTTCTGCCAGGCGTCGGCAGGACCCCCGGCGGCTTTCGCCAGTATTCGGAAGAGGATATGGAGACACTCGGAATGATCTGCTGCCTCAAAAACACCGGGATGTCGCTGCAGGACATTTCCCGGTTCATGACGCTGGCCAGGGAGGGCGACCATACCCTGCGCGAGAGATGCGAACTGCTCATCCGGCACAAGGAGACCGTCCTCACGCGAATGGAGGAAATGCAGAGGCATCTGGACAAGGTGAGCTGGAAGATCGATTTCTTCACGGAGAAGCTTGCAGAGTATGAACGGGACCAGGGTTCATCCGGCGCGGGCCCGGAAAACCCCGGGGACTGACCCCGCAAGGCAGAGCGGTCCGGTCAGCTATCCGTGCCGGACATCCCCGGGCACACCTGCGCATTCCCGAATATCCCCGGACCTTTGCCCGTGGCGCTCGCGCAAAAAAGCCGCGGCACGAACGTCGTGCCGCGGCTTTTTTGTATCAGGATGAAGCGGAGGCTGCCCCTTACGCGGCCTTATCCAGTTCGGCATCCCCGGTGCCGTAGGTTTCAACCAGCGCATCGTAGGCGTCAATGGCCCTGCGGATGCATTCCTGCACGTCGGTCAGGCGGTAATATCCGTCCGCGTTCCTCTCCAGGCCGGGGAGATCCATCTCAAAGGACACCGGAGGGTTCTCCAGGGAAAGCTCGGTTTTCTCACGCAGCTGTTCGGTGCTCTGGTAGACCATCCGCACCCTGGCGTAAAGCTCCCCATCCTCCGCAGACCACGTTTCAAATGCGAGCTTCACACCGATGGGCGTCTTGGGCTCCACGGTGTCAGGCAGCTCGTAGTCCCGCACGCCAAGCGAGGAGAGCACGCTGGCGATATTGGAATCGTGGCCGCACAGGAAGCTGAACTTCCGGCCTTCCGTCGTCATCTCAGAGAGGATCTCCTGAAGCAGCGGATGCGCTTCGTTCACGGCAATCATCGGCGTTTCAAACAGCATCCGGGTGTAGGTGTCCGTGATGCTGTGGATCTTCAGCCAATCCTCCCGGGTCAGATCATGGCCAAAGGCGGCCGCCCTGCTGTCGGCCATCTCGTAGAACTGGAACGTCAGGGCATCCGACACCGAGCTGGCGATTTTGATGGGGCCGGTCATCCCCGGCTCCTTGAGGTACTCCATCACCATTTCCGTTTTGCCGTCCAGCAGGTTGCCGAACTTGCCCGACTGATATACCTCGCTCTTTTCCATGTCCGTCACATCCATGAGCAGCCGGATGGCGTCCAGCAGGTTTTTGTGGATGCCATCCAGGCCCTCCGGGCCGCCCTCCAGGGCCGCCTGCGCAACGGCGTCCTTCACGTATTCCTCGGAAAACACCGTCAGCACGGGATGAAAGGTCGGGTCCATCGTGTCATATTCCGCGTGCCTCTCCACCGGCACAACCGCCACGGGCAGAAGCCCCGAGGAAAAATAGTGCGCCGTGGCCTGCGTGCGCTGTTTCGCGTTGGCATAGAACCGCACCGCGCCTTCTTCGGGCATGTAGTTCTCCGGGAACAGTCCCTCGTGCTCCAGCCACAGCCGGAAATACTGTCCCATCATGGTTTCCAGCACCGCGCCGCGAAGCGAAAGCTCGCTGGGTCTGCTCGTCCACTCAAACCACGTATGCGGCGTGATTTCGTCCAGCAGCGAACCGCTGCCCGACAGCGGGGAGCGGATGTTGTGGCGGCTGAGCAGCACCACCTGCTTCAGCCGGTACCCGGCGTTCCCGGAAGGCACGTCCCTGACGGCGTCCTTCTGCGCCGGGTCCGGGACGCCTTCGTCCCCGGACTGCGCGGCCTCCCCGGCAATGGTCCCCTCCGGTCCGGGGAGAGTCGCCCCGGCGGGCTCCGGACCCGCGGCAAACGCGGACGCCGTCAGCATCCACGACAGCAACCACAGCACGATCAGCTTCATGGTCATCTTCCTCCTGTACGTCACTTGTCAATTGGTGAAATGTCGTTTTTCCCCGATATTCGGGAAGCGGGAGTTCCGGGAACCCGGGCGCAGCTTTTCAGCGGAGACGCGCCAGGCCCTTCGGAATCACCTGGCCTGTCCCGTCGTTGCCGTTTCAGCCCGATGGATCGCCTCGTCCATGTTTTTCGCCAGATCCATGTCCTGGAATTCCGGATTGCGGGACAGCGTCATCTCAAAGCCGTCCGTCAGGTCAAAAGCGGCACGCGCATCTTTGACGCTGAGCTGCAGGATGTGTCCGCCCAGCTT
>CACYCQ010000200.1:0-7802 GCA_902772995.1 uncultured Eubacteriales bacterium
TAGTCGTGAATATTCGCTTTGCGGGCCGCTTCCTCCACCTCTTCCTCGGTGGCATCCGGCCTCCCGTAAAGGATATTTTCACGGATGCTGCCCACAAACAGGAACACGTCCTGCTGAACAATGCCGATATTCCTGCGCACGGACTCCAGGGTCAGGCTTCGGATGTCCTGTCCGTCGATCAGGATGCTGCCGCTGCCCTCCTCCAGGGGATAAAACCGCGGGAGCAGATGGCACAGCGTGGTCTTTCCACCGCCGGAGGGTCCCACCAGCGCCAGCTTTCTGCCCGGCTCCACCCGGAGATTCACGTCGTGGAGCACTTCCCGGGTCGATGCGTAGGCGTAATTCACGTTGCGGAACTCGATTTCGCCGCGGACCCCTGTGAGTTCCCTGGCTCCGGGGACATCCTCCTCAGGGGGCACCCTCATGATCTCCTGGAACCTGCGGAAGCCGCTCACGCCGTTCTGGAACTGCTCCATGAAATTGATCAGCGTGTTCACAGGGTTAATAAACAGGTTCACCGAGACCACAAAGGTGGAATAGTCGCCAAAGGTGATCCTTCCGGCATACAGGAACAGTCCTCCTGCGATCAGGATAAACACGTTGAAGATATCCGTGACGAAGGCCGTGGACGACTGGAAGCGGGCCATGGCCTGATAGGCGCGCCGGCTGGCATCCACAAACTGCTCGTCCCCCACGGCAAAGCGCCGGATCTCCCTCTGGGAATTGGTGAAGGCCTTGGTGACCCGGATTCCGGTGATGCTGCTCTCCACCGCCGCATTGATGGTCGCATTGCTCTTTCTCCGGTCATCAAAAGCCTGACGCATGGGCTTTCTCATGGTCAGGGTCACCCACACCAGAATGGGCACACAGGCAAAGATGATCATTGTCAGCGGCAGATCGATCGTCGTCAGGTAGATGAAGGACAGAATGATCATGGTGGAACTGATCAGCAGGTTCTCCGGGCCATGGTGCGCAAGCTCGCAGACCTCAAACAGGTCGCTTGTGATGCGGGTCATGATCCTGCCCGTCTCATGGTCGTCAAAGAAGCTGAACGGCAGTTTCTCCAGATGCCGGAACAGGTCCTGACGCATCTGCGACTGCATTTTCACCCCGATCATGTGTCCATAGTACTGGACAAAAAAGCGAAGCAGCATCCGCACGACGTACATGCCCAGAAGCACAACGCCCATCAGCACAAGGCGGCTGTACTGCCTTTGGGGGACATAGACATTGAGCATGTTGCGGGTAATCACGGGATAAACCATGCCCACCAGGGAGATCAGCAGCGATGCCAGCATGTCCAGCGCCAGCATCTTCCTGTGGGGTCTGTAATATGCGATGAATTCCTTGACCATAGCTTCTGTTCCTCCTGATCAGTTCTCAGCTGACAGGTTCTGCAAAAGATGCACCGTTTTCCAGGAGACTCCTTCATTTCAGATTCCGTCAGGCCCCAGTATACCCGTAAATCGATTTGACCACCAGAGGATTTGCCATTTGGGCATCTGTTTTGCAAGTGCGCAGAGCTCTCCGCTTCCCCCGCCTTCTCAGGACTGTGCACAGGGACAGGCTGCGCTTCGCCGTCCGGCATCTTCCCGGTTTGCTGATAAACGCGGAGAACTGCGGACGGGGGGCTTCATTCCAGCGTTCTGCACTGCTTCCACGCAGCGCTCTCCCCTCGCAGCCCTGGATTTCCTTTTCTCATTCCACCATTTTCCCATCTCACCCAGGGGGGGCCGGTTCTTTTCTCTGCGGGAGCGTTCACGGCCGGGACTGATTCCCGTTCTCCCTGCACCATTTTTCATTTTTCCGTCTTCAGACGGAGGAACCACATTCCGGAGGTTTTCATGAGAGCTGCATTTCCTGTCATTCTTCCCCTTCTTGTCGCCATCAACCTGTTCTCTTTTATCCTGATGGGCTATGACAAGCACTGCGCCAGAAGGGGCAGATGGCGCGTTCCCGAGCGCGTCCTCTTTCTGAGCGCCCTCTGCTTTGGCGGCCTTGGCGGCACCCTGGGCATGTTTCTGTTCCATCACAAGACCCGGCACCTGTATTTTCGGATCCTCTTCCCGCTCTTTCTCATCATCCAGGTGCTGCTCCTCTGGTCCGTCTTCTTCCGCTGAGGCCCTAAAGCCAGAAAAAGCGGAACCTCCTGCATGTCAGCCCTGAGTCTTTTTTCCTTCAGTCTCCCCGCACGCCGAACCCCGATTCCCCGGATTCCACGGGGATTTCGTGACATCTCATGTTTTCGATGCGGACATAGGTTCCCCGCTCGATGGCCAGAATCACCTGGTCGATGGCTTCCCGGGTCCCCTGGATTTCCATGGACACGGATCCGTCAGGCTCATTTTCCACCCATCCTGTGCAGTCCATCCTTCGTGCGGCATACGTGGCCCGGTACCGGAACCCAACTCCCTGGACCCATCCCGTGAACTTCAGCCTCAGGCGGATCAGCTTTCTGCCAAGAGCCATATTGATTCCCCTTCTTGCATAAGCAACAGGCCGCCGTACTTGACGGCGGCCTGCATGGCTGCAAAAGTGTGTCAGTTTTCCAGGGCCTTGGTGCAGAAGGCTGCCAGGGCCGCGCCGACCAGCGGGCCGACCACGAACACCCACAGGCAGGCCATGGGCGCCGCATTCCCGCCAAAGAGGGCGATCAGTGCGGGTCCGAAGGACCGGGCCGGGTTGACGGAAGTCCCCGTCAGGCCGATGCCGAGGATATGGACCACCACCAGGGTCAGTCCGATGACCAGGCCAGCAAAGGAACCGTGGTTTGCCTTCTTGGAGGTCACGCCCAGGATGGCCATGACAAAGATGAATGTCAGCACAATTTCCACCACCAGACCTGCCAGGGAGCTGTTGCTCACGCCGGCCAGTCCATTGCTTCCCAGACCTCCGGTCTGGTCAACCACGTTGCCATGTCCGAAGATGAAGGACAGGAGCGCAGAGCCAAATGTGGCTCCCAGGCACTGGGAGATCACATAGCTCACGAATTCCGACACCGTCATCCCGCCGGTGAGCAGTACGCCCAGAGAAACCGCAGGATTGATGTGGCAGCCGGAGATGTTGCCGATGGAGTAAGCCATGGCAACGATGGTCAGGCCGAATGCCAGAGCCGTGAGAAGATATCCGCTTCCCTGCGCCGCATTGCAGCCGACCAGCATGGCCGTTCCGCAGCCCAGAATGACCAGCGTCGCCGTTCCGATGAATTCCGCGATACACTTTTTCATATTCATAGGTCAAACCCCCTCTTTGATATGGGCAGGCTTTCCGCCTGCCAAGGCGTATTATACTGCCCCTATAACGCGTTTGCAAACATCTCTTTTCAAAAACAGAATTTCGGGAGATCCATGGCAAATTCCCCCGTCCTGTGCAGTCTGATAATCGACCGATGTTATTATGCACTGGACAAATATCCAATTTTCAAGTGTTGCCGTTGATTTGGCATACTTTCAACCTGAACACAAGCTCGTATACAAGATGTACCGCAATGATGGGAATGTGTCTGATCTCAAGTTGTCGGCTTGAGTTCTTGGATAGCATCGGTCATTTTCCTAACTGCACAGGTTGAAATTCCCATGTGCTGCAGGGAGATCGCTGCATCTCTCCCGCCGGGAAAAGGGCCCGGGCGGGCTTCCGCTTCCCGTTTCCGGGTCCTTCGCAGGAGCGGGGGCCCCTTTCTCAGGGTTCAAATGAAGTTGACGGGCATCCGCGGGAAAAGTACAATACATCCCCGTGCCAGATGATCATCATCTCTCACTCATTTTATCTCAAGGAGAACAGTTCCATGAAGATCACGACTTTTAACCCTTCGATTCTGACCAACGATGCGGCACCCATCCTCCAGCTTTTTGAGGACCTTGGATTTGTGCAGACCCATAACAAGGTGGAAAATGTGGATGTGGAGTTTTCTGCCCACCGGATGAAGGATGCAAACGGTTTCCATGTTGACGTCGTTGATGTTCCCTCGCTTTCGAAGACCCATACCGCTATCCGGATGAATGTGGACAATTACGACGAGGCCTATGAGCTGCTGACGTCCAGAGGATTCAAGGAAATCGAGAGGTTTAGACCCAGCACCACGGCATCCAGCAGATATGCCTATCTTGTTTCTCCAAACGGCATCCTGATTGATGTCTGCCAGCACATCAAAAAATAACCGGTCACAGTCAAGCTAAACGCCCGGGACTCCGGGGAGGACCTGAATGTCAGTTCAGGTCCTCCTTTATTTTGAGAAGAAAGTCCGCCCCTGTCAAAGTCCTTCGAGTCCATCTGCAAAAGTACAGGGAGTGTCCTCTGTCAGGGGACGAATCATTGACGCTCTGCTTTGGAAGGGAAGGCGCAGATCGCAAAAACGCACCTGCCTGATCCGGCAGATGCGTTTTGCGGTTTTCCCGGACTCTCCCCGGCCCAGCTGTAGGGGGCATTCCTGTCAAGGGTGAACAGGCCGCTGCCGACAACAGCGAATCTTCCCGTCCATCTTCGTCAAACCCGCCCCGTCAGGCGGCGTCCTGTCTCAATTCCCCCCTGTACAGACGGCGCAGGTAGAAGATATAGTAGATCGTGGACAGGCTCCAGGTCACCGGGTAGATCCAGTAGATCAGGCGGATGTCATGCACCACCTGCCCGATGGTAAAGAGCACAACCACCCGGACCAAGCACCAGCACACCAGCGTCACCACCATGGGATTCATCGGTCTGCCCAGTCCGCGCACGATGGCCGAGGCAATATGGGTAAACCCCACCAGCACAAAGAACAGTGCGCATGTCCTCATTCTCCCCGTGCCGTACCGGATGATCTCCGGATCCCCCGAAAACAGTCCCACCAGCCGGGGCGCAAACAGGAAGGTCAGCCCCCCGATCAGCCCGATGACCACGGTGGTGCAGACCACTCCGAAGCGGATTCCCTCCCGGATCCGGTCCTTTCTCCGGGCACCCAGGTTCTGGGAAACAAAGGTGGTCAGGCCCATGGAAAACGCCATGATCGGCAAAAACGTGAAGCCCTCCACCCGGCTGCTTGCGCCGATTCCAGCCATGGCCGCGCTGCCAAAGGAATTGATGTAGCTCTGCACCAACATGTTGCTCAGGTCGATGATGCCCATCTGCATGGCCGTGGGCAGCCCGTAGCGCAGGATCCTGCGGGCATGGTTTGCATGAAAGCGAATTTCCCGCAGGGACAGGCGCAGCGCCCCCCGCATGCGCATCAGGCGGATCATGGACAGGAGCATGCTCACCGCCTCACAGATCACCGTGGCCAGGGCGGCCCCCTCCACGCCCATCTTCAGGGCACCCACAAAGAAATAGTCCAGCACGATGTTCAGCAGGGAGGAAATGATCAGATACATCAGCGGATGCGTGCTGTCTCCCGCCGCCTGCAGGATGGCGACAAACATGTTGTACATCACCAGGAATCCCGCACCGGAAAAGTAGACGCACAGGTAAGCAGACGACTGGTCAAACACATTGTCCGGGGTCCCCATCAGGCGCAGGACCGTCGGAGAGAGGGTCACCCCCAGGAGGGTAATCAGTGCGGAGGACACAAGGCCCAGCGCCACAGCCGTATGCTCCGCCTGCCGGACGGCCCCCTCGTCCCTGGCCCCCACGTGCCTTGCGATCACCACGCCGGCTCCCTGGCTGAATCCCATGAAAAAGCCGGTCATCAGGTACACGTAGGCGGCCGTGGAGGTCACGGAGGCCAGCGCCTCCGGTCCCAGAAGGTTGCCCACAATCAGGGAATCCACCGTGTTGTACAGCTGCTGAAAAAAATGCCCGACAAAGATCGGAAGGGCGAACCGGAGCATCTGTGTCCGGATATTCCCTTCGGTCATCACCACCTGGTGTCTTTCCTGTTGCATGCAAGCCTCCATCTCCCCCTCTTCAGGGGCTGCGCAAAGCGGGCTAAATATCCAGACTCTTCAGTTTTTCGGTTTCCAGGATCACCAGCAGCTTGGTATCCGCGCTCAGGGGACGCTCCGGCCTGACGACCTGCCAGTCCCCGTTTTTTTCCTTCTCGGCAAGGATGTTGAGCCCGATGCGCCTTCGCAGGTCCAGCTGTCCAAGGGTATGACCGATCCAGCCCTTCAGAGGCTTGATCTCCACCACCGACAGGTGATTTCCCACCTTGAAGTAGTCCAGGATGCTGTCTGAAAAGAGAATCCTGGCGGAGCGCTGCCCCGCCTCCTCCTCCGGAATGATGGTCTTGTCCGCACCCACCTTGTGAAGCAGAGAAGCCATGCGCTCCGAGGAGCACTTGGCGATGACCAGAGGGACTTTCTGTTCCTTGGCCACCGCCACGCTCATGATGCTGGCGTTCAGATCACGGCCTATGGCGGTTACCACCACATCCATGTTCCCCAGTCCCAGTTCCAGCAGCTCATCCTCCTCCGACACGTCCGCGCACACGGCAGAAGTGCAGTAGGCGGCGATCGCCTGGACCTTCTCCTCGTCACGGTCCACCGCCAGCACATCCGCACCCAGATCATAGAGGCTGCGCACCAGGCTGCCCCCGAAGCGTCCCAGTCCCAGGACGGCAATGGATTTGCTCATCGTCTTTCCTCCTACCCCACAAAGAAATTTCCGTCGATATAGCTGACCTTGGGCTGCGGATGTCTGGACCGGGCAAAGAAGATCGCCATGGAAATCGGCCCGATCCTTCCCAGATACATGCCCAGGATGATGATCAGCCGGCCGGCGCTGTTCAGCGTCGCCGTCAGGTTTCGGGTCAGGCCCACCGTGCCCAGCGCGCTGACCACCTCAAACAGGCTGTCCGTCATGTTGTCCCGCGGGTTGGTGGACATGAGCACCAGGGACAGTACCAGCACCGAGAGCAGACTGACGGCCACGATGGCCGTGGCCTTCCTCATCTGCTCCGCGGAAAGAGTTCGCCCGAAGACCGTCTTCTTGGGCTCGTCCCGGATATAGGTGATCACGTTCATCGCAGCCAGAAAGAAGGTGACGGTCTTGACGCCGCCCGCCGTACCCACGGGCGAGCCGCCGATAAACATGAGCAGATACGCCACCAGGCACGAACTGGTGTTCATGTTCTCCTGCGGAAAGGTGGCAAAGCCCGCCGTACGCAGGGTCACCGACTCAAAGATGCTGTTGAGCACCCTGTCCCTCATGGGCATGCTCCCCAAAGTCCTGGGATTTCTGAATTCAAGCACGTAAATCAGCAGCGCGCCGCCGGCGATGAGGACAAAGGTGAGCACCAGTACCAGCCGGGTGTGTTCGCTGAGCCGTTTCCAGATCACCCGCGGCGAATAGCCTTTCTGAACTCCGCTTCTGACCTTTGAAGACAGGTCAAACCACACCACATAGCCCAGGCCTCCCAGCACGATGAGCCCCATGGTCACCCCAAGGACCATGGGACTGGATTGGTAGTCCTTCAGGCTGGCGGGACCGATGATATCAATGCCGGCATTGCAGAATGCGGACACTGCGTTGAACAGGGATACCCACAGCCCCTTGATCCAGCCATAGGCGGGAACAAAGGCCAGGGCGTACAGCAGCGCGCCCGCCCCTTCCACGATGAGGGTTCCCCGAAGGAGCTTGACCAGAAATCCGAGGATCCCCGCGCTGCGTTCCAGGTTCAGCGCGTCCTGCAGCAGCAGCCGGTCTCCGAGGCTGAACCGCCTGCGGGCAAGAAGCATCATGGTGGCATTGACCGTGATGACGCCCAGACCTCCGATCTGGATCAGCCCCAGGATCACCAGATGTCCCAGCGTACTCCAGTGGCTGAAGGTGTCCACCACCACCAGGCCCGTCACACAGACCGACGTGGTGGCGGTAAACAGCGCCGTCAGAAA
>CACYCQ010000201.1:0-2567 GCA_902772995.1 uncultured Eubacteriales bacterium
CTCGGTTGCCTCGTCAGTGGCAGTCAGATCCATGACGAAGAACCTCAGTTTGTCGGTCAGTACCTGATGATCGTCATCCTGAATCTTGTATTCGTCGTAGAAGACCTTATGCTTTGGAAAGAGCGTATAGTCCATGATGGAAACCTGAATCACAGGTTCCAGATGAATATAGGCTTCTTTTCCATCCGTCTGATCGTTGATATTCCGGCAGCCATAGATCAGGATCCGGTTTGTCCAGTACTTGAAATTCTTAACCTGAAGCTCAACGATTACGATACTCTTGTTGTTGAGCTTAATTCTGAGATCCAGAATGGTTTCCTTGGTATCAATGGATCCATTGTACTGGATCGGATTCAATAGTTCGACACTCTCAATCTCTTCCAGCGGGATGTTCAGAAGGCTGGAGACCAGATCTTTTCAGGCCTTCTCACTCATAGAAAATACCATATGAAAGAGCAGGTCATTGGTCAGTTCAACAAAACGTTCTGGCCGATCTCCAGATTTACTGGAAGATGGGGTCGGATCGTTGTCCATCGCGTAGCACCTCCTGATTGAATTTGTCGGCCATATTCTAGAACATTTTCGGATGGATTGGAAACATCTTATCCGTTTTCTATCCCAATATCGATTTAAAGATAAGATTGCTTATGATTGAGAAAAACGGGCTTCGCTCAATGGCACCTTCAGACCACGCGTTAGTCATAGCTGCGATAGATGATACGCTCTGAATTATAAAACTTGAATTTCATTTTTCGAAAGATTTATAAATCTTGTAATTGTTTTTATGAAACTTGATTCGACATGACACCAATCCCAGCCTGTTCCATCTTCTGACACCTCCCACGCTGCCACCGGGAAGCTGCCGCCCTCAAAGGGCTCGATGGTCAGGTAAGCGCCAGTCTTGCTGCCCTTGAACAGCAGCCGATAGTTTTGCACCTCGCTGATGCCGATGATCCGTACCGAAAGGCAGCACATCCGCATCTGGAGGATGTTCAGGTTGCTGCCGTAGGCGATGCAGTATCTTTTTGCCATCTGGTCGATGATGGCGGTCTGCCTCTTTTCAAGAGCTCATGAATCACTCCATGGCAGACGATCCGGAGAGCTCCGAAAAGCTGCCAGAGTCAGTTTCCCCGCACATTCCGCCGGGATATCCGCACCTCGCGTCAAAAAGCACGCACCCGTCGCGGCCCCTCATCCCGAGCAGGCCTCCATCTTCCGTTCGCTCATCGAAGGGCCGCTTTTCCATGTTCCAGGTTTCCGCTTCCGCGCCCGTTCAGCACCGAAGGGAAGATCAGTCCGGATCCTCGGAGACGGAAAATGCCCGTACAGGCTCCCGGGCTGCGGCGAACCGCCAGGTCTGCAAAACGTCAGTTCAGGCACCGCCCTCATCATCGGCCGCTGACTTCACCCCTTCCTCGGGATCAGCTTGACGCCTTATCGCGGCCTTATGGGATTCATCAATAAAAGGGAGGGAGCCGAAAGCTCCCTCCCTTTTATTTTCTCCTGAAACCGGATCTTCTCTGCCGGGTTCAGCCGTTGGACGGGAAGAATTCCCTGTCCCAGCGGTTGATGATCTTCATCTTCCATTCACCGTTTTCATCCTGCTCGCCGCAGCACAGGGCAACCCGGTTGTCATGGTTCAGCGCGTCATACACGTTTTCCGTGAACTTTTCCAGATCGTCCGTCATTTCGCACAGGTGCGGCTCTCCCTGCCACGCGGGCAGCGGGTTTCCGTCGGCAACATAGGTATTGATCATGGCACATGCTCCGGCGGGAAGGTCCTCCAGCTCATAGAAAAAGCGCTGGGCATGCCCTTCATCTCCCCTGCGCAGGATGCTCAGGGAAAACACGGGGCTTTCCGTCTCGCTGATCAGCGCGGAGATCCTGGAGGTAAAATGGGGGGCGTCCGGCTCATAGGTGCACCGGCGCAGGGCGTGCACATAGTCCTCTCCCTGGGTCAGCGCGTCATAGATGGTCTGCGTCTGGTCGCCGTTGGTGATGATGACCTTGTCCTTCATGAAGATCACGGGCTCGTAGATGATCAGGCTGGGATCCGTCATTCTGGACTCATCCAGCGCTGCGGTACGAATGCCGCGTCCGGTCTCCTCGAAGCGGCGGTTGCGGCTGTTGATGCTCCTGCCCATGATAAAATAGGCAAAGCGGAGACGGCCCTGGGCATTGCGTCCCACGGCGATCCCGCGTCCCGGATAGTTTCTCTGGGCGATCACTTCACACAGATTTCTCATTTCATGTCCTCCTGCAAAACGGCCTCCGGAGGAGGCCTGCTTTTTTCAGCAACATTATTCCTGCCCCGCCCGAGAAAGTCAAGCCCCTTTCGGACAATCCCCTGACCTGCGAAGCCGCTCCCCTTATACCGGGCGCCTCCATCCCCCCCTGGAGAATCCGAAAAGACCGCGGCCGCGGTGGCGGTGCGCCGCGCCTTCCTGCCTGTGTCCGCCGGGCCGGAGCCGGCATTCCTGCAGCTGCATGCCGCATCACGTCTTTGCAGCCCTGAGCCTTTATCCCTTCCTGTCCCCGAAACGCGAATCTCCGCAGCCCGTCCTGCC
>CACYCQ010000202.1:0-3064 GCA_902772995.1 uncultured Eubacteriales bacterium
GGGGAACTTCCTTATTGTGCGAACTTCTTCTCCTTGCCGATGATCGAATCCAGCATCAGGATGCCGACACCCAGGACGATACCGATGATGGAGGTGATCATTTCGGGCGTCATCAGCAGAATGGCCGCCGCGAAGGTCACGGCGCGCTCCCACCAGCTCATGTTGCGCTTGAAGAAGCCGGACACCGTGATGGCCAGGAAGAAGGTGGCGGCCAGCACCTGTGCACCGCCCCAGGCGATTTCCAGCGCGGAACCCTGGAGCAGGATGGCCGGATTGTACACAAACACAAAGGGAACGAGGAAACCGACCAGCGCGAAGAGCATGCCGCGGATACCGGTTTTCATCGCGTCCGCGTCGGCAATGCCGGCAGCGGTATAGGAAGCCACGCACACCGGCGGGGTAATCTGGGCCATGATGCCGTAGTAGAACACGAACATGTTCGCCACCAGCGGGCTGATTCCCAGCTTCTGCATGGTGGGCACGAACAGCGTCACGCCAACCAGGTAGGCCGCGACCGTGGGAAGCGCCATGCCCAGCAGCATGCAGCCGATCATGGCGATCAGCATCGCCAGGAACAGGCTGGTCATGCCAAGGCTGGCGATCACGCCGGAAAGGTTGGTTGCCAGGGAGGTCTGGGCGGTCATGACGTTGATGATGATGCCGCAGGCAGCGGTCGGGATCGCGATTTCAGCGGCGGACTTTGCGCCTTCGACGCAGGCCTTCCACAGCTGCTTGAGGCCCGCGAAATCCACTTCCTTGTTGCCCTCGACCAGGTCGCGCTTGAAGTTTCCGCCCTTCGCGAGGCCGATCACAAGGCTGACCACATTGCACAGCAGACAGGCGAAGATGCCGAACATGCCGGAGCGCATCAGGGAGAAGCCGTTCAGGATGGCGATGATCAGCACGATGATCGGGACGAGCAGGTACAGGCGCGGGAGGATCTTGCGGTCCACCCGAATCTTGATGTCCTCGGATGCGGCGGAACGGCTGGCGCGCTTCTTGGCCAGGCGGTCCACCAGGACGAACACGCCGAAGTAGTAGGCGACCGCGGGAATGATGGCATCCGCCGCAACCGTCAGGTAGTTGATGCCCAGCTGCTCCGCCATGATAAAGGCGCCGATGCCCATGATCGGGGGCATGATCTGGCCGCCTGTGGAGGCCACGGCTTCAATCGCGCCTGCCTCTTCCGGGGCATAGCCGATCTTCTTCATCATCGGGATGGTCATCACGCCGGTGGTGGCCACGTTGGCCACTGCGGAACCGGAAACCATGCCCATCAGGCCGGAGGAGATGACCGCCGCCTTCGCGGGGCCGCCGGAGGACTTGTTGGAGAACTTCATGCCCACGTCGATGAGCAGCTGACCGCCGCCGCATTCAGAGAAGAATGCACCGAACAGGATGAAGTAGAACAGGCTGGTGCAGGAGGTCTGCAGCGGCGTGCCGTACACGCCCTGTTCCGCCATGACCATGCCTTCCGTGAACTTTTCGAGCATCTTGGGGAAGGTCTTGTTCTTGGCCGTCGCCACGGTGCGGAACACGCCCTGGGGCAGGAACGGGGAAACCCAGGAGAAGATGATGAACGCAATGATGAAATAGAACAGGATATAGCCCAGCGTTCTGCGGACCGCTTCCAGCAGCAGCAGCACAATGCAGATCATCGCGATGTAGTCCGCGAGGATCGGGCTGTGGACTGCCATGTCATAGCTGGCCAGCCGCTCCACGTTGGCGATGGTGTAGATCACGATGTAGACGATGCCTGCAAACACGGGAATATCAAACCAGTGGGTCCAGGCATATTTGTTCTTTTCAGCCTCGGTGGCCTCGCGGCCTTCCGCCTCGCACTTCTTGCGGAGCTTTTTCCTGTAGTTCTTGTCAGTCGGGCTGTACAGGAAGACGAGCGCCAGTGCGAAGCACATGTGGATGGGGGTCTGGAGCATCAGCGTAAACTGCTTGACCAGCGCCAGATACATCTGGAAAAGGATAAAGATGACCGTCACGGTCAGTGCGCAGGTCCTGCGCATTTTGGCATTCATCCTTCGGATTCTCCTCTCTCGTGGAACTGATGGTCACTGTTTTGTCACCCTGCGTGCTCCGTTTTTCCGGGCACGCACGGGAGGGGGGGGATATTCTTCGGTCCTGCCGGACCGGTATCCTTCCGGGGCACGCACTTCCGGAAGAATCTCTCCCTTCTTCATCTGAAACAGCTCTGCGGTACTGCCGTCGTCTGCGGCGGGCGCGGCTGCCCGCGCTGACTGTCCGGCGCAGATCTCCGGGCAGATCCTGAAAAGCTGAAGTTTGCAAAGCAATGCCCTGTCCCCTGAATCCTCATGGCAAAGGGATGCGCCGTTTTCCCTGGCAGTCCCCAGAGAAGGAACCGCACCCATGCCGCATGGAATCCTTCGGGCAGGAAACAAGCGAAAATGCGGGGGCTTTCTAATACTTCAATTCTGATGACACCGGCAGGGGCCCGCTGGGCTGACCCGCCCGTCCGTCAGGTTGTGCGGGAAAGAACCGAATCCAGGCCCTCCGGGCCGTTTTCAGTCCTCAAAGCCGGGAACCGTGGAGTTTGCAACTGCCGCTCTCAAAGCGGCCGGGAGCACAGGCCTGTACTGTGCCCCGGCCAGATCAGTGTTCAGTTACCGGATAACATCGCCGGATCAGTTGAAGGCGTAGCCCTTCTCCTGATAGTACTTGGCAGCGCCGGGATGGAGCTCGCAGCCGGTCAGGGCCTTGGAGCCGGCCACTTCGGGGTTGAAGTTGGCCAGAACGGCGGAGGTGTTCACCAGGATCTCGCGGTTGTCGCACAGGGCCTTGATGATGTTGTAGGCAGCCTCATCGGACATCTCGGAGGACACGATGATGCACTGCTGGGAACCGACGGTCTTGATGTCCACGTTCTGGCCATTCCAGGTGCCGGCGGGAACGGTGACATAGTCGAAGCCCTGCTCGCACAGCTTGGCCAGGGTCTCGTCGCTCAGCTGCACGTCATACATCGCATGGTTCAGGCACAGCTCGGTGGTGTTGGCCTGGCCGGAGCCGATGTGGTCGATGGTGAGATCGTAGA
>CACYCQ010000203.1:0-4144 GCA_902772995.1 uncultured Eubacteriales bacterium
GAGCGCCGGCGTGCAGCGGCTGCAGCGAAGGAGGAAAAATCGGCTTCCCGTGAGATGAAGGAAGCCGGGACGCCGGAACCGGAGCAGGAGGAACCGCAGGCGGTGCCTCCGCAGGAAGAAAAGGAGGCGCGGGAAGATGACGATCGGTGAACTTCTTGGAGCTGTCGCTCTCGCGTGCCTGACCGCGCTTGCGGCATTCTGCCTGGCAAGGTGCATCGCCGGTCCCAGGGTCAGCGACAGGATCATGGCGGTCAACATGATCAACACCCTGTGCATCATCATGGTGGATCTCCTGGCCGTGATAATGGGAAAGGGCTACTTGGCGGATATTGCCCTCATATATTCCCTGCTTGGTTTTCTGGCGGTGGTGGTGCTGTGCAAGGTGTATATCGGCGTGTACAGGGAGAAGAAGGCGGGCAGTCCTGAGGAGCCGGAAGGAGGCGGAGACGCATGAGCATACGACTGGTTCTGACGGTTCTGCTGATGTCTGTGGGTATCGTCGTGTGCGCCATCGGCGTGCTGGGAATCTTCCGTTTCCGGTATGCGGCCAACCGCATGCATGCGGCGGCCATCAATGACACCCTGGGAATCGCGCTGTGCATAATCGGCTTGGCCATCAGTGCGCCGGACCTGTTTACAGCGCTGAAGATCCTGCTGGTCATCCCGTTTTTCTGGGTGACGGCTCCGGTAGCGAGCCATCTGCTGTGCAGGCTGGAGATCGAGACCAACGAGGACAGGGAAAGCTATATGACGGTGCATGAGCGGACTCTGAATGAAGAACGGGAGGATGCACAGTCCCCTGCGGCTGAGGAGGGAGAAGAATGACAACGGTTGTACAGATGCTGCTGCTGTTTCTGATCATCTGTGCCATTGCCGTCAGCGTGACCAGAAGCCTGCTGGGAAGCGTCATCATCTACATGACCTTCTCCATGGTCATGTCCATTGTCTGGATCCTGATCAAGGCGCCTGACCTGGCCATCACCGAGGCGGCTGTGGGCTCGGGGATCACCAGCCTGCTGTTCTTCCTGACACTCAAGCGGATACGCGCCATCGATGCCAGAAAGAAGCAGGAAGAGACCTCCGCCCGGGCGGAAGAAGCGGGGGAGGAATAACATGACAATCTGGGAACGGCTGAATCAGCAGCTGGAGGAAAAAGAAGCCCTGCTGGACGGCGCCATGATCGCCTCTCAGGAACGGGAACCGGACCGGGAGAGCGCTGAATCTCCGGCAGATGAGCAGGAACGGCTTGAAAAGGAAGAGCGGCGGCGCTCGCTTCAGGAAAAGGTGGTCACCCGCGGGACTCCACGGGTTCGGCGCTCCGGCAGAAGGCTGTATAATGTGGCCTCCGTGGTGCTGTGCGTGCTGATGATCGGAATGTTTCTTTATATGGTGTCAGAAATGCCCAGGGTCGGCGATCCGGAGGCCCCGACCAGCAACGAGGTGCCCAGGCGGTATATCGAGCAGGGCCTGGAAGAAACCGGCGCCGTCAATATCGTCACGGGCATGATCCTTGACTATCGTGCCTTTGATACCCTGGGAGAATCCACCGTGCTGTTTGCCGCGGTGATGGTGGTGCTTCTGCTGCTGCGCCTGGATCCGGAAAGCGAAAAATTCAGCAGCCTGGCAAGGGATCTTCGAACCAATCCGGGATCCGACACCTTCTACGAACCGAAGGATGACCACATCCTTCAGTACACGGCCCGCTTCCTCTGTCCGGTGATCTGGCTGCTGGGGATCTACGTGGTGCTCAACGGTCACCTGTCCCCGGGCGGCGGATTCTCAGGCGGGACGCTCATCGGTGCGGGACTGGTGCTGCATGTGTCGGCCTTCGGTTTTTCCAGAACCCGCAAATTCTTCACCTACAGGACATATCAGGGGATCGTGGTGGGCGCGTTGCTGACCTATGCGCTGAGCAAATGTTATTCGTTCTATACGGGAGCCAACGGGATGGAAAGCATCATTCCTCTGGGGACTCCCGGGGCGATCCTGTCAAGCGGTCTCATCCTGCTTTTGAACATCTGTGTGGGGATGATCGTGGCCTGTACGGTATATGTGCTCTACGCCATATTCAGAAAGGGGGAAGTCTGATGCTGGAAAAGCTGTTGGCCAACTATGAGGAAACCGCGGCGATTATCCTGTTCAGCATCGGGTTTACCACCCTGCTGCTCAACCGCAATCTCATCAAGAAGATCATCGGAATGGACATGATGGATTCGGCGATCTTCCTGTTCCTGGCCAGCCAGGGATTTATCGAGGGGAAGGAACCGCCCATTCTGGCGGAAGGAATCACGGGAGCGGGAGCGTATGTCAATCCCATCCCCGCGGGACTGGTGCTGACAGGCATTGTGGTTTCCGTCAGCGTCTCTGCGGTCATGATGGCGCTGGCAATGCGGCTGTACCACAGGTACAGGACACTGGACGTGGATGAGCTCATTGCCATTGCTGGAAAGGAGGAAGTCTGATGCACTTTGTGCAGAATTTCCCCTTCTTCAGCATTCTGCTGGCGCTGGTGTGCGCGGTGATCACCCTAGTGCTTTCCAGGGAAAATGCCAGAAGACTGACCCTTGGCCTGATTGCAGGCGAGCTGGTGCTGACCCTGGGCACCCTGATCCACTGCCTGCGGGAAAACTCCAGCTATGCTTACTGGATGGGTCATTTCCCCGCGCCATGGGGCAATGAAATCCGGGCGGGCGTTTTTGAACTGGTTCCTCTGACCGTTTTTCTGTGTGTTATCCTGCTCTCGTTCCTGGGCGGATGGAACCAGAGCGAGGAAATGCTAGAGCGGGGGAAGTCCAACCTGATTTGCGTGATCTGGGATCTGTGCATGCTTTCCCTGATCGCCCTGGTATACACCAACGACCTGTTCACCGCGTACGTGTTTATCGAGATCAACACCCTGGCGGCAACGGGAATCGTGACCATGAAGCAGGACGGCTTCAGCCTGGTGGGCGGCGTGCGCTACATGATCATGAACCTGCTGGGTTCCAGCCTGTTCCTGCTGGGAATCGTCATCCTCTATGCGGTGACGGGACACCTGCTGATGGTGCCCCTGCATGAGAAGATTTCGCAGCTGGTGGCAGAGGGCACCTACCGCGTGCCTCTGCTGATGGTGATGAGCATCATGTCGGTGGGCGTGGCCATGAAAAGCGCCCTGTTCCCCTTTGAAAAGTGGCTTCCGGGCGCCTATACCAGCACCACGTCCTCCGGAGCGGCCATGCTGTCGAGCATCGTGTCCAAAGGGTATATTTTCCTTCTGATCAAGCTGTATGTCCGGGTTTTCGGCCTGGAAGCCGTGGAGTCTCTGGGAGTCTGCGATGTGCTCTTCATTTTCGGTGCTGCCGGCATGGTTATGGGCAGCATCAGCGCGATACGGGTGCGGACCACGCGGATGATGCTGGCGTATTCCTCGGTAGCCCAGATCGGATATATCTATTTTGCCCTGGGCATGGGATCGGAGATTGGAGTGGTCTGCGCTGTATGGCATGCCATGACCCATTCCCTGACCAAATCCATGCTGTTTATCTCCACAGAGGAATTGGAGAAGTCCTGCGGCAATGACCGCAGCAAGGCGGCGCTGCGGGGAGGATTTTACCGAAGCCCGGTAGCGGCGGTGGCCTTCATGCTAGGGGCGGCAAACCTGGTGGGAGTTCCGCTGCTGGGGACCTTTGTGACAAAGATCCTGATGGCAGGTACGGCCATTCAGGTGGGAGGACGGCATGCGATGATTGCGCTTGCCCTGATTGCGGTCTCGACCATTCTGAATCTGGTTTACTTGATGAATGCGGCCATATCCCTGTTCATCCCGGGAGAAGACAGGGAGCTGCGGCCCGCGAACGCGGTGACGACGGGCAGCCTCATCTGCTGGATCATGCTGAATCTCGGGCTTGGGTTGATGTCTTCCGGAATTATCGGGATGCTGTGGAACGGATTGAGGGTATTTGCCTGAGGGCAGGGAGGATAAAATGAGTTTTCTGTTGACGATCGTGATTCTCTGGCCTGCTGTGGCGGGGCTGTGTCTGTGGTTCATGCCGGCATTTGCCGATAAGAAACTCCGTGGGAAGGCGGTTGTAGGCGCTCTGGGCATCGAGCTGGTGGCGGCGCTGCTGGTCTGCTGGGTCAGTGAGCAGAATGTCACCCTGCTGCA
>CACYCQ010000204.1:0-13092 GCA_902772995.1 uncultured Eubacteriales bacterium
TCTCCATGGGGAAATCCCCGTAGCCCGGACTGAAACGGTCGGTCAGGAACCGTCCTTCCCGCTGAAACTGTGTACGAAGCCGTGCCTCTTGCACATCACACAGTGCTTCCACTGCTGCGCTGGCACATGCGTCCAGAATCAGGGCAAACGCCGGATCCTGTGCGGCGCGGCGGAGGCACTGCTCCACGCGTGCCCCCAGCGTCGCGGCAAGACAGATGACTTCGCGACAGTCCTGAAGGTGGTGCGCCATCTCCTGTCCCTTCAGAACGAAGGAGAGCTGTTCCACCGGCCATTTCCGGAAGATGATCCGGGCAGGGCCCGACATCTCCAGCATTTCCTGTCCCCTGCGGATATCCTCAAGCAGGGATTCCTCCACAGGCTGTCCGTGCCAGCCCAGATAATGGAGCACTTCCGCCAGGGGCGCCGCAGGGACCTGCATGACCTCCATGTCTGAGTTCCCCTCCTTCCCTCTTCACTTCATGGATGCGAAAAAGCCTGATGGGCATTCATCAGGCTTGCGGTTGTTCGGGGATTATTCCTTGCTTCCTGTCTGTCCCTGGATATAGTCCATCAGGTCCTGGACTGTGGACAGATGCATGGAAGCATCATCATCGACCGTAATTCCAAAGGTCTCTTCAAGATCAAACACAATGGCAAAATAGCTCACGGAATTCAGCCCCAGGTCCTCCACCAGGCGCATTTCCGGCCGGATATCCTTTTCGTCCACATCTGTGAAGTTCTTCAGGATATCCACGATTTTCTCATACATGATCGTTCTCCTTTCCGACTTTGTATCTGAGAATCTTTCTTGAGGTGTTCTTGGGGAATTCCACATCCCTCAGCCTGACCTTCCGGATTCGCTGCGTCGGGGGCAGTGTATCATTGTATTTATTCACCTGCTCATCAAACCATTCCTGTTTGCCAAGATACTCCTTTTCCGGGAAAATCTCTGCAACGATGGCATGATCCTCCTCATAGACCATCGTCTCGCAGACACCTTCCAACCGGTTGATGCCGTTTTCCAGCTTCTCCGGGGACACGTTCTCGCCGTCACTGAGAATGATCAGGTTCTTCTTTCTTCCAGTCAGGTACAGAAATCCGTCATCATCCATGTACCCGATATCGCCGGAGGCATACCACCCGTCTTTGAGCGCTTCCCGGGTCGCCTCTTCATTATGGTAATACCCGGACATGACATTCTCGCCGCGGATCAGCACTTCGCCGTCCGGCGCGATGCGAATCTCATTGGCGCTGATGGGCAGGCCCACCGACCCGGTATGATGGTAGTGGTTCCGGCCGCATGCAATGCCCGGGGAACACTCCGTTGCCCCGTAGGCCACGATCAAAGTGATGCCCCATGCTTCAAATTCCCGTTCATAGAACGGATCCAATACAGCGCCACCCACCACGATGTATTCAAGTCGTCCACCGAAAGCTTCCCGTACTTCACGCATCAGCTTCTTTCGGACATCGATGCCGATCGCCTTGAGAAGGCGTCCCAGTTTCATGGCCATGCACAGCTTTTTATACTTTCCGCTCTTTTTGGCGTTTTCCATGACCATTTTATAGAAGGTCTCAATATGCAGCGGCACCAGCATGGTGGTAACCGGTTTGGATTCCTTGAAATCCGGAAGCAGATATCGCAGACTGGTATTGATGAAGGCGGTTACCTCCCAGTTGAAGAGCATCATCAGTGACACCACCAGGCCGAACATGTGATGGAACGGAAGCACGGACAGGGAGTCGCCCATCGGAGTAAACAGTTTGCAGCCGGTATTGATATCTGCAAGGATGTTTGCCTGGGAAAGCATGACCCCCTTGCTGATGCCCGTGGTTCCCGAGGTAAAAACGATGGTTGCCATCCGGTTGACGTCCGGCTCAAAATCCCGGTAAGCCGTTTCACCGGCCGCCAGGTATTCCTGTCCCTTTTTGAGAGCTGCCTCCGCTTCTTTGAGGGCAATCACCCTGCAGCCGGAGTCTCTGAGCAACGGAGCTATGCGGTCAGCGCAAATGACCACGGTGCTGTCGCTGAGATGAAGCAGTTGACATAGTTCCCCTGCAGGCAGGTCTTTGTCGATGGGAACGATGACATTGCTGCCGTTAATGACGGCAAAATAGTATACCAGCCACATGTAGGAATTGGGGGCGACCAGAGCTACGTGGGTCTGGCGGATTCCCTCATGTTCCAGCCAGGTGCCGAAAGCAAGAACGTCATTCCAGAATTCCGCCACGGTTTTTTGTGCAATAACCTTGCCCTGACGGAAACGAAAGGCCACACGGTCCGGCTTCTGTGTCGCCTGACGCCAAATCATCTGTTTGAGCGAGTCTGCATGCGGCAACTCATACAATGGATAAGAACGATTCAAGGTATTTCCCCGCTTTCTCTTCTGAACCGATATTGGCAGAAACGAAGGCATTGTACCATTTTCGGGTCTGGCGGCGCAACAAAAAGATCATAATCTGTCATCTTTATTTAGACACAGACACAGGAAGGCATCAGTGCCTTTGACGAAACATAAACATGTGCAGCAAAACAATTTCATGTCGCAGCACACATTTGTATACGAGGCATTCCTGTTTGTTTCGTTGATCTCATGTGCAAATGATAAAGATGCGTGACCGCGGCGAAAACATATTCCCATGCTTCCGACTTGAATGGACGGTCTCCAATTTTCAAGGGTGATTTGGCACCATAGTCGGATATCCTGGAGTCTGCGATGCCTCCGGTCAGGTGACAAGGTTTTCCCGGATAACGATATCCAGACTGCTTTTGTGCTCCTCGTCCAGTGGACGGAACGGACGCCTGGGGATTCCCGCATCAATCCCCATGGTGGTCAGAACATACTTGATTGCCGGAATCAGGCCTGCCTGACAGAGGGCTTCCATGATGTTGTTGGCCCTGACCTGCAGTTCCCGTGCGCCTTCTCTGTCCCCGGACAGATAGGTTTCATAGATTTTTCTGTAATGGGGATACATGAAATTGAAGGTGCTGCCGATGGATCCGTCCGCTCCCAGCGCGAGCCCGGCCACCATGGTTTCATCAAATCCGTTCATCATGATCAGTTGCGGATTGATCGCCTTGATGCGCTCCATCTGGTAGACCACCTGGTTGGTATGTTTGACGCCCAGAATAAAATCTGAAGCGAACAGCTTTCTCGTGACGGGATCGCTCAGGTCAAACTGCTTTCCCGTATTTCCGGGGAAATTGTAGATCAGCACGGGCTTTCCCGCAGCCGATGCAATGCTTTCGTAATATCCGTAAATCTCCCTGCTTCCGAATCCATAATAAAAAGGAGGGGTGGCGGCGATGGCGTCATAGCCTGCACGGACGGCATGGCGGGCATAGTTCTCTGCCTCCTTCACGGATATTGCGCCGACATGAGCAGTCAGGAACGCTCTGTCTGAAAACGTCGAAGCAATATCAAAAATCTCCATTCTCTCCTCCGGGGAGAGCAGAAAGCATTCCGCTGAGCTTCCTCCAATGAAGAAGGCATCCACTCCTTGTGTCAGGTTCCATTCCATCAGCTGCACCATGACACGTTTATTGATCTGTTCCTGACGGTTAAAGGGAGTAATGGTGGCCGGTACCACGCCACCGAGTCTAGTCCTTTTTCCCATATTGAGCCCTCCTGTTTTAAAATGATATGCCGACAGTATACCATAACATCTCATGTACAACACGGGGCTTTTCCGCCGGTCATCTTCTCATTTCACCCCTGTTCTTTTTCGATCCTCTGTTGTATCATGTACTCCGCATTTTGACTTGGAGGATCATCGTCTTGAAAATCACCGGAAAACGCGTTCTGACGAATCTGGAGCGCTTCATTCTCATGACCCTTGGGGTGGTACTGACCGCCATCGGCGTCTATTTCTTCAAATTTCCAAACAACTTCACCACCGGCGGTGTCAGCGGCATTTCACTGATTCTCAGCCGGATTCTGGTGGATCCGCTGCTGACTCCCGGCATGGTGATGCTGCTCATCAACGTGGCTCTCCTGATTGTGGGATATCTGTTCCTGGGCCGTGGCTTTGCGTTATCAACCGTTTACTGCTCGATGCTCCTTTCCGTGCTGACGGCTCTTCTGGAAAAGGTGTGTCCCATGAACGCCCCCATGACCAGTGAGCCGCTGCTGGAACTGTGCTTTGCAGTTCTGCTCCCGGCGGTGGGATCTGCCCTGCTGTTTAACGTGGATGCATCCAGCGGAGGGACGGACATTATCGCCATGATCGTGCGCAAATACACCCATATGAACATCGGTATGGCACTCATGATTGCCGATGCCATGGTGACGATGGCGGCTTTTCTCATTTTCGGCCCCAAGACCGGTCTGTATTCCATTCTGGGCCTGCTGTCCAAGTCCCGCCTAGTGGACTACTTCACAGATGCCTTCCGTTCCAGAAAGTGTTTCCAGATCGTCACGGAAACCCCGCAGCCCATCGTAGATTTCATTACCCGGAACCTGAACCGGGGCGCTACCCTTGAGGATGTGCACGGTGCCTTTTCAGGACGCCACAAAACCATGATCATCACGGTTCTGACCCGGACACAGGCCCTCCAGCTCCGCAAATATATCCACACCGTTGATCCCCATGCCTTCATGGTGATCACCACATCCACTGAAATCGTCGGCAACGGTTTCCTAGCAAGCTGAGGTGGCCGGCGATGCAGACCAGCGGTTTTTCTGAAAGCTCCAGAGATTTCCTGTCCTCTCTCCTGTTTCCCCGGACCATCCGGACCAACCTGTCCGGAAGCATGCTCCGGATTCTGGCCATGGTGAGCATGCTGATTGACCACTTTGGGAAGATGTGCTTTCCCCAGATTCCCGAAATGAGGATCATCGGGCGGATGGCCTTTCCCATTTACGCTTACGGGATCGCCGTAGGGGCCGTCCATTCCCGCAATCTCCCCCGCTACCTTTCCCGCATCGTCCTTCTTGCCCTAATTTCACAGCCCCTGTATGCCCTGGGGATGGGACATGAGGTGCCGTCCATGACGGCGGTGCCGCTTTTCCCGAATCCTCTCAGAGCCATGGTCAACTTTTACCTTGAGAGCTGGTATTACCCCAGCATTCTTCTGCCTCTCAGTCTTGGGCTGCTGATTCTCATGTGCATCCGTCAGCGCAGATGGATACTGGCCATCGGCGTGTACGTGCTGTGCCATCGTTTCTCCTCGAGTCTGGATTACGGCATTCAAGGGATTCAACTGATTCTGATCCTCTATTTCACGCTGGAGCATCCACTGCTTCAACTGCTCTGTGCGGGACTCTTTCTCCTCAACTGGTCCTCGGGGGGAGGTTACCATGTCTTCTTTGGCATCGGCTTCCGTATTCAGATCTATGCCCTTCCTGCCGTTGTCCTGTGCGCGCTGCCGATGCGCCGTGATTTCCGTCTTCCCAGATGGCTGACGTATGGCTTCTACCCGGTTCACCTGGCGGTCCTCTCTGTCCTGACACATCTGTAGGTGAGCCCCTGATCGGACCGCTGGGATGGATGATCCACCGGGACAGGAGAAGCCCGGAGGGGGTAGAATTTAGAATTTCAAGTTTCAAGATATTTCCCGAAAATTCTTCTTCAAAAAAGTGTTGACAGTGCTATACCACCTGTGTATAATACCGCATGTTGGAACGAGCTGTTCCTCTTGGGGAATTGTGTAACGGCAGCACCTACGACTCTGACTCGTATTGTCTAGGTTCGAATCCTAGTTCCCCAGCCAATGCCTCCATGGTCAAGCGGTCAAGACGCTGCCCTCTCAAGGCAGAATCATGGGTTCGATTCCCATTGGAGGTGCCAAACCTGACTTCGGTCAGGTTTTTTTTGTTGAAAAGGCCGGGTTTTTGCCCGGCCTTTTTGCTATTTCCTTCAAACTGCTGACCTTTTGAACCGCTTACATTCTCGTCCCGGGTTCCAGAAGGCCGGCGGTCTCGTACAGCAGTGCATTGCAGATTCCTGCCGCCACGTTGCTCCCTCCCTTTCGCCCCTTGGCACAGATCACGGGTATGCCGAATTTCCGGCAGGCCAGGAGAATCTGCTCCTTTGCCTCCACGACATGGACAAATCCTACGGGTACGGCAATTACCAGTGAAGGTCGCATGCCTCGTTCCATCTGCGTGCACAGGGACAGTAGCGCCGTCGGAGCATTTCCTACCACATAGATTCCCCGGGGATACCGGTCGGCTGCCAGTTCAACTGCTGTCTCGGACCGTGTCCTTCCTGTGGATTTGGCGCGTTCTTCCACTTCTTTTTCCCCGATCAGACAAAGCGCCTGTGCGCCCACTTTATGAAGCCCCATCCGGCTGATTCCGGCAAGCGCCATTCGGGTATCCGTAAGAAGAACACCTCCCGGAATGACCTCCCTGGCCCTGGCCACCGGGTCACCTTCAAATATCAGGTTTTTCGTGTAGTCAAAGTCTGCTGTCGTATGCAGCACGCGAAGGGTGACCGCCTCCGTCTCCGGAGGGAGGACAATGCCCATCTGCGCAAGTTCCTGGCGGATCAGTTCCATGCTCCGCTTTTCAATTTGCGCCGGGCTCAGCTTTTCCATCCCGTCTTCTCCTTTCCTGGCATGCCCCGACAAAACGCTCTGCCAGGGGCACATCACCAGCCATGCACAGATGAGGGAATCCCGCATACAGGGAAGGCGTTGCCACCCCGCAGGAATAGTTGTGGTTGCCGCTGGCCATGAGATCCGTACCGCAGAAGGTACTCTCCCAGTGATGAAACTCATGGGCGGGCACCTGCTCCCCTTTCCGGAAAAGCAGACTGTCCTCCCGGGCCGTCAGTTTCACATAACCAAAGCGCAACAGCCGATGTCCCGCCACACCTTCACCCGGCAGCACACCGGCCATTTCGCAGCGCTTTCCGTCCACCCCTTCAAGGCCCTGCAGAAGATACAGAAAACCTCCGCACTCTGCCACTGTGGGCAGTCCTCCAAGGACCGCGCAGCGGATGCTCTCCCTCATGGAATCATTTTCCTGGAGCTGCCGGGCGTGAAGCTCAGGATAGCCTCCGCACAGCAGCAGTCCGTCGCAGGGAGGAAGTGACTTGTCACTCAGGGGACTGAAAAACAGAAGATCGGCGCCTGCCTCCTCCAGGGCTTCCAGGGTTTCCTGATAACAGAAACAGAAAGCTGCATCCCGGCTTACCGCCACCCGCACCCTGTCGTGGGCAGCGGGCACCGGGCTCTTCCTTTCTGCAGATGGCGCCTGTTCAGCAAGAGCGAGGATGCTCTCCGGGTTTCCGGTACGCGCCATCTGATCGCCCAGAGCCCGGATACGATGGCTCATTTCCCCCATTTCCTCAGGGCATACAAGGCCCAGATGTCGGGAGGAAAATGCAGCTGCTTCCATCGGAGGCAGAAACCCCGTCACCGGCAGTCCGGTTTCCGCCTCCAGCATGGGCGAAAGCCTTTGCGCCAGGGATTCCCGGCAGTCGCACAAAAACAGTCCCCGCAGCCTGTCCGGTTTTCTGAAAGCCTGCAGACCCCGGATCTGGGCTGCCAGCGTCACGCTGACGCCCGAGGGACGCAGACAAAGCAGCACCGGAAGATTTTCCGTCGCGGCGATCTCCCAGCTGCTGCCTTCAGGGGTCATTTTCCTCCCGTCAAAGTATCCCATGGCCCCCTCCACCAGGGCCACGTCTGCCCGCTGTCCGGCCAGAATCCGGTGCATCCGGCTGCCCTGCAGGAAGGGATCCAGATTGTGGCCTGCAATCCCCAGCACCTGCCGGTGAAAAAGGGGGTCCAGATAATCCGGACCGCATTTGAAGCTTTCCACCGACAGCCCGCGCCGGGAAATGGCGGCAAGCAGTCCCAGGGTGACCACCGTCTTGCCGCTGCCGCTGTGCAGGGCGGAAATCATCAGTCTCTTCATGCGTGACCTCCCCAAATGAGGAATACGGGATTTTCCGAACGGAGCAGGTGCACCTGTCCTGTCCGGACCGCCCGGGTCACCGCAATCTGGCAGCACTGGGGAGAGAGTCCAAGGGAGTTCATGGCGTCCATCGCCCGGTGGAGCGTCTCCAGCGTCACGCAGGTCAGGCATACCCTGCAGCGGGGATTGGCCTTCAGAGCTGCATCCAGAATGCCCTCCATGCGCCCGGCGCTTCCCCCGATGAACACGGCATCCGGCCGGGGCAGTCCCTCAAGGGCTTCGGGGGCTTCTCCCGGGACGGGGCGCAGGCTCCAGGCACCAAAGCGCTGCCTGTTCTCCCGGATCAGGGAAAGGGCCGCTTCCTCCCGTTCCACGGCCCATACCCGGCAGGACAGGAGCGAAGCTTCCACCGAAATGCTGCCGGTGCCGGCACCCACGTCCCACAGCGTCTCACCTGGGCGCAGCTGCAGACGGGACAGGACACTGGCACGTACTTCACGCTTGGTCATGGGCACCTGTCCCCGCACAAAGGCTTCATCTTCGATTCCCGGAGGGACGCTCCTGTGTCCGGGGCATGGCGCCTCCAGCAACAGTACGCACAGTTTGTCAAACTCCTCAGCGCACAGCTGCGCTGCGCTTCCGCACCGGATCCGCTCTTCGGGCATTCCCAGATTCTCTCCCGCAGCCACTTTCGTGTCCCCCAACTGTGCGTCCGTCAGTTCCCGGAGGTACCTGTTGACCTGCGAGCCGCCCCCGCAGAGTACAAACAGGGGCCTCCGGTCCATGATCTCCAGCAGGACATCCAATTCCCGTCCGTGAGCGCTGACCAGCTTCCAGTTCTGCCAGGGCCGCTGCAGACGGGCAGACAGCAGGGCCACTGAGGAAATCCCTGGCAGCACCTCGATCTCCGCCTTCCCGGACATCAGTTCGCACAGTCGGCCCATCCCGGAATGGAAGCCCGGGTCCGCTCCATAGAGCACGCAGGCAGAGTCTGGCGCTTCCCGCAGGAGAAGCTCCGCCGTTTCCCCGGGCAGCAGTGCCGCGCGGCACCGGGGATCGTCGCCAAAGGGCGCCAGCTGCCTCGGACTGCCCACGATCAGCTCCGCCTGGGACAGCAGTTCCTTTTCCCGTCCGGAGCGCTCCAGACCGGAGCCGAGTATGCTGAGTTTCATATTTCCGCCTCCCTGATCTCTCTGAGCAGCTCTTCAGGCGTGATGCCCGTTTCCTGAGGACGTGTGAGCACGATGACGGCGGTTCCGGTTTCCTCCGCCGCTTCCATCTTCTCCGGGAATCCCCCCGCGTTCCCCGATTCCTTGGTGACCATGTGCCGAATCTCAAGCTGCCGCAGCAGCGCCACGTTCAGTTCCCGGGAAAAGGGCCCCTGCATGGCCACGATGTGGCTGTGGAGGATGCCCGCAGCCTCGCAGGCTGAAAAGCTCTCGTGACAGGGAAGCACGCGGACATAGAGCCGCTCCCGGGGCAGCGCTGCATATGCGGCCAGTTCCCGGGTTCCCGTGGTCAGCAGGATGTTTCCCTCCGTACCGGAGAGCACGGCCGCCGCATCCCGGGCGGTGGCCACCTCCGTGTAGGGCCCGCCTGTGAAGGCGCAGGAGGAGCGAAGCACGCGCCGAAGGGGCACGCCCGTCTCCCGGCAGCAGTCCCTCAGGGTGGAGGATATTTGCTGCGCATAAGGGTGTGTGGCATCGATGCACAGTTCCATACCCGACAGCAGCGCGCGGATGGACTCCGGCGACTGCCGGCCCACCCGCACGCATATTCCCGGAATCCGGGAGAGGGCCTCCTCCCCGACCCTGGATACCACACAGACCGTCAGGTCATGGCCTGCCAGGGCCAGAGACAGCTCCCTGCCCTCCCGGGTTCCGCCAAAGAGCAGGATTTTCATCGCTTTTCTCCATATCCCCGGGGGGTCACCAGCCAGCCGCAAAGCTGCCGGGTGTCCCGGTTGCCCACCAGCACCGTGGTCCCCATGTCCGCCTCCATGGAGGAGAGATCCCCCAGGCAGCAGATGCGCGTTGACTCCCCTTCTCGTCCGATCCTGTGCGCCAGGCCGCAAAGGGTCTGCGCGGGAAGCTCCTCCAGCAGAATCTCAGCTGCTCTTATGAGACCTTCAGGCCTGTGCTTCGAGACGGGATTGTACAGCGCCAGTACAAACCCTGCGCGGGCTGCCAGACGCAGCCGCAGTTCAATGGTCTCCCATGAGGTCAGCCGGTCCGAGAGAGAGACTACGCAAAAATCATTCCCCAGCGGGGCTCCCATGCGCGCGGCGCTGCTCAGCGCGGCAGTCACGCCCGGCAGCACGCGGATGCTGACCCCGGGATACTCCGGGGAAAGCTCGAGTGCAGGGGACGCCATGCCGTATACGCCCGCATCCCCGCTGCACACAAGCGCCACCCGTTCGCCCGCTGCGGCACGCTCATACGCCCGCCTGCAGCGTTCCACCTCCCGCGTCATGCCGGTCATCAGCACCGGCTTTTCCGGATAGAGTGGGGCCACCATCTCGATATAACGCTCGTAGCCCACCAGCAGATCGGCCTGTTCAAGGGCAGTTCTGACCTCCAGGGTCATTCCCTCCGGTCCGCCCGGTCCCAGGCCTGCAATGATCAGTTCTCCCATTTGATTCCCTCCAGTCCCATCTCAGCCGTTGTGGTTTTGCGGCCACCGCCAGTGTTACCCCGCTGCCGGCACGCTTGCCGACAATCAGCTCTCCGCCCCCGGCCAGCACGGATGCCCGCTCGCATACATTGTCCACCCCCGTCACCTTCCGGACAAAGTCAGAGGCTGTAAAGCGCCCCGGCAGGGCAGACAGTTCCGTACTGGAAAACGTACGCAGTGCGCAGGAAAGCCTCCTGCACAGGCTCAGGATGGCCGGCTCTTCCGCCTTGAGGTCCAGGGTCGCCACCGCCGCAAAGCGAAAGGGAGATATGCCTGTTTCCGACAGAAGGCGTTCAAAGGCCGCCATGACCGCCTCTTCAGTAATCCCCTTCCGGGTCCCGATTCCCAGCACCCGGTCCCGGGGCCAGAGTCTCAGTCCCGGGCCGGAAAGTCCGATGGACAGATGGACCTCCTCTCCGGAGGTTGCCATGTGGAGTCCCGGCGGAAGGCTTCCTTCAATCTCCACCGCGGAGCACACCGCCACGGGGTCCCCCCGCAGCAGGCGCGAGGAGACCTGCCGGATGGCTTCCGGGTTTTCCACCGCCAGGTCCTGCCGCCTGGCCCACAGGTCCACTGCAAACACCCCGCGTAGGTCCGTCGCGGTGGTAATGACCGCAGTGGCTCCGAGAACGCCGGCCATCTTCCGCGCCAGGTCGTTGGCGCCGCCCAGGTGTCCGGAGAGCAGCGGGATGACATATCGGCCCTCCTCGTCGATGACCAGGACCGCCGGATCCACATCCTTGCGCCGAATAAAGGGAGCAATGGCACGCACGGCAATCCCCGCGGCGCCGACATAGATCAGTACCCTGCCCGTTTCAAAGTGCCTTTGGGTCCACTCCCTGAGCCCCTCTGAAGGGCATCGCTCCAGGGTCAGGCCTCCAAAGGATTCCGCGAGGCGCCGCCCTGTTGTCTCGCCCCGGTCCGTAAAGGCGGTGATGGCCCCCTTCATGCGCGGCCCCCTTTCCGGTAGCCCGTGGTAAAATCCGGATGGTACAGACAGCTGCGTTCCCCCGCGCCGCTCAGAAAATCACCCACTGCAATGAGCGCCGTTCGGGTGATGCCCGCCTCCCGGGTCCTCCCGGCCAGCTGACACAGGGGGCAGCGAAGGATGCGCTCCTCGGGCCAGCTGGCCTTGTAGACCACGGCTGCCGGGGTATCTTCCCGGTAGCCGCCCGAGAGCAACTCCTCCTGGACCCGGTCCACCAGTCCGGCAGAGAGGAAGATCACCATGGAGCAGCCGTGAACAGCCAGTGCCCGGAGAGATTCCGTTGAGGGTGTCCGCCCGGACAGCCGGGTGATAATCAGGCTCTGGCTGACTCCGGGCAGCGTATATTCCGCCCCAAGAGCGGCAGCCGCCGCGCTGAAGCTGGACACTCCCGGGGTCATGTCCCAGGGAATGCCAAGCGCGTCCAGTGCGTTCATCTGTTCCCGGACCGCACCGTAAAGGGACGGGTCCCCGGTGTGCAGCCGGACCACCTCACGTCCCTCCTCCCGTGCCGTGGCACACAGCTGCACCACCTGCTCCAGGGTCATCTCCGCGCTGTTGACAAGCCGGGTCTCCTCCCGGCACAGGGTCAGTACCTGGGGCGACACCAGGCTTCCGGCATAAATCACCCAGTCCGCCTGTTCCAGCAGCCTGGCGCCGCGCAGGGTGATCAGGTCCGGCGCTCCCGGGCCAGCTCCCACAAAATGCACCATTACAGCTTCACCCCCATTTCCCGCATGAGATCGCCGGCCCCCGGCGTGACCGCAAGGACTCCTCGGTCATTTGAAAACAGCACGGCACCGGCACGCAGGGTCTCCGGAAGCCGGGACTCCAGTCGTCCCTTGATCGCTTCCCCGATGCGCGCCATCACCTGGGGCAGCACGCCGAAGGCCTCCAGCAGTCCAAGCGCCTCCTGAGTGGTGGCACATGCGAGAATCTTCGAAATGCCCGGCGCTCCCACCCCGCACAGCGCGGCATAGACGCCGAGAATCTCCATGCGTCCGTCGGCCACGCGTGAATGGGTGTTCATGATCCCCGCCGCCAGTTTGACCAGCTTTCCCAGATGGCCCACCAGCAGGACCCGGGAAAAGCCCAGCTGCGCGCAGGCATCCAGCGCTTCTCCCACAAAATTGCTGCACAGCACTGTTCCGCAGTGAATCTCCCGCTCCGCAAGAAAGCGTTCCCCGTAATGTCCGGGGGTCAGGATGACCTCCTGCAGCCCCTCCTCCCGCAGCTGACGAAGGGCCACCTCGATGCTGCGGATGAGGGCTTCCTCGCTCATGGGCAGCACCAGCCCCGTGGTCCCCAGTACCGACAGTCCGCCCACGATGCCCAGACGCGGGTTGAAGGTCTTCTGCGCCAGCGCCTCTCCGCCGGGGATTTCCACGCGTGCCACCAGCCCGCAGGATTCACCGGCTCTGTCCATTTCCTCCAGGAGCACCTGGCGGATCATCTCCCGGGGCACCCGGTTGATGGCCGCCTCACCCACCGGCTGGTCCAGTCCGGGACGGGTCACCCGGCCGACCCCTTCTCCGCCTTCAATGACCATCCCCTCCGGCGAGCGAA
>CACYCQ010000205.1:0-12688 GCA_902772995.1 uncultured Eubacteriales bacterium
GAAAGGAGATGACCAGGGTGCTGAACCCCCTTGATTTACAAGCATTGTACATAATCCTTTGTATCAAAGTTGCTCTGGTCACAGATCCCGCGCGTGGTATGAGCGGGATCCCCATCGAAGCCATTTATCATATACGGACTGTTCGCCCTGCCTGCGGCAGAATCTATGGTCAGGAAACCAGTTGTCTGGTCCCCTGCTCCATTGCCCGATTGACATGTATGAAAGATGCGGAAGCATGAGTTGGACTCAGCTGCATCCCTTTTGACAAACCTCTTTCCGGCAAAAATGGATCATCTCCAGCAGTACGGCTAAACAGCCGGATCGTGGTGGATGAACATCGGGTGATTCTGGCGGGACATTGCCTTTATCAGTCGCTGCGCAGCCGGGCATCGGAGAGGAAAAGGAATCAGAAGAGCTGCTGCCGGAAGAATTCCTGCGACTGCGGAATGAGGGCCGGAAGCCGCCGGATGGCGCCTTTTGTGCAGACCGTCTATGCTGCGGGCGGACCTGAAAACAGAATCCTGTTGATCACGCATGGAGGATTGGATATAATTTCCCTATGCAGAGCTCTTTCAACCATACTGGTGTGCTTGAGGATTTCATGATCCGCCAGGGGCCCTGCTTTTGATCATTTTGGACAGGGCTGAAGAGGGAAGGAGAAGCGGAACCCCTCTTCGACCTGAGATGAAAAAGGCGTTACAGAAAGGGATACGGGCATGGACAATCGGGCATCGGTCATCCGGTCTTTTCAGGTGCCAGATGGCACCATTTCCATCAGGCCGCATGGAAACGGACACATTAACGATACGTATCTGGTGGGAATTGAGGGAGATGAGCGGCAGTATATCCTGCAGCGTCTGAACACCTATGTCTTCCGCAAGCCGGATGAGGTGATGGAAAACATCGACTGGGTCACGTCCCACCTGAGGGAAAAGATCTGCAGGGAAGGCGGGGATCCTCTCAGAGAGACACTGACGCTGATCAGGACACGGGACGGGAAGCTGTCGCTGACGGATGAGACGGGCGGCTACTGGCGAATGTTCCTGTTTGTCCCGGGAACCACGGGCCCCGGCGAGGAGGAAAGCGAAGCGCTTCTGGAGGACTGCGGGCGGGCATTCAGCGTGTTTGCACGGCGCCTGGAGGACTTTGACGCCGGACGGCTGCATGAAACCATCCCGGGCTTTCACAATACTCCCGGCCGCCTGCGCCAGCTGATGGATTCCGTTTCTGAGGATCCGAAGGGGAGGCTTGACGGGGTCCGGGAAGAGGTGAAGTTCTGCCTGGACCGGGAGGAGGAGACCCGGTGTCTGCTGGAGGCCCATGCGCGGGGGGAAATTCCCCTGCGGGTGACCCACAATGACACCAAGGTCAACAATGTTCTGCTGGACCGCGCGAGCGGCAGGGCGATCTGCGTGGTGGATCTGGATACCGTCATGCCGGGGCTTGCGGCCTATGACTTTGGGGATGCCATCCGCATCGGGGCCAGCAGTGCCCCGGAGGATGAGGAGGACGTGGGAAAGATTTTCCTTGTCCAGTCCAAGGTGGAGGCTTTCAGCCGGGGGTTCCTGTCGGAACTGTCAAATGTGATGGGAGAGAAGGAACGCAGGATGCTGCCTGAAGGGGCCCTGCTCATGACCCTGGAAAACGGGATCCGCTTCCTGAAGGATTATCTGGACGGGGACGTGTACTATAAAATCCACCGTCCGGATCACAATCTGGTCCGGGCGCGCGCCCAGTTTGCGCTGGTGCGGGAGATGGAGAAAAACCTGGAGGAAATGCGCAGGCTGATCTGCCGGATTGGCTGAGGAGGATGTATGGAGGAATGGTTCTCGCGTACGCAGAGGGTCCTGGGAGAGGAAGCGGTCAGACGGCTTGCCGCCTCCCGCGTGGCGGTGTTTGGCGTAGGCGGGGTAGGGGGACACTGTGCGGAAGCCATGGTCCGGTCGGGAATCGGGGAGATCGACCTGATTGACAGCGACCGCGTGGCGCCGAGCAACCTGAACCGGCAGATCATCGCCACTCTGGACACCGTGGGAATGCCCAAGGTGGAGGCGGCGAGGCAGCGTTTCCTGTCCATCAATCCGGAGCTCCGGGTGAACGCCTGGGAAATGCTCTATCTTCCGGAAACCGCGGACCGGATGGACTTTTCCCGGTATGACTACGTCGTCGATGCGGTGGACACGGTGGCGGCCAAGGTGGAGATCATCGTGCGCGCCAGGGCCTGCGGAGTTCCGGTTATCTCCTGCATGGGGGCGGGAAACAAGACCGACGGCTCCCGTTTTGAAGTGGCGGATCTGGCTGCGACCTCCGTATGCCCGCTGGCAAGGGCCATGCGCAGAGAACTGAGAAAGCGGGGCATTGAGCATGTCCCGGTGGTCTATTCAAGAGAAGAACCGGTTTTTCGGCAGCAGGAAGAGGGAAACGTGCCGCAGAAAGGAAAAGGACCGGCACCGGGAAGCCTCGCCTTTGTTCCCGCGGTGGCCGGGCTGCTGATGGCCGGGGAAGTGGTCCTGACCCTTGCGGGCTTCAGGGATGCCCCTTCCCCCAAGGACGCCTGAGAGGGCAGCCCTCTGAATCCGGACAAACCGGGCGCGGTCATTCGGTCCGGAAACCGGATGCGCAGCTTTCCCGGGGAATCCGGGTTTGCGGAGAGGAAAAACAGGGTTTGTCCCCGCGCCATCCCCCCCGGTCAGGAAAAGACCCGGCCAGATCGCAAAAACCCCTGCAGCCATGGGCTGCAGGGGTTTTTTTACAGGGGTGCGGGAGAGGCCTCGGATCAGTTGGCGGGAGCCAGCATGTCGGCATAGTATTCGTCCCGCTCCTCGTCGGTGGAGACATTGACCAGATACATCATGTCCGCCATGGCTCCGGAGAGGGCTTTGGGGATCCGGCTGACCATCTTGAGACGGTCGCCGTATTTTTTCATGATGTCGTCATGGTTGAGGGCAAAGGTCTTGCCATCCCGGCGGCCGCAGTAGCAGCAGAAGTAATGGGGACGGTTGCCGGTGTCAATGGTGGAATGACCGAAGGCCACCATGTCCGCCCAGATCTTGTACACGTCCACGGAATTGGCAAAGTTGAACATGTCCGCGCTGAACCCGCCGGAAGGACGCATGTTGACTTCCAGACCCAGAATGTCGCCCCTCTTGCCCAGGGTGGGATGGTCCGTGTCGAGGACAAAGAACTCAAAATGGATGAAGCGGCTGCGAACGCCAAAGGCGGCGACGGTGCGCCGTCCCGCGTCCCTCATGGCCTCGGGAAGGTTCTTCTCGATGTAATAGCAGGTGTTGCCGTTGGTGTTGACGATGTCCATGATGGAGATCATGCTCACGTTGCCGGTCTCAAACAGGGGCTGTCCGTTGCCGTCGATGATGGCATCATAGGAATGAACCGTGCCGGGCACGAACTCCTCCATGATATAGCCGGCGGAACGTCCGCTGTTCATGAAATCCGCCAGCTCCTTCTCGCAGGTGAGCTTGTAGGTGAAGTTGGCTCCCACGCCATTGTCCGGTTTGACGATGACGGGCCAGCCCACCTCGCGGATGAAATTCATGCAGCCGTCATAGTCGTCCACCAGATGCCAGCGGGCGGTCTTGATGCCGGCCTTGGCGTACTTTTCCTTCATGGCGGACTTGTACTTGACCGGGTGCATGTCGCTTTCCTGGAAACCGGTGGTGATATGGAAGGCGGTGCGCAGGGCGGCGTCGCGCTCCAGCCAGTATTCGTTGTTGCTCTCCAGCCAGTCGATCTTGCCGTGCCTGTAGGTCAGGAAGGCGACCGCGCGGAAGACCTCGTCATAGTTCTCCAGGGAGGAGACCTTGTAGTATTCGGTCAGGCTGCTGCGCAGCTCCGGCATCAGGTCATCGTAGGGGCAGTCGCCGATGCCCAGCACGTTCATGCCGTTTTTCTGCAGCTCAGCGCAGAATTTCCAGTAATTGGTCGGAAAATTGGGGGAAATAAAGACAAAGTTTTTCAAAACGGATACCTCCTCATTCATCACTCAGCAGGAAGGGCAGATAGTAGGCGGTCTGTTTATACCACCAGGGCCAGTCATGGTTGACATCAAAGCCCCAGAAATCCACCCAGGCGTGGATCCCCTTGCGGTCAAGCACATCCTTGAGCCATGCCGTGCCGTCCCGAAGCTGGTCCTCCCAGGCGCCCTGTCCCACGCAGATGATGATCCTGCGCTCGTTGTACATGGCCAGATAGGGGTGGTCCCAGGGCATGTGCTCCAGATAGTCACAGGGGCTGTTGGCATAGACGAGGTCGTCCATGTAATCCCCAAAGCTGTCCCGGGAATCATACAGGCCGGAAAGGGCCAGGACCCGGTCAAACAGGTCCGGACGGCGGAAAAACAGGTTGGCGGCGTGCATGGCCCCCAGGGAGCACCCGAAGGTCATGATGGGCTCCACAAAGCCGTTGCGCTCTGCGGACAGTTCGTGGATCCGGGGAACCAGTTCATCCACGATATAGTGATACCACCGCTCGTGCTGCTCGATGCGGGCGCGGCAGTCGCCGCCCTTGTCGGCCCAGGTTTCGTTGTCGATGGTATCCAGGGAATAGACGGTGATCTCTCCCCTGTCGATCCAGGGGCGCATCACGTCATCCATGTGAAAGTTTTCAAAATCATAGAACCGTCCGGCCTGACAGGGGATGTACAGCACGGGCTTTCCGTGGTGCCCGTAGACCTTGAACTCCATGTCGCGGGAGAGACAGTCCGAGTATTCCTTAAAATATCTGACTTCCATGATGACTCCTTTCAGGGCTGGAGAAGAGATTGCATAAACAGGGGAATCTGCTGCCCCCAGCATTCCTCGCAGTGAGAGGCTCCGGGAATGATGCTGAAGGTGAGAAAGACGCCCTTTTCAAGCAGAATCCGGATGGCATCCTGCATGACTTCAAAGGTGTCCGCATGCTTTCCGACTTCCTCTGAACCGTAGTTCATGTAAATCACGGTTCCTTCGGGATAGTCTGACTCACAGAGCATCCGGCAGACCAGCCCGGGCTGGACCCAGAGGCTGGGGGAAAGGCAGGCCGCCCGAGAAAAGACCTCCGGGAAACTGCTGAGCACATACAGGGAGGCAAGGCCGCCCATGGAGGACCCGCCGATGAAGGTGTGCTCCCGGTCGGGCAGGGTGCGGAACTCCTTGTCGATGGAGGGCTTGAGGTGATTGACGAGCCACTGCACCAGGATGTCGGCCCGTCCCTTGACGGGACCCAGCTCCTCCGTATTGTGCGGGAAGGGGGAAAGCTCGCTCAGGCGCTCTCCGGGAGCATGGCTGGATTCGACGCCGCAGACAATGACGGGGGCATGGAGGCGCTCCAGCTCCTCCGCCATGCGCCAGGACCTTCCGTAGGCGGTGTCTTCATCGAAAAACAGGTTCTCCCCATCAAACATGTAGAGGACCGGGTAGGATTCCCCGGAGGTGTCGTAGTCCTCCGGGAGATACAGGAATACCCTTCTTCGGGAGGGGTTGAGGGAGCGAATGGTGACTTTGCGGATCTGAATCATGAACGGCCTTCTTTCACAGAAATGCAGGAGACTCTTTGAGGGCCTATAAAACGAGCACAAGTATATTCACCGGAAGACAAACTGTCAATGCAAAGCTTTTTTCCATGTCCGGTTTCCGTGAATAAACCTGTAGACAAGGTGGGAGATGCGTTGACGAAGTGTCATCCGCTCCACCGTCTGGCGATAGAGGGAGTGGGCCTGGGCCACCTGCTGCCTTCCCGGGGAGTGGGCGCTGTAGCGGATGGAGTACAGGACCGACGCCAGCGGCGTCAGAACAAGCCCCTGTCCCAGGGCGCGCTGCGAGCGGCTGAGGAAGGTGTAGGGGGCCTCACCGGGGGCGGGCTGGAAGCCCAGTATGCGCAGGGCATCCAGCAGGGCGCCGTAGTAAATCGCGATTGCCGTGCCGGGGGTCTGGCCGGCGGCGCGGCGGGCAGGGGAAATCAGCCACAGCCGGAGCGCGCACAGCAGGACCAGAATCAGCAGCGCCAGCAGGACCCAGGGCAGGACCGGACGCGGGGGATCGGGATTTACCGGCGGCGTGGGACTTGGCAGGGGCGGCATGGTGGTGTCCGGCTCGGGACTCGGCGAGGGGGTGGGAGGCGTCGAAGAGGCGTCGGAGGGCTCCGGAGACGGCTCCTCGGGCGGCTCAGAGGGCTGCGGCGTGGGCGTCTGGGAGGGGAGGGGAGAGGGCGTGGGCGTGGGACTGGGGGACGGCTCGGGAAGCTCTCCGGGAGGGGGCGTCTCGTCGCTGCGGGGGGAATCCGGAGAGGAGCGGTCCGAGGGGGTGGGGTCAAAGGTGAGCCAGCCAAAGCCGGGAAAATACAGCTCCGTCCATGCGTGGGCGTTGTGCTGGGTCACCTGGGCGATCCCGTTGTCCCCCGGGGTGACCCGGTACCCTTCGATATAGCGGGCGGGAATGCCCAGCGAGCGCGCCATCACCGTCAGGGCGCTGGCAAAGGAGGTGCAGTAGCCCTTCTGCTCGGTAAAGAGAAACCATGAGACAAAGTCCTGGGTGGTGGGCGGAACGCTCTGCTCCAGGGTGTAGGGAAAACGGGTGCGGAGATAGCGGGTCAGGGACATGGCCTGATCAAAGGGAAGGGAGTCCCCGGAGGTGATCTGGCGGGCCAGGCCGCCTACCCGGGAATCCAGGTTTTCCGGCAGAGCAAGGTACCGGGTGCGGATCTCCTCTTCGTACCAGGGATCCTCCAGGGAGACGGCGGAGAGCACGACCTCCCGGATGCCCTCGGTATCGCAGGTCAGGGGCCGGGCCTCAAAGGCATACTGATCCTCTGCCGTCAGGTTCCGCGTCTCAAAGAGCTCACTGGACGTGGAATAGTACAGGGCCATGTTCCGCCCCGCAGGGCGCTGGAACCGCTGGGTCACCCACAGGGTGCTGGTGCCCTCCGCATCGGGGAGAACGGTCACGCTGACCCAGCCGGGCAGTTCCCGGGCCAGCTGTCCCCCCGGCCGGTTCAGATCGAAGACATTGGCGCGAAGGGCCCGGTAGCCCGGATTGATATACAGATAGCGCCGGCTGGAAACCGTGTCCGCCCAGGCAAAGCCGGTGAACTCATTGCGGACGCCCCCGCGCAGCAGCAGCGGGACCCCGGTCTGCACATGCATGACCGGGACGTTCAGGGCCTCCTCATTGACGGGGCCGCCCAGACGGTTGTTGCCCAGGGGCTGCCATCCAGTCGAGGACAGGGAAAAGGGCAGGCGCATCTCATTGAAGAAGAGATAGTCCGAGATGAAGCGGCGGGTCTGCTCGGCCGCCTCCCTGAGGGCGTCAGGGGTGCTCACGGGGGGCATGCGGGGGGCGAGCAGGGGCAAAAGCAGGAGGATGGGGACGGCTGTGGCAAGCAGGCGCAGGGCGGGGGTCCCGTGGCAGCGGGCGGACAGCAGAAGCGCAGAGGCCAGGGCCAGGGAGGTGGGCAGGTCCTCCGGGTGACCGGTGAAGATCAGCCCCAGACCGCACAGCACGCACAGAAGGCCGGTGGGCGCAAAGGGGATCTCCATGGCGGAGAACCCCGCCGCGATCCCGCAGGAGATGAGCACGATCAGGGGAAAGAAAAAGCGGGTATGGATCGCCAGGGACAGGGGATGCCGGTAGAGGGCCATGGTCAGGGCGGTCCCGATATCCTGCAGCTGCTCCCGGTAGCTGAAGACAAACAGCCCCGCCGAGGCAAGCAGCAGCAGGGGCAGCAGGCGCCGCAGGAGGGGAATGCAGGAGGACAGGAAGAAGAACAGGGACACCGCCGCGCAGGCGGCGATCTGAAGGCCCAGGGAGACGGGCATGGCGCACATCAGCAGCAGCGTGCGGCACAGCCCGAAGCCCAGACAGAAGTTCATCAGCAGGCTGATGACGGGATGAGGCGGCAGGTGGAACAGGGGTTTCTTCATGGCTCACCCTCCCCGCTGTCCACATCATGTGCGGAGATGTTGCTGGCCACCAGCAGCCGCAGCAGCTGGCGCTGGGTCTGCGAGGGGGTCCGGCTGGTAATCAGCGTGAACTCGATGCGGGCCCCCAGGGGCGCCAGGGCGATCACGGCATCGGCGATGGGCGGCGTCAGCTCACAGGAGAAGATCAGGACGGCGCCGGTGCGGCCCATCCGGGGAGCAATTCCCTCCAGAATGGCCTCAAAGGGCTGGACATCCCGGAAGGGATAGGCGGCAAGGGCATGGCGGATGGCCGCATAGCCCTGGGGCGTGCGTTCGGAGAACTCCTGTCCGCTCTCCCCCAGGGGGAAGCGGGTCATGTGCCCGGCGCTGAGGAGATGGTGGAGGTATCCGCAGCAGCGCTCCGCCAGCTCATCCCGCAGGGACAGGGTGGCGGGGGCGTGCGCGTTGAGCAGCACCAGGGCGTCGGGCTTCTGGGGCGGCTCGTAGGTGCGGACCACCAGGGCCTGGCGGCGGGCGGAGAGCTTCCAGTGGACCCGCTTGAGCTCATCTCCGTTCTGCCAGGGGCGGATGCCGTCCGGGGTGGTGAAATCGGACTGGGAACGGGAGAGGGCCTGACCCTCCCCTTCCTGGGCACTGAAGGACACCTCCCGGGCGGAATGCTCCAGGGGAAGCACCAGCAGCCGGGGCAGGGGCGCGCGGTTGCGCCTGCGCAGGCTGAAAAAGCCAAAGCAGTCCTGAAGCGTAATCTCCGTCACGCCCACGGGGAACAGGCCCATGTGGCGGCAGGGAAGGGTGCAGGAAAACAGGGTATGGCCCCAGGGGCGCGCCCGCAGCTGCATGCGCACCTGGCGCCCGCTGTCCAGGGTCAACTGACAGGACAGGCGGTCCAGGGGCAGCAGGGAGAGCATGAAGAAACGGCACTTCAGGATGCAGGGCGTCAGCCGGGGGACCTCCCGGACGGAGAGCTGCTGGGTGAAGGACAGGGTGAGGGTGCCGACGATGACCGAGGCCAGGGACACGGTGAGCGCCGCCAGCAGCGCGGCGCCGCACAGGGACAGAAGACGGCTTCCGGTGGTCCAGCCAGCCAGAAATCCGGAGAGGCCCATCAGCAGAGCACCCATGGCGCGGGGGGTCATCTGCCCCGTACCGGGATGCGGACGCCGGAGAGCAGCTTGCCCAGCACGGCCTGGCTGCTCAGGGACTGCATGCGGGCTTCGGCGGACAGCACCAGACGGTGGGCCAGAACGCTGGGGGCCAGGTGCTGAACGTCTTCGGGCACCACATAATCCCGGTCATGCATCAGGGCGTTGGCCTTGGCGGCGTGGCACAGGGCGATGGCCGCGCGGGTGCTGGCCCCCAGGGTCAGCAGCTCCGAGCGCCGGGTGGCGTGGCAGATTTCCACGATATAGGCATTGATCTCCGGTGCGCAGTAAATGTCCTTGACCACCTCCTGCAGGGAAAGCACCTCCTCGGCGGTGCACACCGGGCGCACCGACTGTGCGGGGGAGGTGGTTCCGGAGTAGCGGCTGAGGATCTCCGTCTCATCCTTTTTGGAGGGATAGCCGATGGACACCCGCATGAGGAAGCGGTCCATCTGGGCCTCGGGAAGCGGATAGGTGCCCACAAAATCCACCGGGTTCTGGGTGGCCAGAACCATGAAGGGGCGCTGGAGGGGATAGGTGACGCCGTCCACGGTGACCTGGTGCTCCTCCATGACCTCCAGCAGGGCGGACTGGGTCTTGGGGCTGGTGCGGTTGATCTCGTCCGCCAGAACGATCTGGCTCATGATGGCCCCGGGACGGTACTGCATTTCCCCGTTCAGGTTGGGCATGGTAAAGCCGGTGATGTCCGACGGGGTGATGTCGGGGGTAAACTGGATGCGCTTGAAGGAGCAGGACAGGGAACGGGCGAGGGTGGAGGCGAGGGTGGTCTTGCCGACGCCGGGAACATCTTCGATGAGGACGTGGCCCTCACACAAAAGGGCGGTGAGCAGCAGCTCCACCACGTCGTCCTTGCCGACCACGGCCTGGGCGATGTTGCGCTTGAGCAGGGATATAATGGAAGACAACTGTGACATGATACACCTCGGCTGTCGATAATTTGTGATGGTCCAGTGATTATAGCCAATGCGTCTTTCTTTGGCAAGGCGGCTTGAAAAGGGTTGGAGGCTTTGCTACAATTTTTGAAGAAATTGAAGGGGGATGGGGACGTGGAGGACCAGCTGCTGTGGCGACTGATGACCGGAGAGACGGTGTCGGGAATGCAGATGAGCGAGGAAGCGGGGCTGACCCGCGCGGCGATCTGGAAACAGGTGCAGAAGCTGCGGGAGGCAGGCTTTGACATCGAAAGCCGGGGGCGCCAGGGCTACCGGCTGGTTTCCTGCCCGGACAGCCTGCGTGCTCCGGTCATTGCGAAGGGACTGGATACGCAGTGGGCCGGTCGGCGCATCGCATATTATGAGGAAGTGGACTCCACCAACCGCGTTGCCCGCCGCATGGCCGCCGAGGGCGCTCCGGAAGGGACCCTGGTGGTGGCGGATGCCCAGAGCGAGGGGCGCGGCAGGCGGGGACGGAGCTGGATGTCCCGCCGGGGAGAGGGAATCGCCATGTCCCTGGTGCTCAGGCCATGTGTGCATCCTTCCCAGGTGGCGATGCTGTCCCTGCAGACCGCGGTGGCGGTAGCCCTGGGCGTGGAGGAGGCCACGGGCCTTCAGGCGGGGATCAAATGGCCCAATGACGTGGTGGTGGGCGGAAAAAAGATCTGCGGCATGCTGCTGGAGATGACGGGAGATGAGCAGATGGTCCGGGAGGTGATCGCGGGCATTGGAATCAATGTTCACGAACGGGAATTTCCGGAGGAGTTTGCCAAAACCGCGTCCTCGCTGGACCTGCAGACGGGAAGGACCCTCCGCCGCGCGGACGTGGTGCGTGCCGTGCTTCGGGGGGTGGAGCGCGCCCGGGAGCTGGAGCGCAGGGATGAACTGATGCGGGTGTACAGGGAGCATTCCGTGACCCTGGGCTCCCGGGTGCGGGTCATCTCCCCCGGGGAGACCTTTGAAGGGGAGGCACAGGACCTGACGCAGGGCGGAGGTCTGAAGGTCAGGACGGATGACGGCGCGTGCCGGGAAGTCCTGGCGGGGGATGTCTCCGTGCGGGGGATCATGGGATATGTGTGAAAGGGCAGGCGCGCCGGGGAGACGGACATGAAGGGAATCGGGACGGATCTGTGTGATATCAGCCGGATCCAGAAGGCCATGGAGAAAGCGCGGTTTGTGGAGCGGGTGTTCACGCCCGCGGAACGCGCGTTTCTGGAGAGCAGGGGAAAGGGCCGGGCCCAGTCGGCAGCGGCCATGTTTGCCGCCAAGGAGGCGGTGGTCAAGGCGCTGGGAACCGGATTTTCCGGAGGCATCATGCCGGAAATGGTGGAGATTCTCCATGATGATCTGGGAGCGCCGCGGGTCCGCCTTCTGGACAGGGCCGAGCAGCGCATGAAGGCAATGGGGGCGGAGGAGATCGTCCTCTCCCTCAGCCATGAACGGGGGCTGGCCATGGCGGTGGCCGTGATTGATTAGACGGGGAGGTTTCAGCAGTGTACAGAACGATTTCGCCGCAGGACATGCGGGAAATGGAGAAGGCTTTCATGTCCGGGACGGGTTATCCGTCCCTTTTGCTCATGGAGCATGCCGCGCAGGCGGTGGTGGAGGAGATCCGCCGGAGGACATTGCGGGGACCGGTGCTCTTTGTGTGCGGGACTGGCAACAACGGCGGGGACGGGTGTGCCGCGGCACGGCTGTACCGGAGCATGGGCGGGGAGGCCCGGGTCTGGCTGATGGTCAATCCCTCCCAGATGAAAGGGGACGCGGGGATCAACGCCAGGCTGCTGTCCGTGTATGGAATTGAGGAGAGGGTGATCTATGAGGAGATCCCCAGGATTCCTGAGGACGTGGTGCTGATCTGTGACGCCTTCCTGGGAACGGGACTGGACCGGGAGGTGGCCGGCCCCGGAAAGACCCTCATTGACCGGATCAATGAAAGCGGACGCCCTGTGGTGTCCGTGGACATCCCCTCGGGCATAGAAGGAAGCACCGGCCGGGTGATGGGCTGCGCGGTCCGGGCCACGTCCACGGTGACCTTTCACAGGACGAAGCATGGACTGTGCCTCTTCCCCGGAAGGGGATATGCCGGGGAGGTCCGGATTGCGGAGATCGGGATCGTGCCCGACTGGGACGGGGCACAGGGATATGAAGTGCTGGAAAGGGAGGATGCCCGGGCACTGCTTCCCAAGCGGCCGAGGGAAGGCCACAAGGGAACGTTTGGACATCTCCTGGCGATTGCCGGCAGCGAAGGCATGAGCGGCGCCGCGGTTCTGTGTGCCAGGGCGGCCCTGCGCAGCGGGGCGGGGCTGGTCTCCGTGGCCTGTCCCAGCACGGTGCTGCCGGTGGTTCAGACCCTTGCGCCCTGTGCCATGGCCATTGCGGCAAGCGAGGGGCTGACGCTGGACACCTCGGCCCGGGTCCTGCTGGAGGATGCCGTGCAGGGGAAACGGGCGCTGGTGATTGGCCCGGGCCTTGGACGCAGCGGGGATACCTGGCAGGCCATTCATGAGATCGTGGAGGGCGACAGCCCCAAAGTGGTGGATGCGGATGGACTCAACCTGCTCGCGGAGCACGGCGGAGTGGTGGGAGAAAACAGCGTGCTGACCCCGCATCCCGGTGAAATGGCCCGGCTGCTGGGAACCACGGTCCGGGAAGTTACGGCGGCTCCGGTGGATGCGGCC
>CACYCQ010000206.1:0-3673 GCA_902772995.1 uncultured Eubacteriales bacterium
AATCTTCGTTATTGCAATATTTCTCCAAGATGCGTTTCACCCTATTCCAAGTCCGTGATGCTTTATGACACTTGAGGCACAGCATATATTCGATCTCATTGATTTGTGTATTTAAATTCCACTTGCCTCCCAGAGGGGGTGGAATTTTGATTTTCAAGTTTCATTTTCACTTCACAGAGCTGTGAGCACGGCAACCTTTCTTGACAAATAGCCGTTTTTCCTGTATATTGAACACACATCGGGAAACCGATTAGGGCTGGTCGTAAGACCTTGGTCCACCGAGACGGCGTGGGGATCCCGCGCCATTTTTTTATACTCAATTTACATTGGAGGCAAGGCTCGTGGCAGAGAAGATTTTGAGCTGCTTCATAGACGAAGCTGATTCCGTATATAGCTGCCATTGCAATTCAATGCTAGAATAGCATAAGATGGTGAGTTATAACTTGAAAAAGGCTATTTTTTGTATTCTATAAGAAATCTATCATCCTCTCAGCGATCACAAATCCCGTCTACCTGTGCGCTATGCAAGGTGACGGGATTTTTCTAGTGTCGCATCATTGTCAGATCAGTTCCTCTTCGGTTGGGTCTACTTCAGGCAGATCGGCGAAACGAGTAGAGATGGCATACAACACAAAACATTCTGGCCTGCTCTCTGAATTGATGGAGCCATCTGAATTTCTCGAAAAATTTATCTCCAACACCCTCGATGAATCATTGGTGTTACTATGATATTGTGACATCAATATTGAAGGAGGGACGAGACAGTGTCATCGATTGTGAAATATAAGGATCCCAAACGGGGAATGACGGTGGTATATGAGTCAACATCTCATTACGACCCTGTAACCAAGAAATCCAGACCAGCCAAAAAAACCATCGGTACCTATAATGAAGAGACTGGTGAGATTATTCCTTCGTCCGGAAAGCGGGGACGCGTCAAAGGCTCAAAAAACAAGAAAAAGGAAGTAGCGGCCAAGAACACCGACTTGACCTATCAATCTATGTATGAGGAGACTATGAAGACTGTTTCCAGTACCCGGTTTTCTTTGCACCAGTCTTTCTGTGTCATGGCACTTGCCATCTGCTGCTCTATGCGTGCCTTCCATCTGATGACTGCCTCATCGTGCTGACTCATTGCCACGATTGACCACACCTCGCATCATTCGTGATGATGCCAGTATAATCCTGCCAGGGTGTGTTTTCTATGGTTGGAATAGACACCCCTTACGACCCCCGGGCGCTTTTCCCTCTTCCCGCCGAAGCCGCGCCCGGCTCCGGCTTTCGGGGTGGTGCATCCTGATAATGAAAACCCGTCTCCGGAGTGCTCCGGAGACGGTGCTTGTTTCCTTAGTAATTCTCGTGGATCTCGATGTCCTTGTAGCGGGACATTCCGGTACCCGCGGGGATCAGCTTGCCGATGATGACGTTCTCCTTGAGGCCCATCAGCGGATCCTCCTTGCCCTTGATGGCGGCTTCCGTCAGGACGCGGGTCGTCTCCTGGAAGGAGGCGGCGGAAAGGAAGGAATCCGTGGCCAGTGCGGCCTTGGTGATTCCCAGCAGGATCCTCTTGGCCACGGCGGGACGCCCGCCCTCGTTGAGGACCCGCTCATTCTCGCGCTCGAACTGGAAGATATCCACCATGGAGCCCGGAAGCAGGTTGGTGTCCCCGGATTCCTCCACGCGGACCTTGCGCAGCATCTGATGGACGATGACCTCGATGTGCTTGTCGCCGATGCCGACGCCCTGCAGGCGGTACACCATGAGCACTTCCTTGAGCAGGTGCTCCTGAACCGCCTTCACGCCCAGGATGCGCAGCAGGTCGTGGGGATTGATCTGGCCCTCGGTCAGCTCATCGCCCGCGTTGACGAAGTCGCCCTCCTTCACCTTGAGGCGGCTGCCGTAGGTGATGGGATAGGTGCGGATCGTGTTGCCGTCCGCGCTCTTCACCACAATCTCGCGGCGCTTGCGGGTCTCCGCCATGCCGACCTCGCCGGAGATCTCCGCCAGAATGGCCTCACGCTTGGGCTTTCTGGCCTCAAAGAGCTCCTCCACGCGGGGAAGACCCTGGGTGATGTCCTTCTCGGATGCCACGCCGCCGGTATGGAAGGTCCGCATGGTCAGCTGGGTGCCGGGCTCGCCGATGGCCTGCGCGGCCACGATGCCCACCGCCTCGCCGATGTTCACATATCCGCCGTGGGCCAGGTCCTGTCCGTAGCACTTGACGCAGATGCCGGTCTCGTTGCGGCAGGTCAGGACGCTGCGGATCTGCACCTGCTTGATGCCGCAGCCCACGATCTCATTGCCCTTTTCGAAGCTGATCATCTCGTTGCAGGGCACGATCACTTCGCCGGTCTCGGGATTGACCACGTCCTCGGCGGCCACGCGGCCCACGATCCTGTCGATGAGCTTCTCGATGGGATCATGCTCGGAGCCGATGGCGCTGACGGTGATGCCGCGGATCTTCTCGTGCCGTGAGGCGAAGCAGTCCACCTCGCGGATGATCACCTCCTGGGACACGTCCACCAGACGGCGGGTCAGGTATCCGGAGTCCGCGGTACGCAGGGCCGTATCGGACAGCGCCTTGCGGGAGCCGTGGGAGGACTGGAAGAACTCCAGCACCGAGAGGCCCTCGCGGAAGTTCGCCTTGACGGGCATTTCCAGAGGACGGCCGGTCGGGGAGGCCATCATGCCGCGCATGCCGGCCAGCTGGGAGACCTGGGAGATGGAACCGCGGGCACCGGAGTCGGTCATCATGCGCACAGGGTTGAATTCATCCATGTGGTTCATGATCTTGCCCTTGATCTCATCGGTGGTCTTGCTCCAGATGGCCACCACGCGGGTATAGCGCTCCTCGTCGGTCAGCAGGCCGCGCTTGAACAGCTTCTCGATCTGGCGCACCTCCTGTTCGGCGCCGGACAGGATGCCCGCCTTCTCAGGCGGCACGATGATGTCGCTCACCGACACGGTGACGGCGCCGATGGTGGAGTACTTGTAGCCCATGGCCTTGATGTTGTCCAGCACCCGGGCGGTCTCGCTGACCCCGTGCTTCTTGAAGCACATGTCCACGATCCTGCCGAGCTCCTTCTTGCCGACCTTCTTGTCGATCTCCAGGCGGAACATGTCGTCCAGCGTCTCGCGGGGCTGGAAGCCCATGTCCTGGGGAAGGTTGCTGTTGAGGATCAGCAGGCCGAGGCTGGTCTCCACGCTGCGGCGGTAGGTCCGTCCCTGCCACTCGCGGGTCAGGCGCACGCGGATTTTGGCCTGCAGGTTCAGCTGTCCGGTCAGGTAGGCCATCATGGCCTCGTCCTCATTGGCGAAGGAACGTCCCTCGCCCTTGGCGCCCGGGCGGATGCAGGAGAGGTAGTAGCAGCCGATGACCATGTCCTGGGAGGGAGAAATGACGGGCTTGCCGTCCTGGGGCTTCAGGATGTTGTTGGCGCACAGCATCAGGAAGCGGGCCTCCGCCTGGGCCTCCATGGACAGGGGCACGTGCACGGCCATCTGGTCGCCGTCGAAGTCGGCGTTGAAGGCGGTGCAGGCCAGGGGATGCAGCTTGATGGCCTTGCCCTCCACCAGCACCGGCTCAAAGGCCTGGATGCCCAGGCGGTGCAGGGTGGGCGCGCGGTTGAGGAGCACCAGGTGCTCCTTGATCACCAGCTCCAGGATGTCCCAC
>CACYCQ010000207.1:0-6673 GCA_902772995.1 uncultured Eubacteriales bacterium
CCGCGCCGGTGATCTTGAAGACGTTGCGGACCTCGGCATGGCCCAGGAGATTCTCCTTGAATTCCGGCGCCAGCAGGCCCTTCATGGCCTTCTCGATGTCCTCGATAGCCTGATAGATCACGCGGTAGTACCGGATGTCGATGCCGTCCCTGGCCGCCGCATCCCTCGCCTTGCCGTCCGGACGGACGTTGAAGCCGATGATGATGGCGCCGTCGATGCCGGCCAGCATGACGTCGTTCTCCGTCACGCCGCCCACGCCGCTGTGAATGATGCGCACGTGCACCTTGTCGTTGCTGAGCTTCTCCAGGGACTGCTTGACCGCCTCCACGGAGCCCTGCACGTCCGCCTTGATGATGATGTTGAGGTCCTTGACCTCGCCCTCCGCCAGCTTGCTGTAGAGCTCCTCCAGGGTCGAGGCGCTGCTGGCCTTGACCATGCTGGCCTTCTGCTTGGCGGCGCGCTCCTCCACCACCTGGCGGGCCAGCTTCTCGTCGGCCACCGCCATGAACTCGTCACCGGCCTCCGGCACATCGCCAAAGCCCACAATCTCCACAGGCGTGGAGGGCAGTGCGGACTTGACCCGGTCGCCGCGGCTGCTGACCATGGCGCGCACGCGGCCATAGGCGTTGCCGGCCACCACCATGTCGCCCACGTTGAGGGTGCCGTTCTGCACCAGGGCCGTGGCCACGGGGCCGCGGGAGTGGTCCAGCTTGGCCTCGATGATGACGCCGCGGGCCTTCCGGTCGGGATTGGCCCTCAGCTCCAGCATGTCCGCCAGCAGCAGCACATTTTCAAGCAGCTCATCCACGCCGTCGCCGGTCTTGGCGGAAACCGGCACCATGATGGTCTCGCCGCCCCAGTCCTCGGGAATGATCTCATACTGGGCCAGGCCCTGCATGACCTTGTCGGGATCCGCGCCCGGCTTGTCCATCTTGTTGATGGCCACAATCAGCGGCACCTTCGCCGCCCGGGCGTGATGGATGGACTCCACGGTCTGGGGCATGACGCCGTCATCCGCCGCCACCACCAGGATGGCGATGTCCGTCGCCTGGGTGCCGCGGGCGCGCATGGCCGTGAAGGCTTCATGGCCCGGGGTATCCAGGAAGGTGATCTGCCGCCCGTTGATCTGGGCGGTATAGGCGCCGATATGCTGGGTGATGCCGCCGGCCTCGCCCGCGGTCACCCGGGTCTTCCGGATGTAGTCAAGCAGCGAGGTCTTGCCGTGGTCCACGTGGCCCATGATGGTCACCACGGGCGGACGGGGCACCAGGTCCTCCTCGCTGTCCTCGGTGATCTCCTCGGTCAGCGCGTCCTCGGCGGTCTTGTCCAGCTTCATCTCCAGGTTCACGTCGAACTCGGAGGCCACCAGGGACGCCGTGTCGAAGTCCAGCTCCTGGTTGATGGTGGCCATGATGCCCAGGAGCATCAGCTTCTTGATGATCTCGCCGGCCGGCTTGCCGATGCGCTCGGTCAGGTCGCGCACCGTGATGGTCTCCGCCGTCATGTACGCCGTCTCGATGCGGATGGGGGCCATCTTCTGCTGCGCGCTCTGCTTCTTGCTCTTGCGGCGGCCGCGGATCACCTCATCATCGAGGCCTCCGTCATATCCGCTCTCCCTGGCCAGCTGCTTGCGGTTCTTGACCGGCTGATGCTCCGGATCATGCTGCCTCTGGCGGTTCTTCTTGTTGGGATCGTAATTGCTGACGCGCTCCTTCTCCACGGAAGGGATGATGTCCACGGGCTTGGCGGCGCGCTGCGCCGGGCGCTGGCCGGGACGGGCGGCCTGCTGCTGGGGCTGGCCGGGACGGGCTCCCTGGCCGCCGGATGGCCGCTGGCCGTCCTTTTGCATGGGCGCACCCTGGCGCGGGGGGAACCCGCCCTGCTGGGGCCGTCCCTGCTGTCCCTGTCCGCGGGCACCCGGCGCCTGTCCGGGCCTTTGGGGCATTCCCTGCCGGGTCCCCGCCGCCGGGCGCTGGGCAGGCTGGCCGGCCGCTGCGCGCGGGGCTCCCTGCTGCGCGCGGGGCTGCTGCGCGGGACGCGCCGCCGGCTGCTGCGCCTGCTGGGCCTGGGGCTGCTGCGCCTGCTGTGCCTGCGCCATCTGGGGCTGCACCTGCTGCGGCTTCGGTCCTTTCTCCTCCCGGGCGGCGGGAGCGGGCTTTTCCTCCGCCGCGGGTTTCTTCTCTGCGGCAGGTTCAGCCTTCTCCACCACGGGCTTCTCTTCCGGAACATCATCGGGCATGGTCCAGGCCCTGCTCTGGTTCTCCAGAGCCCTGCGCTCTTCCTCCCTGCGTTTTTGCGCCTGTTCCTCCGCCGCCTTGACCTCAAAGCGCTGCAGGGACTGACGCATCTCCTGCATCACCTTGTCCGCGGACTGGTGCAGCCGGGATACTTCCGAATACAGCTCGTTCGCTCTGCGGCTGATTTCCTTGGTGAATTCCTGAATTTTCTTTGCCATTCTTGCCTCGCACCCCCGAGATGGATTATTTTACTCTATATTGTGTGATGATTCCGTCTGCAGCTGCTCGAGCAGCCTTGACCCCAGCGCGCCCCTGCGGACCGCCACGCACATCCGGTTCCCCCGGCCGATGGCCGTCCCGCAGGCTCCCGGCCTGCACAGGTGCAGGGGGACGCCGGTCATGCCGCAGACCGCCTCGAACCGCCTGCGGGTATTCATGGAGGTCCCGCCGTCCAGCAGCATCAGGGCGCACTCTCCGCCCCGGATCAGCTTTCTGCAGGCATCCTCGCCGGTGACCAGCTGGCCCGCGCGCATGCACAGGCCCAGCATGCCGAAAAAACGCTCACTGGTGATCACGCACGGCCTCCTGCAGCCTGGCGAGCACCGATTCGTCGATCCTGGCCTCCAGGGCCCGCTCCAGCTGCTTCTGTCTGACGGCCTTCTCCAGGCACGCGGGATCCGGGCAGACATAGGCGCCCCGCCCGTTGGCCTTTCCGGTGGGATCCATCCGGATCTCCCCCTCCGTGGTCCTGACCACCCGCACCAGCGACTTTTTTTCCTTCATTTCGCGGCAGCCGACGCACATCCGCATGGGAATCTTCCTTGTCTTCATGAAGCCTCACCGGTTCTTTCCGCATCCGCAGACCGGAAGCGGCCTACTCCCCGGGCTCCTCCTGGGCGAGTTCTCTGGCACGCTCCTGCTCACGCAGCTCATTGGCCTGCGTCTGGCTCTTGATATCGATCTTCCATCCCGTCAGGCGCGCGGCCAGGCGGGCGTTCTGTCCCTCCTTGCCGATGGCCAGGGAAAGCTGGTTGTCCGGCACGACCACGCTGCACAGCTTTTCCCGCTCCTCCACATGCGCCTCGAGGACATTGGCGGGATTGAGGGAATTGGCCACGAATTCGGCCGGGTCGGAGGACCACTTGATGATGTCGATCTTCTCGCCCCGCAGCTCGGTGACGATCCGGTCCACGCGCTGGCCCCTGGGGCCCACGCAGGAACCCACCGGGTCCACCATGGGATCCGTGGAATAGACGGCGATCTTGGTCCTCGAGCCCGCCTCCCGGGCGATGGAGCGGATCTGCACCAGGCCCTCCTGGATTTCCGGGACCTCCAGCTCAAACAGGCGCTTGACCAGGCCTGAATGGGTCCTCGACACGCTGACGGCCGGGCCCTTCTTGTTCTGCTGGCTGACATACTGTCCGCCGCTGATCATGGAAATCACGTAGACCTTCATGCGCTCCCCCGGACGATACACGTCCGTGGCCATCTGCTGGCTGGGATCGATGAAGCCCTCGGTCTTGCCCAGCTCCACGCTGACCACGCCGGTTTCCGCATCGGTATTATATACGATGGCAGTGAGAATTTCATTCTCCTTTTCCGAGAGATTTTCAAACACCTTGCCCCGCTCCGCCTCGCGGATCTTCTGGAGGATCACCTGCTTGGCCGTCTGGGCCGCGATTCGTCTGAAGGTCCCCGGCTCGATCTCCACCTCCACGATGTCATCCACCTCGTAGCTGGGCTGGATCCTGCGGGCCTCCTCCAGGCTGATTTCCGTCACGCTGTCATAGACCTCATCCACCACGGTCTTGCGGGCAAAGAGCCGGATGGCTCCGGTTTTCCGGTCGATCTCCACCCGCACATTCGTGTTGGCGGGCATGCCGCTCTGGCGGTTGAAGTTGTTCTTGTATCCGTTGCGAAGCGCTTCCTCGATGCCGGTATAGACGGCTTCCTTGTTGATTCCCTTTTCCGCCGTCAGCTCATTAATGGCCTGGACCAGCGCCTCATTGCCTTTTCTGTCGATCATCTTTGGTTCCTTTCCTACTCCCCGGAGTTTGGCTGCGCCAGCTGTGAATTCTCTATCTCCTCTTCCGAAATCTCCGCCAGCAGCCTGCACATGGCCAGTTCCTTCATTTCAAGGCTCAGGGTCTCCCCGTCGCACTCCACGCACAGGGTTTCCCCGTCGCAGGATGCGAGGGTCCCCTCAAAGTGCCGGCTCCCGTTTCTCGGGCGGAAGAGATTCAGCTCGATGCGCCTTCCCAGCGCGCGGGCAAAATCCTTCTGTTTTTTGAGCGGACGATCAAGACCCGGCGAACACACCTCGAGGAAGTCATAGTCCACGTGCTCCACCAACGGGATGCAGGCACGGTGATAGGCTTCACAATCCTTCAGGGTGATTCCGCCGGGTTTGTCGATATAAATGCGGTAATAGCGGCTGGGACCTTCCTTTTCGATCCCTGCATCCACCAGCTCAAAGCCAAACTGCCCCGCGAGGGCTTCCAGTTTTCCTTCCAGTTCCCTGGCCTGCGCATTCTGTGCCATTCACACACTCCTGATTCTGATGTTCCCGCCTCCAAAGGCTGGCGCCTGTGCGGAAAAGCGGGGGTATGTCAAACAGAAAGAGTGGGGAACACCCACTCTTTCCACTGCATCATCCTTCAACTGCAACAGCGGGATTATAACATTGACTGTTTCTGATGACAAGCCCTATTTCAACATTTTGCGCAGCTTTTTCATAATTATATGCACATATTGATAAAGTCCGGGAAGCCAGAGGGCTTCCCGGACGCAAACCGCATGCCGCTTTCAGTATTTCCTGCTTCCCACAAAGAGGCGGGCCAGGTTGGGCGCCACAAAGCCGATGGTGCCGTCCGGCAGCTCGATCAGGTACCAGCCGTTGTCCGCAAAGCCCAGCACCGGATAGCGCCGGTCGGAAAGCGTGGTGCCCACCTTCAGGGAGTCCTGGCTGGGCCCGCTGCGCACATTGCATCCCCTGTCACGGTTGATGCGCACATAGAAATAGGAGCCTTCCTCCACGGGACGGACCGAATAGCGTTTTTCAATCTCCTCCCGGCTCAGGGGCGTGCGGGGAACGGTGCCCTCCTCCATGACCTCCTCCGGGGGGGTGTCCGCCGTCTCCTCCTGCCCGGACGCGGTGACGCTCTCCGGAACCTGCGCGGGCCCGGCGGGCGTTTCCGGCGCCGCGGGGGCCTCGGTGGCCTCCGCCCTCCGGATTTCGGTCACCTCGCCGCCATTCGGGATGCCGTGCCGGCCGGACAGCCACAGATAGGCCTGCTCATTGATTTCCTTCAGGTCCGCCTGGCTGCTGATGACCGACAGCACCGCGTCCACCACATCCTGGTCGGTGCAGTTCCACTGGGTGAGCAGTCCGCTCTCCCTGTCCTGGAAGTGGCACAGCAGGTACAGCGTGTTCTGGAAGGGCGTCCCGTCCGTGTTGGCCACCGTGACGATGTGCCACCAGAAATCGGCCTTTCCCGTATCCTGGACCTCCGAGAAGCTCAGGAGCCTTCTGGCCAGCTGCTTTTCCCCGTTGGCCTTTGTGTATTCCTCCAGCAGTTCGGGGCTGAGGATCTGCGCATTCTCCCCTTCCTTGGTGGCCAGGGCGGCCGCGTGGATCATCCCCTTGACCGCCGCACTGGGGGAGGTGTCCTCGCTGTCGGTCCCCTTGATCCACAGGTAGCCGGAATACAGGGTGTCGGACTTCTTGTCCGGATAGCGGACCAGCTCCTTGGGCCTCAGGACCTCCACGACCTCATCCATGTGCTTTTCCACAAACACATTCATCATGGGGACCGCGATCTGCATGATCATGGCGTCCACCGAATCCAGCTTCGCGTTGGACTCGACGGGTTCATACTCCCATTCGACAATCAGGGACTCCACGTCATCCTCTTCCTCCGCGCCCGGGTCGGAGCGCTGCGCCTCATCAGACGTGGCGGCCCTGCTTTCTGCCAGGTCCTCCAGCATGATCAGCGTGAAGGGGAGGAACAGCCGGTCCTCCTCCGCGGACACGGTGAACCAGTAATCCCCGGGGCCGGGGAATGCCGACAGGGGGACGATGATCTCCGTCACGCCGCCCTTCACTTCCTCAAGGCTGCCTTCCCGGACCGGGTCTCCCCCGTCCTCTTCAAGCAGCTGCCAGTTCACCCGTTTCGCCGGGGCCGCTTCTTCCCCGGCAAATCCCAGGCGCACCTTGATCCAGTCGGAGGCATTGCCCGCCAGAACCGCGCCCACCCCCGGGGAGACAATGGACACCGTTTTGCCCTCAAGGCTCTTTTCCATCTCACCGGGGTCCATTTCCCGAACCACGTCCGCCAGGGCGCCGCATGAAAGCAGCATGCACGCAAGCACCGCCCACAGTATCTTTTTCATCTTCCCGCCCTCTCCCGTTTCACCGGGACTTCCCGGTGTTTATA
>CACYCQ010000208.1:0-2571 GCA_902772995.1 uncultured Eubacteriales bacterium
ATCGCAGGATCGACCATCAGGAGATGGAGTTTTTCCTTGTCGTCTTCCTTGTGGACGGCACTGATCAGCATGCCGCAGGAATCAATGCCCATCATCTTTCTGGGCGGGAGATTCGTGATGGCGATGCAGGTCTTTCCGACCAGCTGCTCCGGCTCATAGAATTCATGAATTCCACTCAGAATCACGCGTTTATCATCTGTTCCGTCATCCAGGAGGAACTTCAGGAGTTTCTTTGACTTGGGCACGGCCTCACACTCCAATACCTTGACGGCGCGGAAATCCGACCTGCTGAACGTATCGAAATCGACGTAATCCTTGAACAGCGGTTCAATCTGCACTTTGGAAAAATCGATCTTCTCCTCCACAGGAGCCGCAGGTACTGAATCTCCTTCGGCTTTCTCCTCCGTCTTTTCAGGCCTGTCCTTGTCAAGCGGCTTCATGGTCGGGAACAGCAGTACGTCCCGGATGCTGGGAGAATCCGTCAGCAGCATCACCAGACGGTCTACGCCGAATCCGAGTCCGCCGGTGGGCGGCATGCCATACTCCAGCGCCGCAATGAAGTCCTCATCCAAATCCGCGTGCCCGCCCTGAGCGCGTTTTGCCAGGGCCTGACGGACAAAGCGTTCCCTCTGGTCAATGGGGTCATTCAGCTCGGAGAAAGCATTTCCAAGCTCGGAACCGTTGGCAAAAAACTCAAAGCGTTCCGTCATGTCCGGTTCATCCTTCTTCCTCTTGGCCAGAGGAGAAATCGCCACCGGATAATCGGTAATGAATGTGGGCTGAATCAGGTTGGCTTCCACAAACTCGTCAAAACAGGCTTCCAGGCACTGGCCCCTGACCGCGTCCTTCTCCACATGCACTCCTCTGGCCTCGCACTCTGCCCTGGCTGCCTCATCGGTCTGCCAGGCATAGTAATCAATACCGGAATACTTTTTGACGGCTTCCGCCATGGTCATCCGGGTCCAGGGAGCGGCCATGTTGATTTCCTTGCCCTGATACTGGATCTGCAGCGTTCCACAGACCTTCTGCGTAACATAGACGTACAGTTCTTCGACCAGGTTCATCACCTGCTCATAGTCCGCATAGGCCTGATACACTTCAATGGAGGTAAACTCGGGATTATGGCGGGTATCCATTCCCTCATTTCTGAAGATCCGACCCACCTCATACACCTTTTCAAATCCGCCGACGATGAGACGCTTGAGATACAGCTCCGTCTCAATCCTCAGATACATGGGGATATCCAGCGCATTGTGGTGAGTGACAAAGGAACGGGAATTGGCGCCGATTTCAATGGTCTGCAGCACCGGCGTATCCACTTCAAGGAATCCATGTCCATCCAGGAACTCGCGAAGCGCACGGATAATCTGGCTGCGTTTGACGAAGGTATCCTTGACCTGGGGATTGACGATGGTATCCACATAGCGCTGACGGTAACGGATATCCTGATCCCTGAGTCCGTTGTACTTTTCCGGGAAAACACGCAGGGACTTGGTCAAAAGGACAAGTTTCTGCGCATGGACGGAAATCTCACCGGTCTGGGTCTTGAACACGAACCCTTCCACCCCAAGGATATCTCCGATATCAAAGGTTTTAAAGTCCTGATAGCATTCCGTTCCCACATCATCCCTGCGGACATAGACCTGAACGCTGCCTTCCCCGTCCAGCAGATGCATGAAGGAGGCCTTTCCCATAATCCTGCGGCTCATCATGCGCCCGGCGATGGACACGGTCTTGCCATCAAGCTCGTCAAAATGCGTCAGGATTTCCTGTGAAGAATGGGTCCTGTCATATTTGGTAATGGTATAGGGATCCCTGCCTGCAGATTTGTAGGCAGCAAGTTTCTCCCTGCGGATGGTTTCCTGCTCCGTATAGACGGGAGCATCAAACTGGGATCTGTCGCTCATCGCAGCCTCCTATCTGATCAGGCGGTAATGTTCAGGATCTTGTAAGACCGGTTCCCGCCAGGGGTATGGGCTTCCACGACGTCTCCGATGCGGTGTCCCATCAGGGCGCTACCCACGGGAGATTCATTGGAGATTTTGCCGCTGAAAGGATCAGCCTCGATCGTACCTACGATGATGTATTCCTCTTCTTCCGCATCCTTGTCGCGGGTATCGATGATGACCACACGGCTTCCAAAGCCGACCTCGTCGGAGCTCGTCTCATCCACGATCACCGCATTTTCAATCATCTGCCTGAGTTCGGTGATGCGCTGCTCAAGCACTGCCTGATCGTTCTTGGCCGCGTCGTATTCGGCATTCTCACTCAGGTCACCCTGGGAAATGGCATACCGAAGCTGTTCCGCCACCTTGATCTTTTCCGTAGTCTCCTTGTATTCCAGTTCATCCTTGAGCTTCTGCAGACCTTCGGTGGTCACCACAACGCGTTTTACATCCGCCATGTTGCTACTTCCTTTCCGCCATCTCAACTTAAGATGTCTTAAACCTAGTAAAACACCTCTGCCAGTAGCAGAGGTGTTATTTGGGATCCGGCAACGTCCTACTCTCCCGGGCCGTCTCCAGCCAAGTACCATCGGCGCTGAAAGGCTTAACTTCTGTGTTCGGTATG
>CACYCQ010000209.1:0-7038 GCA_902772995.1 uncultured Eubacteriales bacterium
CATACCGAACACAGAAGTTAAGCCTTTCAGCGCCGATGGTACTTGGCTGGAGACGGCCCGGGAGAGTAGGACGTTGCCGGATCCCAACAAACCCCTGCAGAAATGCAGGGGTTTTTCTGTTCCCGGAAGAAGTGATGCGCCCTGTGCCGGACACTCATGTGGAGGACGCCGGCGGAGGAGAGGGTATCCTGCTGTTCCCGCTTTAAAATAATCCCGTTTTCCCCCTGAAGTTTCTGGTGTTATGAAGACGGGCCGGGTCCCGTGACGCTCAGAGGACTCAAGGGTCAGCCTGCCAAAGCAGGCCGTTGCCTTGCGGCAGGTGCACCGGGGACAACCGGAAAATGAGACTGTGCGTCATGCGATGAAAAGACGGACGATCATTTTTCTGATTTACAGAATCCAATTCAATGGGTAATATAATGGGTTTTGAGGACCATTTCCGGCCTTGTGCCAACTGCCGCAAAAGATATTCGGTTACGGTCCTCCGGCGGCCGGCAGTCGCCAGCCAGTGTTGCCTGACCGGCTTGCCGCCAAACCGATGAAGGCGACGCTGGCAGAAATGTTGATAGATGATACTGAAGGAGGAAACCCCATGAAACATCACAGGATTGCCGCTGTTCTGGCTATTTTTGCCGCAGTGCTGCTTTTCACTGCCCCTGGTTTTGCACAAGCCCTGACAGAAACAGGCGGGGAAGACGCCAATATTGTCCGGTTCCCCGGGACGGAACAGACCGGACAAAATGAAAATGTGTCCCGGCCGCTGACAAAGTACTGGGCCGACGGCTCCGCGGCTGCCGAAGAGCTCAGAAGCTATGTGGCCAAAGTCACCAATGAGGACGATCCGGCGAATTACATTCCCCCAAAGGACCGCATCGCCGTATTTGACATGGACGGAACCCTCACGTGCGAAACGTTTTTCACATATTATGATACGATGATGTTCATGGATTTCTGCGCCACGCGTCTGGACGACAGTGAATATCTTTCAAAGAAGGATAAGGAAGAACTGAAAGCGGTGGCACGGTCCATCGCTCCGGGTTATGTTGCCGGAGAAGCCCTGGCCAGGGATTTTGCCAGAGCCTACACCGGCATGACGGTCGGGGAACTGTATGACTATGCGCAGGAATTCGGCAGGAAAAAGACCGACTACTTCACGAACATGCGGTATATGGACGGATTCTATCTCCCGATGACGGAACTGGTTGCATATCTGTATGACAACGGCTTCACCGTGTATGTGGTCAGCGGAACGGAGCGGACCACCACGCGCGCCATCGTGGCGAATTCCCCCATCAGCGGCTATGTCACTCCCAATCACGTTATCGGCACGGAATTTGAAATCAAGCTGATGGGGCATGAGAAAACCTCCTCGAATATGGATTATAAATACGGACAGGACGGCAGGGATGAGCCGCTTGTCATCACCGGCGGATTCATCCAGAAGAACCTCAACGCGAATAAAACCATTTTCATCGAGCGGGAGATCGGTCAGCGCCCCGTGCTGGCCTTTGGAAACAGCGGCAGCGATACCAGCATGCTCAATTATGCCCTCCGCAACAACAGGTATCCGGCGGCGGCGTTCATGATCGTTGCGGATGATGCGCTGCGGGAATGGGGAACCCAGGACTGGGCAAAGAAATCGGAGGAATATGCTGCCCAGGGGTATACGCCCATATCCATGGCAAACGACTGGACGGCGATCTATGGAGAGGATGTGAAAAAAGCAGAACCGGCTGCCGCTGCAGAGGAGGCGCTCCCGGATGCGGCATGAGGGGCCCTGTTCCCTGCATGTCAAAGCTCTGGAACCGACAACAAACCGGCACGGCCCCTGAAGCGGCATTTCCCGTGCCGCTCTTTCCATCTCATGTTGAGGGACAGACAAAAAATCCAGGACACACATGATTTTCCCCGGTTGACTCTCCGGGACTGTTTTGAAGAATCTTCTGCCGCGGGTGCGGCCCTTCGGCCATGACGGATCCCGGTACGGGCGGGTGAAGGCGAAGAAAACGGATCCGGCTGACAAAGCATATAAAAGGAGAATTGTCCATGCCTGCAAAGAAAAAACCTGAACACGCAACCGTTCTTGTCGTCCTTGACAGCATGCTGTCTCTGGCGATCGTGGCACTGGCGGGATACTATCTCAAATACTTCTATACCGTCGCCGATATGGAAAACACTCCCGGGAAATGGGGCCTGGTCGCGCTCTTGTTCCTGATCATGGCCCTTTCCCAGATGATCCGCATTCCCTTTGCCCGGCTCAAGCACTCTCTGGAGGTGGTCCGTCACGGCATCTACATTTTCGTTTCCCTGCTGTGTGCAGGATTGATCCTGCTCAGAAGCCGAAGCGCGGAAGGCGGGACGCTTGCCATGGATGCCTACACCACCGATCTTGGGATCAGGGTCGTCATCTGGATTTACGAGGGCGCGCTGATCATCGGCAGGATTCTGACCATCCTTCGGGACCGCACCCCCCGAAGCGTCTTTATCAACCTCGGACTGATCGCAGCCATCGTGATGCTGATGTGGGAGATGGAACTGGTTTCCCTGATCGTCTTTATCGCCTGGCAAAGCCTCGCTCATGTGGGGAGCATCACCTTTTCCCGCTTTGACATGCCCACGCTGAGGAAGATTTTTCACAAAACCTACGCTGCGGAAATCATGTTCGGCATCGTGGTGCTGATCATCGCGATTTCACTGGTGCTGCCCCTTGTGGAGGAAGGCATCACCAGTTTCACAGATGGGCTGTGGTACTGCTTTGCCATTGTGACCACCATCGGCTTTGGCGATTTTGCCGCAGTGACCCCCATCGGACGGATACTCTCCGTCATCCTCGGACTTTACGGTGTCATTGTGGTTGCACTGATCACCTCCATTATCGTCAACTTCTACAATGAGGTGAATAAGAAGGAAGAAGAATAAGGGGGGAACTTCCTGGTTTCGCCGCGCGTCTTTGCGGAAAATGATGTCCGGAGGCGGATGCACGGTCAACAGGCTCCATCCTTCCGGCGGCAGCGCCGGGAACCTGAAGGACAGGAGGGGGAGGACCCTCAGGGAAGATCATGTTGAGGAACCGATAGCCGGGTGCGCTGACCGGGACGGGACCTGATGAGACAGGGGTGCCGTCTGACCGGAAAGGGCGCCGAAACAGGAAAGAAGACCATGCACATGAAGGCGGACCGGATCATCAGAAACGCGAACATTTTCACGGCGGACAGCCGGAAACCGAGGGCCACCGCCCTTGCGGTGAAGGACGGGAAATTCATCTATGTGGGCGACGGGTCCGGGCTTTCGGCCTTTGAGGGCGAGATCACCGATCTGGGCGGGAAGTTCATCATGCCCGGCATCATCGACAGCCACGTCCATGTCACCATGGCCGCCGGCTTTGACTATTCGCCGGGGGATGTTCCCGTGCCGCGCTGCGGGAAAAAGGACATCCTGGACTTCATGGCGGAGTATGTCCGCAGCAATCCCGGCCGGAAGACATACCGTTTCGCGCTGGAGCAGAAGAACCTCCAGGGTGCCACCATCGTCAAGGAGGATCTGGACGGCATCTGTCCGGACAGCGAGCTGCTGATTGTCGAGGCGGAAGGCCACAGCGTCTGGGTGAACTCCAGGCTTCTTGCCCGTCACGGCATCACGGACAATACGCCGGACCCCGTTCCCGGCCTGAGCTATTATGTGCGCAAGGACGGACATGTGACCGGAAACGTTTATGAAGGCGCCGCGGAGCTGCCCATCCAGATGGATGGCTGCATGGAGTTGACCGATGAGCAGGTCGAAGCATCGCTTCTGCGCTGGATCAGCTTCTCGGTGGAAAACGGGGTGACCTGCGTCTTTGATGCGGGTATCCCGGGGAACAACATTTTCAATGAGCGGATCTACAGGCACCTGCGCGAGCTGGACAGGCAGGGCAGGCTGCCGGTGTATGTGGATGGCTGCTATGTGATCTCATCCTCGCGGGAGGTGGAGGAGGGGCTGAAGGGGCTCAGGCGCCTCAACCGTGAATTTGACACGGAGCATATGAAGGTCCATACCCTGAAGATCTTCATCGACGGCACCCTGAAGCTCCTTACCGCGGCAATGCTTGAACCCTATGCGGATGTCAGCAGGCGGGGAATCACCGCCCTGAGCAGCGGGGAGATGGCGGAGCTGCTCGTGAAACTGAACGAGGAGGGCATGGACCTGCATCTTCACACCGTCGGCGATGCCGCTTCCCGTGTGGTGCTGGACGGCGTGGAGATGGCCAGAAAGGAACTGGGGGACAGGTTCCGCGTGAAGGTCACCAGCTCCCATCTGTGGGTACAGGATGACGCGGATCTGGACCGCTTTGCAAAGCTTGGCGTGATCGCAAACTATACGCCCGCGTGGCACAGCGGAAACATCGGCGGCAATCCCTATGAGCTCTGGTACACCCTGATGGGCGAAAAGCGGGCGTCAAACATGTACCGTTCCAAATCGGTCTGGGACACCGGCGCGCTGGTGACCTGGTCCAGCGACGACATCGACTTCGATGAGTTCAAGACCTGGAGCCCCTATCTCGGCATGGAGGTCGGAATGACGCGCTGGACGAACGAAAAAACCATCGCCCCCGAATACAACAGGACAGAGGAGCCGTTTCTCCCTCTGGACGAGAAGATGGGCATCGAGGAGATGATCCTGGGCTATACCATCAACGGCGCCGTCCAGCTTGGCATTGATGACAGGAAGGGCTCCATTGAAGTCGGGAAGGATGCGGACTTCCTCGTGTTTGACCAGGACCTGCTGACGGCAGAACACGAAGGCTTCAGCTCCATAAAGCCCAGGGATGTGGTCATCGGCGGGAAAAAACTGAACTGACGGACGTGAGAAGAGGACCCCGGCCCCCGGGCGGAGCCGCCCGCGTGCGGGGCCGTGTTCAATCGAAGCACATTTGAACGGACCTTCTCCGGACGAAAAAACGAGGCGCTGCATGACTGCAGGGCCTCGTTTTGCTGTGCGTGCGGACATTTCTGACTGCAGATTCCGCTTCCGTATCCGACGACCGGAGCAGGAACGGCCGGTCGTTCATCTTCTGCCGGGAACACGGGAGGAGGTATCCGGGTTCAAATCTCCATCCCCGCCTGAAGGCCGCCTGTCAGGTGCAGCCCCATGTTTCCCGGGAATCTCCCTTGACGCTCCGGGAAAAGGTGGCGTCAAGGGGTGAGCGGACGGCGGGAAAGATAAAAACTCAAAAAATGGCTTGACAAGCCAATTAAATTGCGTAAAATACAATTTGAAAAAATCAATTCAGGAGGAATCAGACAATGTCATTCTACGATTACAGCGTTGTGGCTGCCGACGGCAGCGAAAAGTCCATGAAGGATTTCGAAGGTAAAGTGGTGATGGTGGTCAACACGGCCACCGGCTGCGGATTTACGCCGCATTACAAGGATATCGAGGCCATTTACGAAAAATACCACGACCAGGGCTTTGAGGTCCTGGATATCCCCTGCAACCAGTTTGCCGGCCAGACCCCCGGCACGGATGAGGAAATCCACGAATTCTGCCAGCTTCACTACAACACGAAATTTCCCCAGATGAAGAAGACGGATGTGAACGGGGAGACCGCAATCCCCCTGTACGGTTTTCTGAAGAGCCAGAAGGGCTTTGAAGGCTTCGGCAGGGGGCCCAAGGCGCTGATGATGGCGGCCATGCTCAAAACCATCGACAAGGATTACAAGAACAACCCGGAGATCAAATGGAACTTTACGAAATTCATCGTTGACCGCTCCGGAAATGTGGTGGCGCGGTTTGAACCCACCATGTCCATGAAAGATGTGGAGGCCTGCATCGCCGGCCTGATGTAAGGAAAAGGGGATGGACGGATGGAAGACAGGACAGGGCAAAATGACGCGCTGAGGATTGAAAACCAGCTTTGCTTTCCTCTGTATGCGTGCGCCCGCAGGGTGACGGGACAGTATGCCGAGATCCTCAAACCTCTGAATCTGACCTATACGCAGTACATCGTCATGCTCGTCCTGTGGGAAAGGGGTCAGGTCTCCGTGGGAGAACTGGGAAAGACGCTGTATCTGGACAGCGGGACGCTGACGCCGCTTCTGCACAAGCTTGAAAAAGCGGGGTATGTCGTGCGCCGGCGCTCCAGTGAGGATGAGCGGGTTGTCCGGATCACCCTGACAAGGGAAGGCGCGGCGCTCAGGGAGAAGGCGGAAGGAATCCCTCAGAGGATCGGCTCCTGCATCCGGATCTCCGGGGAGGAGGCGCGGACCCTGTATACGCTTCTGTACAGGATACTGGAAGGACTCGACTCTTCCGGGAAAAACGGGTAAGCGGTCCGGGCCCCTTTCGCAGACCCCTTAAGGCGGGTGCACACTGCAAAGGGGCCCAGGGGCACCCTCATTTTCCTGAACGTGAGGCGTCAAGAGGACGCAGGGACCCGAAAACATACCTGACCAGGGAGGCCACCGTCGGATCGCTGACCGGGGAGAAGGTAAACTGCAGGAAACGGGCATCATCGCTGACCATGCAGCAGGTAGCAATCCCGGAGGCGGAATCTGCAAAGACCAGGGCATTGAGCCCGTTGTAGACGCCGTAGCCTGCGCTGATCGAGGCATAGTTCTCCCTCAGAAACGCCTCCAGATCCTCCAGGGTCCGAAGGTCCCCCAGCGGGCTGAGCTTGATGACCAGAATATGGTCATCGTTATCATCGATGATGAACCGGTCCAGCACGCCCTCCTCCTGATCCTCCGGGGAAACCTGCACGCGGGTCATGAGATCCGGGATGTCGATCTGCAGGCCCAGTGCGTCATAGATGAAGGTCCGGAAGGTCAGCCCGTCGGCCTGCGCCTCCGCACGGAGGGAATCCCAGCTGACGGCGGTCACCGGTGTCTCGCACAGGGCGGCGGGGACGGTGAGCAGGCACAGGGCAAGCAGACAATACAGCAGCATTCTTTTCATCGAAGAGACCTCCTCTTTGTGAACCGGGCGGCGGTCTCCGGAGAGGCTCCGGACATTCGCCAGACGATGCGTTCATTCTGCCGCTTTCCGGAAAAACGCCATGGA
>CACYCQ010000210.1:0-9796 GCA_902772995.1 uncultured Eubacteriales bacterium
CGGTGACGACGAGCACGGCTGGGACGACAACGGCGTGTTCAACTTCGAGGGCGGCTGCTACGCGAAGGTCATCAACCTGGATAAGGAATCCGAGCCTGACATCTACAATGCCATCAGGCGCAATGCTCTGCTGGAGAACGTGACCGTAGATGAGAACGGCAAGATCGACTTTGCTGACAAGAGCGTGACGGAGAACACCCGTGTTTCCTATCCGATCGAGTTCATCGACAAGATCGTCAAGAATGTCCGCCCGATTTCTGCAGGCCCCGATGCCAAGAACGTCATCTTCCTCTCCGCGGATGCCTTTGGCGTGCTGCCCCCGGTTTCCATCCTGACGCCTGAGCAGACCAAGTATTACTTCCTGTCCGGCTTCACCGCCAAGCTGGCCGGCACCGAGCGCGGCATTACCGAGCCCACTCCTACCTTCTCCGCATGCTTCGGCCAGGCTTTCCTTGAGCTGCATCCCACCAAGTATGCTGAGGAACTGGTCCGGAAGATGGAAAAGAGCGGTGCAAAGGCCTACCTGGTCAACACCGGCTGGAACGGCTCCGGCAAGCGGATTTCCATCAAAGACACCCGTGGTATCATCGATGCCATCCTTGACGGACACATCCTCAATGCGCCCACCAAGACCATTCCTTACTTCAACTTTGAAGTGCCCACCGAGCTGCCGGGTGTTGATCCCAAGATTCTGGATCCCCGCGACACTTATGCGGATGTGGAAACCTGGAATGAGAAGGCCAAGGACCTGGCTCAGCGCTTCATCAAGAACTTTGTCAAGTATGAGTCCAATGAAGCCGGCAAGGCACTGGTTTCCGCCGGCCCCCAGCTGTAAGATATCCTGAAAAAATAGCCCCCCTTCATCTGAAGGGGGGCTTTGTGGCTGTCTACGTGCCTTCTTCCCCATGCAGCCTGAAACATGTTCTCCTTTCCATGGGAAACCTGAGTCCTGCACGTGGCCTGCAGGGATGACCATGACCAATTTTAGCGTAAAACAGGACAGCGCCCTATCTGGGGCGCTGTCCTTCATGACGGAATGGCAGACAATCGTGCTTTGCGGGAAGACAGGCTTCTCAGCCCTCACGGGTATAGTTGGGAGCTTCCTTGGTAATGTTGATATCGTGGGGATGACTTTCCACAAGGCCCGCGCTGGTAATCCGGATAAACTCGGCATCGTGCCGCAGGGCATCGATGTTCGGAGTTCCGCAGTATCCCATGCCAGAGCGCAGTCCTCCCAGAAGCTGGTACACGGTGTCGCTCAGGGAACCGCGGTAGGGAACACGTCCCTCCACACCTTCGGGAACCAGTTTCTTGGCATCCTCCTGGAAATAGCGGTCCTTGCTGCCCTTTTCCATCGCAGCCATGCTTCCCATGCCCCGGTAGACCTTGAACTGGCGTCCCTGGTAAATCTCCAGGGCACCCGGTGCCTCTTCGGTACCCGCCAGCAGGCTTCCAAGCATGACCGCAGAGCCGCCGGCGGCAATCGCCTTGACGATATCTCCGGAATACTTGATGCCGCCGTCCGCGATAATCCTCTTGCCCAGTTTTTCCGCTTCCTCGGCACAGTCTGAAATGGCGGTCACCTGCGGTACGCCGATGCCAGCCACCACGCGGGTGGTGCAGATGCTGCCGGGACCGATGCCCACCTTGACGCAGTCCGCTCCGGCTTCGATGAGAGCACGTGTAGCGGCCGCCGTGGCCACATTTCCCGCAATAAGGGGCAGTTTCGGGAAAGCGACGCGGATCTTTTCGATCTGCCTGAGCACACCTTCGCTGTGCCCGTGGGCCGTGTCGATGCACAGAATGTCCACATCAGCCTCTATCAGAGCGCTGATACGTTCAAACACATCCCCGGTCACGCCAACCGCCGCACCGCAGAGCAGACGCCCCTGGGGGTCCTTGGCGGAATGGGGGTATTTCGCCGCCTTCTGAATATCCTTGATGGTAATCAGTCCGCACAGGTTTCCTTCTTCATCCACCAGCGGGAGCTTTTCTATCTTGTGCCGGGCAAGAATGGCCCTGGCCTGCTCCAGCGTGGTGCCCACCGGTGCCGTGATCAGGTTGGTGGCAGTCATCACCTCGCTGATGGGACGATCATAATCGGTTTCAAAACGCAGGTCGCGGTTGGTGATGATTCCGACCAGCTTTTTCCCCTCCGTAATGGGCACGCCGGAAATCCGGTAGCGCGCCATCAGTTCCTCCGCATCCCGGACCTGATGGCGGGGAGAAAGGTGAAACGGATCGGAGATCACACCGTTTTCAGAGCGCTTCACCCGGTCCACTTCCATAGCCTGCAGTTCAATGGACATGTTCTTGTGAACGATGCCGAGCCCGCCTTCTCTGGCCATGGCAATGGCCATGGGGGCCTCCGTGACGGTATCCATGGCGGCAGACAGAAGGGGCATATTCAATTTGATTCTGTCCGTCAGTCGGGTCTCCAGCCGGACATCCCGGGGAAGCACATTGCTGTGACGGGGGACAAGAAGCACATCATCAAATGTCAGTCCTTCGCGGATCACTTTTCCTAACATTTTCTTCTCCTTCTTTACTCGCAGTTTTGTGGACAAACGGGGATTTTTGAGAATTATATGGGCCACTCTTCCTTCTGTCAATTCCTTCCCACAACTCCGGTATGAAAAAAGATCAGCCGCCGGATTGTGGAGCCTGTTCCCCGGGGGCTTCACAAAGTACCCGGCAGGTGGTGATCCCATAGTATCGGAAACAGCGGAGGGCTTCTTCGTCCAGACGCTCCCCGGCAATGCGTACAGGTACTGCCGGCGGACAGCCCGAATGGGCATCCGCCAGAATTCTCCCCAGGGCATCTTCCACGGGAACCTCCATGCTGGGGCTGAACATGGCCTCCCGGATGGAACAGACCTGCCGCGGGGCTCCGATGGAAGGAGGTGCTGCAGGAAGAGCTTCTTTTGCCGGAAAACACAGAAGCGTCTGTTCCAGGCGCTGCCAGTCCTCCTCCCGGGTCCATGCGGAGGGCATCAGGGTCACATAATCCCGGTCACTGAATTCACACTCAATGCCATGTTCCCGCAGCTTATCGGAAAGGACTGTGCCTTCAACCCCGCACCGGCTGGCAGTCAGCGTCAGCTTGAGGGGCTCTTCCCCTTCCAGTTTCCATCCCTGCTCCAGAAGCCGTTGCCGGAGGCGGTCGAGCCGCTTGACTGCCCGGACAAGCTGCTCGCCATATTTTCCCGCCAGCAACGCATTGACCCTGTCCAGTGACTGGAGGATCAGATAGGAAGGGCTTGTGGAACCAAAGAGCGCCATGGCTTGTTCTGCACGTGCCCGCAAGCCTTCATCCAGCTGTGCGGACAGGTGCAGATACGCGGCTCCCGTCAGGCAGGGCAGCGTCTTGTGAGCAGAGTCACAGCACATATCCGCGCCGAGGCTGAGAGGATGCAGGTCCCGGGGAAGAAAGCGCAGATAAGCCCCGTGGGCATTGTCCACCAGGAGCAGCGTATCATGGCGATGGCAGACTCGGGCAAGAGCGTCAATTTTCGTCAGGTGCCCCAGATAATCCGGGGAGGTGACATATACCGCCATCACCTGTTCCTGACGGAGCATCTCCTCTACCTTTTCCGGGGTCACCCTGCAGGATAGCAGCCCTTCCTCCGGGCCAGGAAGAATCCATCGGACCTCCAGGTCCAGAAGGGCCGCTGCACTCATCAGCGTCCTGTGGGCGTTTCTTCCTGCCGCAATGCGCAGCGGAATTCCTTTTTCCCGCGCCCTCCAGCAGGCCAGCATCAGCATGGCACGGATACACAGGGAGGACCCCTCGACGCTGTACACGGTTCTTCCGCTGCCAAAGAGGCGACTGGCTTCTTCCTCGCTGCGCTGAAGGATGCCCTCCGGCCGGTACAGCTCGTCTGCGCCCTGGATTTCAGTTATGTCCAGGGCTTCCGGGCCCACAAGCACTTGTCCCTTGTGCCCGGGCATGTGCATGCGCACGGTTTTCTGCCGCTGGTAGGACTCTACAAAATCGCACACCGGCGTTTCCATCAGTCATCCTCTTTTGACATGGCCAGGGCGGCCTGGAGCATGATGGCGCATTCCATCCGCTTGCGGAACAGTTCACATCCGGTCCGGTAGACTCCCTTGACGGACCCGGTGGCATGATAGGCATTGGCTGCACAGCCGCCGGAGCAGTAAAGCCTGGCCCAGCAATCCCGGCACTCCTCACGGGCGTAGACATTGCAGGAGGCAAACTCCTGCCGGACAGCTTCATTGGTGACACCGTGCCACACATCCCCCAACCGGAACCTCTCCTCGCCCACAAACTGGTGACAGGGATACAGGTCCCCCCAGGGCGTGACTGCCATGTACTCCGTCCCGGAACCGCACCCTGAGATGCGCTTGTAGATGCAGGGTCCGTCCGCCAGATCCAGCATATAGTGGTAGAAGGTGAAGGGGCGTCCTTCCCTGTGCCGCCTGAGCATCAGCCGGGCAAGATCCTCATACTGCCGGAGCACGATGGGCAGGTCCTCCTGTGTGAGCGCCGCCGGATCCCCCTCGGCGCAGACCACGGGTTCCATGCTCAATTCGCTGAATCCCAGATCCAGCATGGTTTCGATATCCTTGAGAAAATCCGGATTGGCATGGGTAAATGTTCCCCTCATGTAGTAGTTCTTTCCTCCACGGGCCTTGACCAGCTTCTGGAACAGAGGTACTACCCGGTCCCAGCTCCCGTTCCCCGCATAGTCCACCCGGCAGCGGTCGTGAATTTCCCTGCGGCCGTCCAGACTGAGGACCACGTTGCTCATTTCCCGGTTGGCAAAATCAATAACTTCGTCATTGATGAGCATTCCGTTGGTGGTCAGTGTGAAACGGAAATTCTTTCCGTGTTGCTTTTCGATGGACCGGGCATATGCCACCAGCTGCCGGACCACTTCAAAATTCATCAGGGGTTCTCCGCCGAAGAAGTCCACCTCCAGATTCCGCCGGTTGGCGGAATGGGCCACAAGGAAGTCGAGGGCCTGCCTGCCTACATCAAAGGACATGACTGCCCGCTCCCCATGGTACTTGCCCTGGCTTGCAAAACAGTAGGCACAATTGAGATTGCAGGTGTGGGCCACATGCAGACACAGGGCCTTAACCACCCCTGAAGTGCGCTGTTTCAGTTCACCGGCCAGAGGTTCAAAGGTGTCCTGCGTGAACAGGCGTCCCTGTTCCCGAAGTGCGGTCACCTGATCATAGCATTCCCCAATCTCTTCCAGGCTCTGTCCAAACTGCCGGGCAAGTTCTTCAATCAGCTGGTCACGGGGCGTTGTCAGATACCGGCCGATGAGTTCATAGGCGATTTCGTCCACCACGTGCACGGATGCCGAACACGGGTCCACCACGATATAGAACTCATCCAGATGGAAACGATGTATCATAGGTCTTCTCCTGAATTATCAATATGAAAAAACCGCCGCGAATGCGCGGCGGGTCCGGGTCATCTCTTACTTGTCCTGCTTCTTGTTTTCACACTGCTGATTCGCAATTCCGCAGCTGGTCTTGCAGGCAGACTGGCAGGAAGTCTGGCACTCTCCGCAGCCGCCCTTCTTTGCACTTTCACAAAGGTTGCGCGTGGTCAGAGTCTTGATATGAGTCATATTTCTGATCCTCCGTTTTCGTATTGGGATAGGGCATTTTACCACAGGGGAGTCATTAAGTCAACAAGCTTACTTTATGTATATTGATTATAATATAAATGAATTTCCGTACAGAGATTTGACTCATGATTGTTCTTCTCGTATGACAAGCGTGGATTGACGGGGCGGGCATTTGAGAGTATCCTATTCCCAATGATAAAGGAGCTCTGAATGATGCAGGAAACTACCTATGTCCTCCCTACTCTTCCCTGTTCCATCGCTCTGTTGGCGGACTTTCACAACTCAGACCCGGAACCCGTCATGGATATTGTTGCCCGGCGTAATCCGCAGATTATCTGCATCGCCGGAGACCTCATGATGGACATCGGAGAACAGCGGCAAAGCCTGAGAGATCCCGGTTCAAATGTGCTGCCCCTGCTGGCTGACTGTGTCCGTCTGGCCCCGACTTTCCTTTCCCTGGGGAATCACGAGTCCTGTCTGAGGAAAAAGGACCTGTCCCTGCTTTCTTCCACGGGCTGCCATGTTCTGGACAATCGGTTTGAAGTCTTTGGAAACCTGGTCATCGGCGGACTGACCTCAGGGAGGGTGCTGGGAATGCGTGCCTGGCGCGCGTCCCGCGCTGGACTTCCGCACACCGGGGATCTCCGCCGGGAGCGCGGAAAAAAGCCGCCGGATCTGGAATGGCTGAATGTGTTTTTTCAGCAGGAGGGGTACCATATTCTGCTTTGCCACCATCCTGAGTACTATCCCCGTTATCTGAAGAACCTCCCTCTGGATCTGGTCCTCTCAGGCCATGCTCATGGCGGACAGTGGCGCTTCCTTGGGCAGGGAGTGTTTGCGCCGGACCAGGGACTCTTTCCTCCGCTGACGTCCGGTGTCCATGATGGAAAACTGGTGATCAGCCGTGGCATGACCAACACCAAACGGATTCCCCGGATCAACAATCCTCCGGAAGTGGTTTATCTGACTCCCGAAGGTTCCATATGAGAGGTGCACATGCAAAAGCGTAGAATCGTTTTCACTTTCAATGCCCCGTTTATCCTCCTGTTTGCCATTGTTTCCCTGGGAGCACTGGGACTTTCGATACTCACGGGAGAAAAAAGCAACCAGATGGTTTTTTCAGTATACCGTTCTCCCTTCAGTATGCTGTATATCCTCCGTCTGTTTTGTCACGTCCTGGGGCATGCAGATTTTACCCATTACCTGTCCAACATGGCATCTATCCTGGCATTGGGTGCCATTGTGGAAGAGCGCTACGGGAGCATGCGGCTGTTTATCATGTGTGCCGTCACGGCAGTGGTCTCCGCGCTCTTCCATCTGACGCTGGGCCCGGCCTCCACCGCGCTGATGGGCGCATCCGGCATCGTGTACATGCTGATTTTTCTGGCGTCCACTGCCGGAGCCAAGTCCGGTGAGATTCCTCTGACCCTGATCGCAGTTGCGGCTCTGTACCTGACCCAGGAAATCACGGCAGGACTGTTCAGTGCCGACAATATCTCCCACCTGACGCATATCGTGGGTGGAATCTGCGGCGCCATGATGGGCCTGTTCCTGCACCACAGCTGAATTTCGCTGAAGAATCCGCACGTTTTTTCCGCGGTTTTCCGATCCCCTACATGAACCGAAAGAGAAAAGCCCGCCGTTTCGGAGAAATCACCTCCGCTGCGGCGGGCTTTTGCTTAGTCAGGGATCAGTGACCGGGCAATGTCCTGGGTCTGTTTGGCATCTTTGGCGTAGTAATCCGCGCCGATTTCATCGGCATACGCCTGGGTGAGCACGGCACCGCCCACCACAATGGGGATGCGGATTCCCTTTTCGTGGAAGAGGTCGATAGTCCGTTTCATTCCTGGGAGGGTGGTGGTCATCAGGGCGGACAGGCCCACCAGACGCGCATGGTTCTGCAGGGCTGCCTCCAGCACCCGCTCCGCCGGAACGTCCCGGCCCAGGTCGATCACTTTGAAGCCGGTATTCTCCAGAACGGTACGGACGATGTTCTTGCCGATATCGTGGATGTCTCCCTCCACCGTCGCCAGCACAATGGGGCCTTTTTCACCGATGCTTCCGCCGGACATCTGCGCGCGCAGCACATCAAAGGCTGCGCCGGCAGCCTTTGCGGAGTTCATGAGCTGCGGCAGGAAGATCTGCTGCGTTTCATAGCGGGTTCCCACTTCATCCAGTGCCGGGAGGATGTTTCTGCTGATCACCTCCATGGGGTCCGTATGCACAAGCAGTTCCCGAACTGCCTGTTCCGCATCTCCTTCCAGTCCGCGGAGAATGGCATCCTCCAGGCTGAGAACGCCATGCTCCGCCTGAGGCCGGACCTGCACCATCGCATGCATCTCGGAATACCGCCTGGCTCCCTCATCCTCTCCTGTGAGCACCCTGCAGGCATCCACGGTATCCATGATTTCCTTCTGGCAGGGATTCAATATGGGCAGCGTGAGGCCGCAGGCGATAGCCTGGGAGAGAAAGGTCCGGGTCAGCAGCAGCCTTTCGGGCAGGCCGAAGGAGATATTGCTCACGCCAAGCACCGTCTGCATCCCCTGTCTGCGGATATCCCGCACAGCCCTGAGGGTTTCCTGGACCTGATCCTGCTGGGCGCCGGCGGTCAGCGTCAGGCAGTCCACGCAGATGTTTTCCCTGCGGATGCCCTCCGCTTCGGCCCGTGTGCAGATCGTCCGGGCATATTTCAGCCGTTCTTCAGTACTCTGGGGCAGGGCGCTTTTTCCCATCGCCAGCGCGACGATAGCCGCACCGTACTTCCTGGCCAGGGGCAGGACGCTGTCCATGGATGCTTCAGAGGCGTTGACGCTGTTGATCAGGCATCGGCCGGGCGCCGTTCGGAGACCAGCCTCAAGCACCTGGGGATTGGTGGAATCGATGCACAGGGGCAGGCTGCTGACTGCGGTCACCGTGAGCACGACCTCCCTCATCAGACGGACCTCGTCCACACCGGGAACGCCCACATTGATGTCCAGAAGCTCAGCACCCGCTTCTTCCTGTTCTGCCGCAAGCCGTTCCACTTCACGCAGGTCTCCCTGCCGCAGTACCTCCTGGAGCTTCTTCTTGCCCGTGGGATTGATACGCTCCCCGATCACGTGGATTCCTCCGTCCAGATGAACCACCCGGGACATGGAGCACAGGCCGCTGCGGGCCGCGGGACGAGACTGTGTCTTTTCAGGCCGGCTGTCGGACAATGCCCGGATGAAAGCCGGGGTCGTTCCGCAGCAGCCACCCAGATAATCCGCCAAATGATGAGAGGCCATCTGCCGGGCAAATTCCTCAGGGGTCATCTCATATGCGCCGGTCATGGGGTCCGGCATTCCGGCATTGGGCTTGAGAATCAGCGGCAGGTCGGTATAAGCGGCCATCCGTTCAAGGATGCCCGCGGCGGCCTCCGGCCCGATGGAGCAGTTGATGCCCACCGCCGAGACCCCCAGCGCACTGAGGGACAGCGCGGCGGCTTCCGCACTGACGCCCAGGAAGGTCCTGCCTGTGGCTTCAAAGGTCATGGTGGCAAAGACTGGCAGGTCGCACCTGTCCCTGGCGGCCAGGATGCCGGCACGAATCTCCATCAGGTCTGAAAATGTCTCAAAATAGATCAGGTCAGCGCCGGCACGCACACCGGCATCGATCACTTCGCTGAAGATGGACTCCGCCTCCTGGGGATCCAGGGTGCCCAATGGCCGGAGCATTTCCCCGATGGGGCCGATATCCAGAGCAACACGCGCAAGGCTGCCTGCAGCTCTTCTGGCATTGCCTACTGCCGCACTCACCACCTCCGCCACCGTGACCCCCTTTCCTTCCAGCTTGCGCCGGTTGGCACCAAAGGTGTTGGTCAGCAGGATCCGTGAGCCAGCTTCCAGATAGTTCCTGTGCACCTGCTCGATCACTTCCGGTCTGCGCAGATTCAGCAGTTCCGGTGCCTCACCCGGACGAAGATGTTCCTGAAGCTGGGTTCCCATGCCTCCATCCAGCAGGCAGATCTGTTCCGGTTTCATCTCCATCTTCACTCTTTCCTTTCCTCTATGAATTCCGTTCCTCCCGGAACGGGCAGTCCGTTTTTGCACACAGCGCGCATCGGGTAGGTCTTCTGGGTACGGGTCTGTCACAGATGCCCATCACGGCTGTCACGGATTTCCGGGGAATCAGGATGCCGCTTTGGCTGACCGTCAGTCCGATACGCC
>CACYCQ010000211.1:0-6235 GCA_902772995.1 uncultured Eubacteriales bacterium
CGGGGGACATTTCTTCCTTGCGGAAGAAAGGATGCTGTGGTAATGTTGACCTGAACCCGAAGGCAGGGTTTCCTGCGATGAGGACAGAAGAGAGGAGGGCGAAGGCCCGGCGGTCTTCGCACATGAAAGATGGATGGACAAGGAAAGCTGCACATCCTCGAACTCAATCCCCAGCTTGGGGCGTTTGAAGGGGATCTGAACTGGCGTGTGGCCCGTTATTCTCAGCGGCTGGGTGAACTGCTCTCCCCGGGACAGACCCTGTCGGATTTTGCCATGGGCGCCCATTACTTCGGACTTCACAGGACTGACCGGGGATGGGTGTACCGGGAATGGGCACCGGGAGCTCAGGCCCTGCACCTGACAGGTGAATTCAATGACTGGAACCGGGAATCCCATCCTCTGCGTTCCCTGGGAGGCGGCAGCTGGGAAATCGACCTGGAGGGCGAGGATGCCATTCGGGAGGGAAGCCTGTACAAGGTCTGCGTGACCGGTCCCAGTGGATGGAAGGAAGACCGCATTCCCCTGTATGCCAACTATGTGACCGAGGACGAGAACCACAACTTCAGCGCACGGGTCTTTGAGCACCGGCAGCCTTTCCCCTGGACGGACCGGAACTTCAGGCGGACCGAGAATCTGCCCCCGGTGATCTATGAGGCCCACGTGGGAATGGGAACCGAGGAGGAACGGGTGGGCACCTATCTGGAGTTTGCGCGGGACGTGCTGCCCCGGGTGAAAGCCGGAGGATACAACACCATCCAGCTGATGGCCATCATGGAGCATCCCTATTACGGTTCCTTCGGCTATCAGGTGAGCAATTTCTTTGCCGCCAGCTCCCGGTTCGGCACCCCGGATGATCTGAAGACCCTGATCAACACCGCTCATTCCATGGGGATTACGGTGCTGCTGGACCTGGTCCACTCCCATGCGGTCAAAAACACCGCGGAGGGCATCAACGGCTTTGACGGCACCCCCTACCAGTTCTTCAAGGACGGGGATGCGGGCAATCATCCCGCCTGGGATTCGAAGGTCTTTGACTACGGCAAAAACGGCGTGGTGCACTTCCTGCTCTCCAATATCCGTTTCTGGCTGGAGGAGTACCACTTTGACGGCTTCCGCTTTGACGGCGTGACCAGCATGCTGTATCTGGACCACGGGCTGGGAACCGCATTCACCGACGATCACAAGTATTTCTCCATGAATACGGACATCGACGCGGTAACCTACCTGCAGCTGGCGACCACCCTGTGCCATGAATTCCGTCCCGGCTCCCTGTGCGTGGCTGAGGACATGAGCGCCATGCCGGGCATCTGTCTGCCGGTTGATCAGGGCGGCATCGGCTTTGATTACCGCCTGAACCTGGGGGTCCCGGACTTCTTCATCCGTACCATCAAGGAAAAACGGGACGGGGACTGGTCCATGAGCCGCATGTTCTGGGAGCTCATCGCCCGGCGCCCTGAGGAGAAGGTCATCACCTACGCCGAGTGCCATGACCAGGCGCTGGTGGGCGACAAGACCATCATGTTCCGCCTGGCGGACAAGGAAATGTACTTCTGCATGGACCGTGCCAGCGAGAATTACATTATCGACAGGGCCATGGCCCTGCACAAGATGATCCGCCTTGTGACGATGGGAGCCGGCGGAGACGGATATCTCAATTTCATGGGCAACGAGTTCGGCCATCCGGAATGGATCGATTTCCCCCGCGAGGGCAATGGCTGGAGTTTTGCCCATGCCCGCAGACTCTGGTCCCTGGCGGACAACGAGCTGCTGCGCTATTCCCTCCTTCGGGACTTTGACAGGGACATGGTGCATCTGCTTCGCCGCTACAATGTGTCCGGCTGCGGGGTGCCGGACTGTATCCTGCAGCATGAACAGAACCAGCTGCTGGTGTTCAGGCGTTCCGGGCTGGTATTTGCCTTCAATTTCCATCCTGAGTGGTCTCAGCCTGATTTCCTGATTCCCAGAATGGAGAAGGGATACTGGCGTGTGGTGCTCACCACCGACGACCCGGCATACGGCGGCTTTGGCAATGTGGATGACGAGGTGGTCTATCGCGCAGGGGAAGGAACGGGCATGAAAATCTATCTGCCTGCCCGCAGCGCTGTGGTCCTGGCACTGTGCGATGAAGAAGGCAAGCTGATTTAAGATTCGGCGTAAAAAACCCGTCTTTTGCGGATCTTCGACGGACATTTCCCCGAAGATCCGCCATATTTTAAATCCAGGGAAAAGATTTCTGTGGCTTTTCCAAACTGTTTGTGGTAAAATTCCGCCTTGGATTCAGACTGAGAGGGAAGGAGTATACAGGATTGAAGGATATGCGCTTCTGGAAGGCGGCCGCAAAGTGGTCAACACTGGCAGGCATTGTCTTCAGCGTCTCTCTTGCGGTGATTGGATGGCGCATGGGCATCTTCAAGTCTGAGGAAACCCTTCGTACCTTTGTTGAAAATACCGGTGTATTTGGTGAGCTGCTGTTCTTCATCATTCAGGTGGTTCAGGTGGTCATTCCCATCATACCGGGCGGTGTCAGCTGCCTGGTGGGCGTGATCCTCTTTGGTCCCCTGAAGGGTTTTTTTCTCAATTATACGGGCATCTGCATCGGCTCCATGGCGGCATTTGCCGTGGCGCGCTTTTACGGCAGGCCCATTCTTTCAGCCCTGTTCAAACCGGAAGCCATTGCCAAGTATGACAGGTGGCTGTCCAAGAAGAACCGGTTTACCCGCTGGTTTGCCATCGCGATTTTCTTTCCGGTGGCACCGGATGATATGCTGTGCTATATGGCGGGGACCACTTCGATGCGGTGGAGTACCTATAACCTGATCATCTGGTTGGGGAAGCCTTTCAGCATAGCGCTTTATTCCCTGGGCCTGACGTTCCTGTTTGAACGTCTGGCATTGTTGCTTGGAGGCGCAAATTGAAAGTATGTTTGTATTCCGGCAGCCTGCATATGGTGGAACGCAGCGGTGTCGGTCAGGCGGTGATGCATCAGAAGCAGATGCTGCGCAGCGCGGGCGTGGAAGTGACGATGAATGAACATGATGACTTTGATGTCATCCATCTGAATACGATTTTCCCCGTTTCTCCACTGACTGCGCTGAAAGCCCGGAGAGCGGGGAAAAGGGTGGTCTATTACGGCCATTCCACCATGGAGGATTTCCGGAATTCCTTTAAACTCTCCAATCAGCTGGCGGGAATTTTCAAATGGTGGATCTGCCAGTGCTACAAGACCGGAGATGTGATCATTACCCCCACCGAGTACTCGAGAAAGCTGCTGCGCAGTTACGGGCTGAAGCAGCCGATCTATGTGCTCAGCAATGGTGTGGATACGGAATTCTTCAGCTATACCAAGGAGCGGCGTCATTCCTTCCGGGAGCGCTACGGCATCGGGCACGATGACAAAGTGGTGGTTTCCGTCGGGCATTATATTGTCCGAAAGGGCATTCTTGACTTCATTGAGCTTGCCCGGCATCTTCCTGACGTCAGGTTTTTCTGGTTTGGCTATACCGATCCCCGGCTGCTGCCTTCGGAAGTGACAAATGCCATCCGCACAGCACCTGAAAACGTGGTTTTTCCGGGATATGTCTCCCAGGAGGAACTTCGGGATGCGTATTGCGGAGCGGATCTGTTTGCCTTCATGAGCTATGAGGAAACCGAAGGAATTGTGGTGCTGGAAGCGATGTCCTGCGGGACGCCGACACTGGTACGCGATATTCCGGTATATGAGGAATGGCTTCAGGATGGCATTGATGTGCTCAAAGCCACAGACATGGAGGGGTTCATCCAGAAGACCCGGGATGTTTTGGAGGGCCGTACGGATATCCAGTTTGAACGCCAGCGCTCCCTGGCCATGTCCCGCAGTTATGCCAGTCTGAGCCGCCGACTGATGGAGATCTACAAGCGCGAGTTTGGCCTGAGACCGGACAGCCTGCGTCTTCCTCTTCATGACAAGCATATGAAGCGCGGAAAGATAGGGATCCCTTTGCTGGAAAACTATCGCCGGGTATTGACAAAGAATTAACAAAGTACTATACTTCACATCACAGGGGAGTAGCTGCCCATCTTCGGATGGGGTTGAGACCGTCAGCCGATAACCGTGTTATCCGGTCCAATTGAAATAGCGAGACTTGTACAATGAATTGTTTTCATGGTACAGGTCTTTTTTTGTACCATGAAACGCACGGGCACAGCCCAGAAAGGAGAATCTCCATGTTTGAACTGTTCATTCTCTTCGTGTTGTTCAGCGTACTGTTTGGCGGACGCCGGCTGCATAACGGTCGCAGGGGACATCGTTCCTTCCTCCTGGACATGCTGTTATTGGGCAGCATGATGGGAGGGGGGCGCAGGCATTATCATCCCTTTGGCAGGACTTTTCATGGTGGCTTTGGCGGCAGCCATCCCTTTGGCGGAGGATTTCACGGGGGACATTCCTTTGGGGGTGGCTTTGGCGGTGGAAGCTCCCGGGGTGGCGGTGCCGGACGCAGATTCTGAGTAAAGGGGAGGCAGGATGGTCCTGCCTCCTTTTTTGCTTCAATTGCAGGGAAAAAGCAGAACCCACAGGCAGAAAGAGGGAATTTCTGCACAGGAAACAGATACCTTGACAAACAATCTGTTCTGTTGTTGAATTAGGGGCGGAAGTCGCTCTCAAATGAAAAGCATTTTGCAATGATGTAAGAGAATCTAGATCAAGGAGGAATACCTACAATGAAGAAACTGCTGATACTGATGATGATCGCAACATTACTGCTGACCTCTGTTCTTGCGTTGGCTGAAGAATCCGAACAGAAAGAGGCCCAGGAAGTCGAGGATGTCCAGGATGTCCAGGAGGAAGAGAAGACTCCCGAAGTCCAGGAGCAACCTACGGAGGAGAATACGGCTGCCCCGTCTGAGGAGCAGGCAGCCGGACCGGATTCCCGGGTGGCTGATGAACAGAGCGAGGTGGCCATTGATCTGTCCGGGAAGTTCTTTGTGCATGCCAAGATCCCTGAAGGGTACACCTTTGATGGAGATATGCGCAATGGCATTGTTTTTGTAGGACATCTTCTTCCCAAGGATGGGAATAATCCCGTAGGCCTGGTCACAGTGGCCTTTGACGAGGAAGCCAATGGCCGTTCCATCGGCGATCTCACGGAAGAGGAAGTCAAGGGGCTTGTTGCCATGGATACTTCCGCAATTGGAGAACATGTAGAGGCCGGAGAGACGATTACTTCCCATGGCACTCGGGTGCTGGTGTACAAAGTGCTTGATCCTGAGGAAGCACGCTATGAAATGTATACGATTTATAAGGGATATCAGATCGGCATGCTGGTATTGCCCGGCGGGAGCGGAGAACTGAACAACGCACAGTTGGACTGGGCGATTGGATTCCTGTCTGAGGTTTGGATCGACGAGTAAGAACTGGATCTTGAAGGTGAATATGAGTCATGATAAAGGAATTTCTTATATCACCGAGACCGACGTGTTTCTTTTTGGAAGTTCCTGTGAATGATCCCTGAATCGTTCACAAAGTAGAACTACAACACGTAATCAATGTGAATTCCAGAAGCCTTTTTATCTAACTTGATATCATATAAAAATTGCATCATCAATCGATGATACAAGGCATCCGATTATCGTATTACGGTATTCGGATGCCCTTTTCTTTGTCATTGCTTTGTACAGTCTGTATGTGTGCGCCCTCATTCAGTGCAGTAGCTGAAAACGGTACAGAAATGTTGATTATTGCAGAAACACACATTTTTGATATCTAAAACTACAACATTTCTGAGTGAAAGGAGGAAAATGACATGAAAAAAACTGCTGTTTCTTTTGGAAAAGACAAATATCCCGCAAACTATATATGAATTTGGTTTGCAGGTAGTAATCCTTGTTGGTATAATAGACATGTTGTCTTTCCTTCTTATTAATATGTAAGGGACAAAGACAAAACATTGTAACAGGAAATATAATTGCTTCAATACGTTTGGCAATAGTTAAAAAACGCTGTGCTAAGGTATGCCCTTCACTTGGCCCATAGATACTTCAACGACATTAGAATTATATAATATCATCACAGAATCGCTTGTGGTAACAAATGCTCTGCCACAGGTTTTGCTCTGATAATGCGGCTTATTATGTTGGTTCCCCATCTATCTTAACTGCCTACAGTTGATATAAGAAGGGTTTTCATGCAGATTGTTAGTGCGTTTTCATTGTGATGTGTATTCTCGACTTGTGAAGCTATAGAGGAGGAAGTCCCAAC
>CACYCQ010000212.1:0-4141 GCA_902772995.1 uncultured Eubacteriales bacterium
AAGAGAATCCGTGGTCTCTCCCTGTGACTGTTTCTCTCCTCCACCCTCAGAAACCGGAAGGAGGCAGCGGCAAATCAGGCTTCGTCCGCGATATGGAAGACAGGAAAGCCTTTCCGGATTCTCACATCCTGTTATCTCCTGTTCATCCCTGACCATATTTTTTCCAGTTCGTTCCGCAGTTCTTCCGGCTGGCATATTCCAAGCTTTCCCCGGGTCAGGTCCTGATCTCCGCCGCCCTTTCCTTCAAATGACCGGCAAAGCTCCCTGGTGATTTCCCGCGCCCTGCCCCTGCAGGCCAGTGCAAAATTCCACCCTTCCGATGCCGTTCCGCTCAAGAGGAGGGTGACCTGCCCCTCCGGCGTCTCTTCCACCGCTGCCTTCCCCATCTGTGAAGCAGGCAGTTCATTGCAGCAGACGACGCGGATCTCTCCGGAAAGCTGCTGCATTTGTATATGAAACAGCTTCATCGCCATCGAATCCCGCTCATATGCTGCCTGGTCACGTTCCTTCAGGAGGCTGCATACCCCGGGGAGCACGTTTTCCTTCCGTGTAGAGAGCATCCGGGCCATTTCCTGCATCTGGGAGGACACCATCTTTAAATGCAGCAGTGCACGACGGCCGCATAGAATCGACACCCTCACCCCTTTTTTGTACTTCTGCACGCCAAGAACCTTCAGCAGTCCGATACTCCCGGTCCTCTGGACATGTGTGCCGCAGCAGGCACACATGTCCACCCCCGGAATTTCGACAATCCGGACTTCTCCCTCCAGTTTCTTCTTGCTCCGGTACACGAGCATTTCCAGATCCGCCGGCGAAGGCGTATACACCCGGACAGGAACATCTGACCAGATCACTTCATTGGCCAGGGTTTCAATACGGTCGGCATCCTCCTCGCTGATTGGCCCGTTAAAGTCCATGGTGACCGCTTCAGATCCCATATGAAAGCCCACATTGTCATATCCGAACAGCCGGTGCACCAGACCAGAAAAGATGTGTTCCCCGCTATGCTGCTGCATCATGTCCCGGCGGCGAATCCCGTCCACCTGTCCTGTGACAAGCTCTCCCGGGATCAGTTCTGCGTCCGTCAGATGCACCACTTCTCCGTGCTTTTCATGAACATCCAGAACTCTGACATTACCCAGCGTCCCCTGGTCTGCCGGCTGGCCTCCTCCTTCCGGAAAAAAAGCGGTCCGGTCGAGCACGGCTTCGAAATGGTCTCCCCGGGCTTCGCAGGAAAGAACCCTGGCTGTAAATGTCAGCTGTTCCACATCTTCATAATAGAGTTTTTCGGTCATTTCGCACCTCAATCTGCCTTGTAATCTGTTCGATATTGACAATTTTTCCCGTGAATGATAGAATTTATTATCGCAGGAATATCCATCCATGGACTTGATTGAAGGGAGGGTGGAGAGCAGCGACGGCTGTCTCCGGGACTATGAAAAATACGCTGATTATTACCATTGGCCGTGAATTCGGCAGCGGCGGGCGGGCAATCGGAGAAATTGTCGCCCAGCGTCTGGGAATCGCCTTCTATGACAAACAGCTGATTTCCCTTGCAGCAGAAAAGAGCGGACTGTCCCTTGAATACATCGAGAACAATGAACAGCGCACCCGCAGCGGGTTCATTCAGAATCTCGCCGCATCCTCCATGTACACCAACGGATTCTTTTCTTCCGCCTACCTGCCCCTCTCGGAGTCCATCTTCATCTCTCAGGCTCAGGTCATCCGTGAAATTGCGGCCAAAGAGGACGCCGTTATTGTCGGAAGATGCGCGGATTATGTTCTGGCTAACCGGGAAAACACCATCAACGTCTTTATTTATGCACCCCTGGAAGCCAGGGTCGCCTCCGTCATGCGCCGTCGCAATGTGGACGAGGCCACGGCCATGAAACTCATCAACAAATCCGACAAGGAGCGCGGCAATCATTACTTCAGATATACCGACCAGAAATGGGGAAAGGCCCAGAACTACCATCTCTCCATCGACTCTTCACTGATGGGCATCTCCAAAACCGCAGACCTCCTAGTCCAGGTCGCCAATCTGGAACGTTCATGAATCCAGGCCGCCTCCCTCAGGCGGCTTTTTCGTTTCACTGAAAAGAAGGCTCAGAATTCCCAGCGCTTCTCGCAGGTCACTTCGCTCATATGCTCCCAATCCCACTCATTGGTGCTGTCGTGCATTCCCACCGTGCGGATTCCCAGGTCATATGCGGTTTTCAGAGCATAATACGCATCGTCGTAGAATTCGCACTGCTCCGCAGGGCAATGGATTTCCCTGCACATCTTTTCGAAGAACTCCGGTCTGGCCTTGGAACATCCCATCAGGTCAGCGGTAAAGATGTAATCAAAGTATTTCATCAGTCCGCTCCGGTTGAGGGCGATGGTGGTCAGCCTGACAGGCGTGGCCGTTGCCAGCACGCAGAGAATCCCCCTGTCATGCAGACTCTGAAGATACGTTTCCACATTTTTCTTCACCGGTACCCCTTCACGGTAGACCTGCTCCATCCGTTCATGTGCCTTTGCTGCCAGGGTGGCATAGTCCCTCTCAATCCCAAAAACCTCTTTGAAATACGAGATCAGCATGGTTCCGGAGCACTGGATCATCTCTTTTTCCTGCTCCGGCGTCGGATTTGCCCCCAGGTCCCTGGCAAACTGAACATTGATTTCCCTCCAGCGGGGCATGGAATCCAGCAGGGTTCCGTCCATATCGAATGCAGCCGCAAGAATCCTGCGGTCTTCTCTGTTTTCCTTCATCTTGTTCTTTCCTTTTGTTCTTTCCTTTTATATACTTTTCTGTACCGTGGAGGTTGCTCATGACCCGTGCCGGTTATCTTCGCCTCACCCAGAGGGTAAGGCATCTAACCTCTCACCTTCCCGGAGGTGAGCTGTGGCTGTCTGCCCCGACCGGGATCTGCGCGGTGATCTATTTCGCCGTGCTTCTCCGGCTTCTGATGGAACGGGATACGCGGCTTCTTCCTGCCGTTGCGGTCCCGTTTATCTGCTTTGTTACCTGCACAGTGCTGCGCGCGCTCATCAATCGTCCGCGTCCCTATGATCAGCTGAACTTCATTCCTGTGGGCAGATACCGCCCCAACAAGGGCAAAAGCCTCCCAAGCCGCCATACAGCCTGTGCAGTGGCCATCTCCTGTGCAGTCGTCTACGTCTGTCCGTCTCCTGCAGTCGTCTTCCTGATGGCCCTGCTGACCCTGGTGATCGGAACACTTCGCGTCGTCACCGGAAAGCATTACCCCTCCGATGTGCTGTGCGGCATCCTACTTTCGATGCTTCTTTCCATCCTTCTGTATGCCTTCTGGCCTTCAGGGCTCAGGATTTCCCTGTAGAAATTCATCCGTGCCAAATTCTTCCGCATTCTACCATTCTCATTTGATGTTTTCAACAAACCTTTGTTTCGGTTCCGTCTGCCCCCCCCGGACAGCACAGCAGCGGGAAGAACCCTCATGAAGGATTCTCCCCGCTGCTGCGATTTATGAGTTCAGATCACATACAAAAGAATAAACAGGATATGAAGCACTGTTCCCGCCACGACAAAAAGGTGAAAAATGCTGTGCATGTATCTGACCTTTTTGCCGACCCCATAGAGAACCGCTCCAATGGTGTAGCAGATTCCCCCTGAAAGCAGCAGCGCAAATCCCGACCATCCCACCACGTCAATCAGGAGACGAATCCGGAAGATGATGGCCCATCCGATGGCGATATACAGCACCATGGAGATTTTCTTGAACCGGACCAGATCGATGCCGTTGAGGACAATGGCCAGGATTGCCAGTCCCCAGACAACGCCAAAGAGCACCCATGCGCCGACCGGGTCCACCGGACGGATGCAGCACAGCAGAACCGGCGTGTAGGTCCCGGCAATGAGGACATAGATCGTACAGTGGTCCAGCACCTGCATGACCCTTTTCCCCATTCCCATGGGCAGTCCGTGATAGACACTGGACATGGTATAGAGCATGATCATGGAAATTCCGAAGACCAGGGAGCCTGCCAGGCCGTACCCGTTGTGATGTAAGGCCGAAAAAATAATACACAGGATCATGCCGGCCAGGGATATGGCGCCTCCGACAATGTGCGTGATCATATTCATTCTTTCCTCACCCCGGGTATATGCCGGCATGAGCCG
>CACYCQ010000213.1:0-4217 GCA_902772995.1 uncultured Eubacteriales bacterium
CTGCCTGAAAGAGGAGGTCTGCCCGAGGACAGGTGAGTGACCGAAGGCAGGGCAGAATCGCGGGGCGTGACGATTTCCGGCCAAATGCCATCTTGTGCCAGTAACTGAACCGCCGCCTGCGGGCCCGCGTGAGCGGTGGTGAGGAGGACGGGGGGGAGCCATCCCATCCTGTCCGATTTCCGTGAAAAGAAGAAGGATGTTCAAAAAACGCGGAAATAAAAATAAGCGAGAAATAAAATTACGCAATAATACGGATGCGATACAGAAATAATATAAAACAGAACAAAGGGGCGGACTTCCAAAAAGAGGAGAAGTGGTTGAAAAAGTGAAAAAATAGCTGTAAGAATTGATCAAGAATCTATTTATTACGTAAAATAAGCGATGAAGGATATAAATAAAGAGACGAAACTTTTTTAGGCGTTTGCCTTTTCCATCCCTGTATTTCGGTGTATACTAGATTCAAAATCAGCCACTTCGGAGGTTTTTATATAATGTTGATCGGAATCAGGGCTCAGGATTTGGGGCGGCTGTCACCGGATGCGATTGCCGGGCTGGCAAGCGCGTCGGGGTGTCAGGCCGTCCATTTGAATTTGGAGAAGATGCTTGTTGAGACGGAGGAAACGGTGCTTTTGTCCCGGGAAGCTCTTCAGACACTGTTTCATACATTTTATGGGAATGGGATTTGTATTGCTCTGATGGACTGCCAGGTCAGCGCCGGGTGCGACGATTCAGAGACCCGGTCTGTTGACAGGTTTACAAGCCTGCTGCGCGCCAGCATTCCCCTTGGGGCGGTTTGTGTGGAAACAGGGACGGCGGCATATGAGGGTGAAGAGAACCAGCGTGAAGCTGCATACAGGAGAGTGGTGGACTTTTGCGAGGAAGTGCTGAAGGAAGCCAGAAAGCTTTGCGCCATCGTCGGGATCCGGCCTTCCGCGGGTCAGATCATCCATACGCCGGAGATGGCAGGACAACTGGTTGCAGACTGCCATGACGGACATCTGGCCATGGTGCTGGACCTGGCAGGGCTGATGACGGGTGAGATGTCCGATGCCCGGGACCAGCAGGACCTGCTTAAGCGGTGCATCTCCTCCCTGGGAAGGCGGATTTGTGCGGTCATTGTCCGGGATGGATGTTTTGATGAAAAGGGATGCTGGAAGGAATGCCCGCTGGGCGAGGGGGTCATGGACTGGGAAAACCTGCTTCCGCAGATTCAGGGAAGCTATGAGTATCTGCCTCTGATTCTGGAAGGCAGCTGTGCAGAACGCCTGCAGGAGGACTGCGAGCGGATGCGCGGCTGGCTGGGGGCGTAAACGATGCGGATTGCGGTGATAACGGGGGCCTCCGGGGGCCTGGGCTGCGAGATGGTCAGGCAGCTGGCGGAGGAGCCCCAGGGGATCCAGGAAATCTGGTGCATCGCCAGAAACCGTCAGGCGCTGGAGCGTCTGGAACAGGAGGTGGGGCTCCCGCTCCGGCTTTTCTTCATGGATTTATGCGAGATGGAGTCCGTGCAGCAGCTGAAGTCCGTTCTGGAACAGGAGAGTCCCACGGTGGCACTGCTTGTGAACAACGCAGGGATCGGCCGAATCGGCATGCCGGAGGAAATCGGTGCACAGGAGCAGATGCGGATGGTGGAGCTCAACTGCCGCGTTCCGCTGCAGATGGTGCATCTGTTCCTGCCCTTCATGGAGCCGGGAAGCCGCATCATGAACATCTGTTCGGTGGCGGCGTTTGCGCCGATTCCCCTGATGTCGGTTTATGCGGCCACGAAGGCCTTTTTGTACAGGTGGTCAAGAGCGCTGCGCAAGGAGCTGCGTCCAAGGCGCATCAGTGTGACTGCGGTGTGCCCGTACTGGATCGGGGATACGGGCTTCATCCCTGAGGCGAGAAAGACGGACGGGAAGGAATGGATCCGGCATTTTCCCATGGCGTCCAGTCAGGTGAATGTGGCAAGACGGGCATTGCAGTATACGCGGATGGGGCTTCCGGTCTGTTCGGCGGGACCAGTGGCAAAAGTCTGCCGTCTGCTGCTCAAACTGATGCCTTCTGAGCTGTTTATGCGTATCTGGACACTGATACGGAAACTCTGAACACAAATCAGGAAAGGAAAAGGAGCAAGGGACTCCGGGTGATGACAATGACAAATGAGAAGATTCTGGCAAGCTGTGACCATACCCTGCTCAAGCAGCAGAGCACCTGGCAGGAGATCAGGGCGCTGTGCGATGAGGCCATGAAGTACCATACCGCTTCCGTGTGCATCCCGCCCTGCTATGTGGAAAGGGCTGCGCAGTACATGAAGCGTCCGGAAGGCGTGCGGGTGTGCACGGTGATCGGGTTCCCCAACGGATACAACACCACCGCTGTCAAGGCTGCGGAAGCGGCCCAGGCGGTGAAGGAAGGCGCGGATGAAATCGACATGGTCATCAACATCGGCATGCTGAAGGCCGGAGAGGATGACAGGGTGCTGGAGGAGATCAATGAGGTCAAGAAAGCCTGTGACGGGAGAATCCTGAAGGTGATTATCGAGACCTGCCTGCTGACGGAGGACGAGAAGGTTCGCATGTGTGACATCGTCTCCCGCTCCGATGCGGACTATATCAAGACCTCCACCGGCTTTTCAACGGCAGGAGCCACCTTTGAGGATGTGGCGCTGATGGCCAGAAATATGAAAAACGGAAAGAAGATCAAGGCGGCAGGCGGGATTGCCACGCTGGATGACGCATCCCGTTTCCTTGAACTGGGCGCGGAGCGTCTGGGAACCAGCCGGATCGTCAAACTGGTTCAGGGTCTGGAAGCCAAGGGGTACTGAGCCTCTGCTTCGGGACTTCGATGCAATCATCATGACGGCGGCGGGCAGATCAGCCCGGAAGAGCGATCCCCCGAGAGGGGGAGGCGCTTCCGGGGATGCCCGCCGCCGTTTTTTTATGGCCATGGAGGACCGGAGGCGGAAAGGGAAAAGCGTCGGGATAAAAAAAGAAGCCATCGGCAAATGCCGATGGCTGAAAATCCGGTGAGATTACTTCTCTGCGGGATACACGCTGCACTGGGTTCTCTTCTTGCCCAGACGCTCGAAACGGACAACGCCGTCCACAAGCGCGAACAGGGTGTCGTCTCCCCCGATGCCGCAGTTGGTGCCGGGATGGATGTGGGTGCCGCGCTGACGATACAGGATGTTTCCTGCCAGCACGAACTGTCCGTCGGCGCGCTTGGCGCCCAGACGCTTGGATTCGCTGTCACGTCCGTTGTGGGACGATCCGGTGCCCTTTTTATGTGCAAAGAGCTGAAGATTCATCTTAAGCATGATCTTTCCTCCGTTCCTTATTGTTGATCCGAACATGTTTCGGATGGTCGTTGGCAATTTCCGTAAGTCCGGTCAGTACGGTCTGCAGTACGGTCTGAACGGTTTCAGAGGTCTCCTGCCCGGCGGGAATACTGCAGCGCAGATACCCGTCCCCGTCCTGAGCGTCGGGAACCAGTCCCGCAACGGCTTCCAGCGCATTGACGCCGGTGTAGGCCAGAGCGGAAAGCGCACTGCACAGCAGATCGTATTCTCCGGAGCGGCGCCCGTTGGCGTGCCCGGACATCTCATATCCGCACAGCAGTCCGTCCTGATTCCTGTAGACTGTAATGGTGGTCATGAATCAGCCGATCTTGGTGATTTCTACCTTGGTGTAGGGCTGACGATGGCCGGCCTTGCGGCGATAATTCTTCTTGGACTTGTACTTGAAGACAATGATCTTTTCGCCACGGACCTGGCCCAGAATCTTGCCTTCCACAACAGCGCCCTCCACAACGGGCGTGCCAATCTGGACACCATCGCTGCTGCCGAGCAGAAGAACATCAAAGGAAACGGTGGAATCGACGGCCTCATTAATCTTCTCTACGTAGATGACGTCGCCTTCGTTGACGCGGTACTGCTTGCCACCAGTCGCGATAATTGCGTACATTCGGTGACACCTCCATTTTTCAATACTCGCCGGGTTTCGGTAGCAGAATGCATTTTTGACCGGCCCCGAGCGGCTCACTCGCGAATATTACCAGTGAAGGAGGAGGAATGTCAATCATTTTTTTTGATATTTCGGGAATGATCCAGGACTGCGCCCGGCGGCTGGCTGCTTCCTTTGTCCCTCTGCCGGGACAAATCCGCAGGACAGGGGAAGGGTGTCGCGGGTGAAGGCCTTCCGGCACCGGGACCGGGGTGACCTGCGGACGCTCCCTCA
>CACYCQ010000214.1:0-4403 GCA_902772995.1 uncultured Eubacteriales bacterium
CGGTAATCCTCCCGGTCGATGAGGAAGTATTCCTGCTCCGGTCCCACCGTCACATTGACCCTGCTGACCTCCTTGCCAAAGAGCGCAAGCACCCGGGACGCCTGACGGGACACGGCATCCATGGAGCGCAGCAGCGGCGTTTTCTTGTCCAGGATCTCTCCGTTGTAGGAGCAGAAGGCGGTGGGAATGTAGAGCGTGTCGTCCTTGACAAAGGCGAAGCTGGTGGGATCCCAGGCGGTGTACCCCCTTGCCTCGAAGGTCGCCCGCAGGCCGCCCGAGGGGAAGGAGGAGGCATCCGGCTCTCCCTTGATCAGCTCCCGCCCTGAAAACTCCATGATGGCCGCTCCGTCACGGGTAGGAGAAATAAAGGCATCGTGCTTTTCCGCCGTGATGCCCGTCATGGGCTGGAACCAATGAGTAAAATGGGTCGCGCCACGCTCGATGGCCCAGTCCTTCATCGCTGCAGCCACGGCATCCGCGATGTGGGAATCCAGCGGCTGTCCACTGACCATGGTCTCCCGCAGCGCCCGGTAAACGGGCTCCGACAGGCGCGCCTTCATGGCGCTGTCCCCAAATACCATGCTGCCAAACTGTTCCGTGATCCGCATCCCCATTGCCTCCCTTCAAAAACAGTCGGAGTATATCTTTCCTGCCCGGCCGCGTCAAGCCTGAGAGGGAAATAACAGCTGTTTCCTCCCCCGGAGCTCCTTTTTCCCGGCAGCCTCTTCCGGTTTAAGGCCCTGCATCTCCTGTCCGGGCTGCTGCCCCGCCCTTCCTTCAGACTTCCTTCGCCGGAGGGAAACGGAGCATCTGCGCGGGAGGTCCGCATGCCGCACCCCAAACAGGAAAGCCGCGCCTGACCGGCGCGGCTTTCCTTTATCGTGCAAGCAAAGGGTCGGAGAGCGTCCTTTTAAAGAATGTGATCAGCGGCCCCATGAACAGCGCAGTGATGATCGTACCGGCCCCCGGCATAAAGCCCAGGGCAAATCCGACCGCAACGCAGATCAGATCGCTGATGATCCGCACGGCCCGGAAAGGAAGAACCCTTCCGAACAGACGGGGCTTTCTGTCCGCGATGTACAGCGGAATCGCATCATAGGCGGAAACCCCGAGGTCCGCCGTATAGTACAGCGCCGCCGCAACACAGCTGAGGACGATTCCGATCGCCAGGAAGGCGATCCGTCCGGGAATGCCCGGCTCACCGAAGACCTGCGCCAGAAGTTTTTCCGAAAACTCGACGGCATACCCCACAAGAAACAGGTTGATAAAGGTGGAAACCCCGATGTAGCGCCGGTCCAGGAAAAAGTCAATCAGCAGCATGACGGCATTGATGATCATGTACAGCGTGCCAAAGCCGATGGGAACCACCTGGTGGATCCCGTTGCAGAAGCACTGGAACGGGTCCACTCCAAAGGAAGCGCGTTTGAAAAAGCCGACCGCGATCCCGGCCAGTGCCATACCGATGACCGCCATCAGAATTCTGCGTCTTTTCTTTTGCTCCATATGCCCTCCTCTAAAAGATCCTGACAGCTGCACCGCAGCCGGCACCGTATGCAAAACGGGTTCGGTCATCTGCAGGCTGCAAAAAAGCCGGGCACCAGGGCCCGGCTGAAAAAGTGTCGGTGCTGCTCAGTATTTTGCGCATTCAGGAGCATGTGCTTCGGCGGAGGCCGGATCATACCAGATGAGGTTGTTTCCGGTTTCCTTGTCAAAGAGCTGGATCAGCTTCGGCCTGGTGGTGAAGTTGATGACGGACCCCATGGACACATCCGTCTCCAGGTCCTTGGTTGAAATGACCATGACCACCTCATCATCTCCGGAACGGGCATGGAGGTTGTATTCGGAGCCGAGAAGCTCGCTCACCTCAACCTTGGCGGAAAGCTCTCCCTCGCCCACGTTGATGTGCTGCGGGCGAATGCCGCAGATGACGTCGCAGGGCTTGACGCCGCGGGACCTGAGGGCCTTCTGCTGGAATTCCTCAAGCTCGAACCTGACGCCGCGGATTTCAGCAATGTAGGTGTCCCTCTCCAGCAGAAGCCTGCAGTGATCAAAGAAATTCATGATCGGCGTGCCGATAAAGCCGGCCACAAAGAGGTTGACGGGCTTGTTGAACAATTCCTGCGGGGTGCCGATCTGGTTCACATACCCGTCCTTCATAATCACGATCCGGTCCGCCAGGGTCATGGCTTCCGTCTGATCATGGGTGACATACATAAAGGTGGTGCTGATCCGCTCGCGCAGCTTGATGATCTCGGCACGCATCTGGTTGCGCAGCTTGGCATCCAGATTGGAAAGCGGCTCATCCATCAGGAAGACCTTGGGGTCGCGGACCATGGCACGGCCGATGGCCACACGCTGGCGCTGGCCGCCGGAGAGCGCCTTCGGTTTGCGGGTGAGGTATTGGGTGATATCCAGGATTTCGGCAACCTCATGCACCTTTTTGTCGATCTGGGGCTTGGGAACCTTTTTGAGCTTCAGGGCAAAAGCCATGTTCTCGTAAACGGACATATGAGGATAGAGGGCATAGTTCTGGAAAACCATGGCAATGTCGCGGTCCTTCGGGGCGACGTCATTCATCAGGACGCCGTCGATATACAGTTCGCCCTCGGAGATGTCCTCCAGCCCGGCAACCATGCGCAGCGTGGTGGACTTTCCGCAGCCGGAGGGACCGACCAGTACAATGAATTCCTTGTCCTTGATCTGAAGGTTCACGTCGTGGACAGCCGTCACTTTGTTGTCATAGATCTTTTTGAGGCCTTTGATTAACACATCGGACATACTCTTGGCTCTGGCAAAGCGGCCCACCCGCATTTGCCTCGCACCCGCCCGCAGGGGACCCGGTGCATTACGACAGGTCTCCACACTGCCGCACCGCAAGCCACGCGGCTGGAATCACCCTCCTTTGTTCTTTGCGCAGTCCATAGAGTGGAGTGAAACTGCGTCAAATATGCTTCCATGAATTATAGGTGCACCACTATCCGGTGTATATGATGTAATGTGATTTTGATATGACATAATGATAATTCCCGCCCTGGTCCGGCATGCGGGAAATGCCCATATATTTCATGCGTAATGTTTGCAAATCCCACAAAAATTCGCGATATTTCGGGATGTGCTGCCGTTTTCCAGCATGGAGCAGACAACATAATGCCATGATGTTGCGACATAATCCCATCCAACATTCTTCCATATGAGAATAGAATTTCATCAGCGATTTATGTTATAAATCCAACAAACTGACAGGAGGCTAGAACCATGAAACGTATTTTGTCCGTCGTATTTGCCCTGGCCGTGATGATGGCCCTGGTGGTGACCTCAGCCAGCGCTGCTGACTACACCATCAACGTGAACATCTGGGACGCCAACCAGCAGAAGGGTCTGCAGGAGATCGCCGATGACTGGACCGCCATTTCCGGTGTGCCGGTCAAGATCGAAGTCGTTGACTGGAACAACTACTGGACCCTGCTGGAGGCAGGTGCCAGGGGCGGAGACCTGCCCGACGTGTTCTGGTGCCATTCCAACACCGTCCAGATGTACATGGAGAATGACCTGCTGCTCAAGCTCAATGACTATGTCCAGAAAGACGGCATCGACATGAGCAAGTACTATGATGGCATCACCAAGCTCTATACCCGCAGCGACGGAAACATCTATGCACTGCCCAAGGATCACGATACCATCGCGCTTCTGTACAACAAGGCCATTTTTGACAAGTACAACGTGGCCTATCCCACCGAGGACTGGACCTGGGAAGACGCCTACAACGCCGCCAAAGAGATTACCGAAAAGTCCAACGGAGAAGTCTACGGCTATGCGCTGAACACCTCCAACAATCAGGACGGCTGGTACAACCTGGTGTATGACTACGGCGCACAGATCATCACCGAAGACCACAAAGGCACCACCATCGGTTCTGACGCCGGCAAGGCCGGTATGGAAATGGTCCGCAAGCTCCTGACGGTCGCCGCTCCCCAGACCGTGGTTGCCGAGACCGGTACCGACTCCCTGTTCCAGTCCAACAAGGTCGGCATGATCACGCAGGGTTCCTGGATGATCAACTCCTTCTACACCGCTGAGAGCCACGCCGACTACTGCTGGGCTTCCCTGCCCTATGCGGACCTGAACGGCAACGGCAAGTGCGACGACGGCGAGCGCTGGAGCTGCTACAACGGCCTGGGCTGGGCTGCCGCCTTCAACACCAAGCATCCCGACGAGTGCGCAAGCCTGATCGAGTACTTCTGCAGCGACGAGGCTCAGAAGAAGCAGGCCAAGCTGGGCGTCACGATGGCCGGCATCAAGGGCATTTCCGATGAGTTTGCCAATGCGTTCCCGGGCATGGACGTCTCCCCTTTCACCAAGGCTGAATCCTTCAACCTGTACTTCCGTCCCTACACCCGCAACAC
>CACYCQ010000215.1:0-6426 GCA_902772995.1 uncultured Eubacteriales bacterium
CTCCCTGTCCTCGGGCGGCAGCGTCTCGGCATGGGACTTTCTTCAGATCCCCCTGTCCATGGTCACCGGCATCCTTGCAGGCGCCGCAGCCGGCCTTGCCGCATCCTTCCTGCTTGGGCGCATCCGCTGCGGGTCGGTGGAGCGGTTTCTCATCCTGCTGTCCGTCTCTTTCCTGCTCCTCTCGCTTGAGGAGGCCCTCTCCCCCTTTTTCAGCCTGTCCGGGCTCCTGGGCGTCATGAGCCTGTGCATCACGCTGCGCCGCCGGGAGGCCGCCCTCGCCTCGGCCTGTGCGGGAATGTGCGGCAGAGTGTGGACCGGTGCCGAAATCTTCCTGTTCGCGCTGGTGGGCGCCATCGTGGACCTGCAGGTGATCCGGCAGGCCGGCCTCGCCATGGTGCTCATGCTCTGCGCCGGGCTGTGCCTGCGGCTTGCGGGCACCTGGCTGTGCGTCAGCGGCAAGGGCCTGACCTTCCGGGAAAAGCTCTTCTGCGCGTTTTGCGAGACCCCCAAAGCCACGGTCCAGGCAGCCATCGGGGGGATTCCCCTGTCTGCCGGACTCGCCTGCGGCAACACGGTCCTGGCCTTTGCCGCGCTGGCCATCCTGCTGACGGCTCCCGCGGGCGCCCTCCTGATCGATTCCACCTGCCGCCGCTGGCTCAGGCAGGACGAAAAAAAGGCGTCATCCTTCATGACGCCCTGATGCCGGGACACGCGCCCCGGCGTTTATTCGCTGATCAGGAAAGCCCGGCAGGGCGCGCCATCGCATCCCCCCAGGTTCAGGGGCGCCGCGCTCAGGAAGTACCTGCCCTCGCTGACGCCCGTCAGCACGATCCCCTCCAGGAGCACGCAGCCCGCCCCCAGCAGGATCAGGTGCACCTCCCTGGGCGCTTCCAGCGGGCCCACGGTCTGGCTTTCATTGCCAATGAGCCGGATCCCCGCCTGCGCAAACACCTCTGCCGCCTCAGGCATCACGGTGGCCCGGCCCGCAATGAGAATGCGCTCTGCCGCGCCGGCCTGCCGCGCCGCCTCCAGGATCCGCTGCGCGTCCCCGGCCAGCACCTCCCCCTCGTGCCTGGCCACATAGCAGGTTCCGACAAAGGGCTCCAGCCCCATCTGGTCGATGGTTTTTCCGCTGTCGATGAAGTGGTAGGGGGCGTCCACATGCGTCCCGTTGTGGGCGCACATGGCCAGCCCGGTCAGATTGCACATGGCCCCGTCCCTGATCCTCAGCAGCGTGTCCCGCTTCGGCTGGGGGTCCCCGGGATACACATTGCAGGAGAACACCTCCTGCGAGATATCAATCAGCATCGTTGTCTCCTTCCCCGCGCATGCGCGGTGTCCGTTTCTTCGTCCATGGGCAAAGGCTTCTGTCCTCAGGGACCGGCGGGGAAGCCTGATGGCGGAATCCGTCCGGCCGTCTCCGGAGGAAGGGCTTCACGAAAGCCCTTCCTCTTTTCCTTCTCCCCCGGAGAGGGCTGTCCGTTCCGTCGCCGATGGTCCGGGCGGACCGTCCGTGTTCCCCATCACGCCGGTACTTCCCCTGCCGTCTCACTGCGGATGACCGCAGGCGGCATCCGTCCCCTTTCTCCCCGTGTCCCGTGCTCCGCCGGAATCCTCATGGATACATTATAATTATTCCCCTTCCATATGTCAAAAGGCCAGCACCCGGGCAGCCGGCATTGGGGCGGCCGCTCCCGCCTCTGCACACGAAGTGCCCTCTTCGGCGCTCCTCCATCGCAGGAACCGGTGACCGTTTCAACCCGTTTCCTCACAGATCTGGGAAGCCTCTGCCCCGGCGCCCGGATCGCGCTCAAACCTCTCCGGTCCGCAGGCCCCCTCGCGCGGGACAGTATTCCTCCCTCCGGGAGCGGCCCTGTCCCCCTGCCTGGATGTCCCGCTCCCCAAGACGCTTCCGGCCGGTTCTCCCGCTGGAACCGTCCCTCCCTGCCGCTTCCTCCGCTCATTCATTAGCGTCCTGCAAACATTTAATTATTATATCATTAATAAGCAGTTGCGTTTTCCGTCTAATATACACATTCTTTTTTGGGGAAATTCAGAGAATTTTCATGTGTATTGCGGTTATCTGTTGAAGTCATCTGAACCGTATGTTAGGATGAATTCGGGAAAAAAGCGCCACCCGTTGGTTGTTCTTTTCCCACGAACCCGATTCCGTGTTTCTTCCCCTCCTGCCCCGCGAGGCGACCGTCCACATCCTCTGTCCGGAGGATGCCGGATTGAAAGGAGTCTCCCATGAAAACCATCGAAACCGGCAAAGCTGCCGTTGAAATCGTGGCATGGCCCCAACACAAAAAGTGGAAGGCCAGATATCAGACGATCAGCGAGATGGAAAACGGGATCCTGCGTCTCACGCTTTCCTATGAAACATTCCGCGACGCAGACAAGGCCAACACGGCATACAAAAGGTTTTCAAGGAGAATCAGCATGCTGGGCTACAACCCTCCGAATGTGCGTTTCAGAGATATGAATTCTCCCGTGACCAAAAATGTGTTCTGCATTCTCACCACAAAGGAATCGGTATTCAACTCTTCCTGCGATGTGAGAAAGATGTACGCCGTTGAGGCCGGAAGAGGTGAGACCAGAAGGATCTGCCTGCTGGTCTACGAAGAACTGATGGAAGCCATCTGAGTTTCCGCGCAAACGTCAAGCCGTTCTGATCATGTGCCGATCAGAACGGCTTTTTTCATTTCCCGTGCGCCTTCCCGGGGTTCCCCTGCTGAAATGCGCCGCCCGTCCTTCTTCCCGTCTGCCGCGTGCATGCTCAGGAACGGGCGCGGACTGTCAGCATGCACCTGCCGGGCGGCTTCATGAATGGACTTAAGGCCCAGGAGATGACCGGCGGGTTTTTAGCCGGGAGCGCCACTGATCACCATGGGGAACTCCCGGTTCTGATTCTTTTCCCCGACATCAGGGGAAGCATGGTCGTGGATATACGATCCGCCCTGCCGGCCGCTCCATCTGCCTCCTCTCAAAGGCCCCATGGCGCCAGACTGGCCCCCCTGCGGTCAACACACCGGCTCAGGTGCCTTTCCCTTCGGGGACCTGAACGCCTCCCCGTATTTCCCGCGCCCTCCATCTGCCCGCAGCTTTTTGCCGCAGCGGCTTTCAAAGGGGATGCCCCTGCCTGAAAATTCCGGACTTCACCGTTTCTCACGGACACGAGCCCCTTTTCCGCTTCCTCCCGGCAGACGGGGAACCATATTTTTGTCACAATTCTTTCACGAATTTTCCCGCAAAATGATTCCCGGACGTCATAATTCCCACTTAATATACGCGCATCCGCTCCGTCACGCCGCATTCCCGCGGCGCCGGCCGGTCACATCCGGCAGCCCGGAAGTCTTCACATCCGGGTCCGGGACAATTCCATTTTCAAAGGAGGAGAAATGGCGTGCCTGTCTACAGAAACGAACTGAAGCATGTGATCACCGTGTCGGATGCCAAAGCCATCGCCATGAACCTGTCCGTCATCGCAAAGAGGGATCCCCATACGGGCCCGGATGGCCAGTACCGTATCCGCAGCCTGTATCTGGATGACCTCAGGGACACCGCTCTCAGGGAAAAGCTGGACGGCGTGAGCTGCAGGCAGAAGTTCCGTATCCGGTATTACAACGACGACACATCCTTCATCATGCTGGAAAAAAAGGTCAAGGAGGGCGGCGCGGGCTACAAGCTCCAGCACCGGCTGACCCGGGAACAGGTGGAATCGATCCTGGCGGGAGATACCGCCTTTCTGGCCACATCCGGAAAGCCGCTGCTTATCGACTTCTACCTTCAGATGAAGAACAGGGGGCTTCGTCCGAAGGTTGTCGTCCAGTACGACCGGATTCCCTTCGTCTATGAACCCGGCAATGTCCGGGTCACCATCGACTTCAATGTCCGCGCGGGGAAGGTCGTCAGGGACTTCCTCAACCCGGATCAGGTGACCATTCCCGTCACCGGCGGCCTGGTTCTCCTGGAGGTCAAATGGGATGATTTCCTTCCGGGGAACATCCGCAGCGCCCTCCAGCTCAAAAACCGCGGTCAGTCCGCTTTTTCCAAATATGCGCAGTGCCGCATTTTCGGGTAACCTGTTTATCATTTGCCAATCGTGCAGGAAAGGAAAATCAGCATGACTTCTTTCAATGACATTTTCAAATCGAGCTTTCTGGCCAATGTGACCAGCGTTTCTCTGACCGACATGGTGCTGGCCATCGGCCTGTCCTTCCTCGTCGGACTGTTCATCTTTGCGGTCTATAAAAAGACCTATGCCGGCGTAATGTTCTCCTCCGCCTTCGGCGGCACCCTGATCGCCATGACCATGATCACCACCATGGTGATTCTGGCGGTCACCTCCAATGTGGTCCTGTCCCTGGGCATGGTCGGCGCCCTCTCCATCGTCCGCTTCCGTACCGCCATCAAGGAGCCCATGGATATCGCCTACCTCTTCTGGTCCATCGCCGCCGGCATCGTCCTGGCTGCAGGCATGATCCCCCTGGCCGTGTTCGGGAGCGTGACCATCGGGCTTTTCATGCTGATTTTCTGCAATCACAGGAGCTCCCGCGCTCCCTTCATGGCCGTTGTCAGCTGCAGCGGGAGGGAGAGCGAGGAAAAGGTGACGTCCTTCCTCAAATCCCATACGGTTCATTCCGAGATCAAAAGCAAGACCGCCCGCAGCGGGTCCATTGAGCTCAATTACGAGATTCTTCTGAGGGACAATGACACCGCATTTGTCACCGACATCTCCGAAATGCCCGGCGTGGACAGCTGCGTGCTGGTCAGCTACAACGGCGATTATATGGGGTGATGCATATGCTCCTGGGCAAAGGGATGAAGCGAATCCTCATCCTCCCGTTTGCGGTCATGATCGCCGGTACGCTCCTTTTGTGGGTCTGGGCATCGGGGAGCACCGGAGGGCGGATCATGGGCTATGAGGATCTGCTGTTTGACAACAGTCGTGTCCATTCCATCGACATTCGCGTGGACGACTGGGAAGGTTTTCTTCAAAATGCGGTTGATGAAACCTATACGGACGCCTCCGTCACCATCGACGGAGAAACCTTCGGGCATGTCGGCCTTCGCGGCAAGGGGAACACCTCCCTGAGCTCCGTGGCCGCCATGAATTCCCGGCGCTACAGTCTCAAGCTGGAATTTGACCATTACACCACCGGCGGCTCCTACCACGGTCTTGACAAGCTCTGTCTCAACAACCTCATCCAGGATGCGACCTTCATGAAGGACTACCTGGCCTACACCCTGATGTCCCGGGCGGATGTCCCCTCCCCGCTGTGTTCCTATGTGTACATCACGGTCAACGGAGAGGACTGGGGACTGTATCTGGCGGTGGAGGCCATCGAAAACGGCTTCCTTGACCGCAATTCCCTGACCACCGGCGAACTGTACAAACCGGACAGCACCGGCATGGGCGGCGGTCGTGGAAACGGACGTGACTTTGACATGGAGGACTTTGAGGAGAGACTGAAGGAGGCCCTGGGTGAAAACGCCACGGAGGAGGAAATCCGGGAATATCTGAGTCAAAGGATGCCCTCCCCTCCCGGAGGCGGTCCCGGCTTCCCCGGCCAGGACACGCCCTCAGGCGGCGCACCCGCCATGCAGGGCGGTTCTCCGGGATCTCAGGAGGCCACGCCTTCGGAGGCCGGCAGGTCCGCGGGCGCTCCCGGCCCCGGCTTTGGCGGCGGCATGCCCGGGGGCATGGGCAGCGATGCCGTCAAGCTCATCTATACGGACGATGACCCGGACAGCTATGCCGAAATCTTCCGGAATGCCAAAACGACCGTCACCCGCACGGATAAGGCCCGACTCATCGCCGCCCTCAAAAAGCTTCAGGAGGGAGGCGATCCGGAAAGCACGGTGAACAGGGAGGAGGTCATCTCCTACCTTGCGATCCACAGCTTCCTGTGCAACTCGGACAGCTATACGGGAACCATGATCCACAACTACTACCTCTATGAAGACGACGGAAAGCTGTCCATCCTGCCCTGGGATTACAATCTGAGCTTTGGAGGCTTTGACGGAGGGAACGATCCGGACGGACTGATCAACTCCCCCATCGATACCCCTGTCTCCCAGGGAGACACCTCAGACCGTCCCCTGATCCACTGGATTTTCGAAAGCGAGGAGGCCCTGTCCGCCTATCATGCCCGTTACAGCGAGCTGCTCGCCTCCATCATGGAAAGCGGCTGGCTCTCCAGTGAAATCACCCGGGTGCAGGAGATGATCCTGCCCTATATTGAGAAAGATCCCACCGCATTCTACACCGCTGATGAATTCGAAGCGGCGGTATCCAATCTGCAGAAATTCTGCGATCTGAGGACCCGGAGCATCCGCGCTCAGCTGGAGGGTGACATTCCTTCCACCAGAGCAGGCCAGTCCGAAGCTCCGGAGCTGCTGCTTTCCGCAGGGGACCTGAAC
>CACYCQ010000216.1:0-6373 GCA_902772995.1 uncultured Eubacteriales bacterium
CAAATACTGATCATCTATAATGAGAAGCGGAGGGGGGAGTCCCCCTGAGGGCATAAGAACCGGTTATTGACGGAGGGCATCTATGACAAGTCTGGAAATTATCTCCATGCTGGGCGGGATAGCGCTGTTTCTGTATGGCATGAGCGTCATGTCCACGGGCCTCAAGAATGCGGCCGGGGACAAACTCCGGGATTTTCTGGAGAAGGTCACCAGCAACCGCCTGATGGGCGTGGGCATCGGAATCCTCGTGACGCTGCTGGTCCAGAGCTCTTCGGCCACGGACATGATGGTCATCGGCTTCGTGTCCTCGGGGATCATGACCATCTCCCAGGCGCTGGGCGTCATCCTGGGCGCCAACATCGGAACGACGGTCACGGCGCAGATCACCGCATTCAACCTGACGGCCTATGCACCGCTTCTGCTGTTTGTGGGAACGGTGATGGCCCTGTTTATGTCTCCGGGCATCAAGCGCCACATCGGGTCGGTGCTTCTGGGCTTTGGCATGCTGTTTGTCGGCATCGGGATCGTGAAAACCGCCATCGCGCCGCTTTCCCGGAGCCCGGAGTTCATCCGGGTGCTGTCCGCACTTGAGAATCCTTTCCTCGGCTTTGTCTTTGGTCTCCTTTTCACAGCGCTGCTTCAGAGCTCCTCTTCCTCTGTCGTGATTTTTCAGGCCTTTGCCGCACAGGGACTGCTGACCCTGAACGAGGTGACCTTTCTGGTGCTGGGCGCGGCGGTCGGCTCGGTAACGCCGAACTTCCTGGCATCCCTGACCACCGGCAGGGACGGGAAACGCACCGCGATGCTCAATCTGCTTTTCAATCTTTTCAGGGCGGCGCTGTGTTCGCTGATGGTCCTGCTTTTCCCCGGCATTCTGGGACTGATCGCCTCCCTGTCCCCCGGGGACGTGGCGCGGCAGGTGGCCAACATGCACACCTTCTTTGCGCTCTTCTCCGTACTTGTGGCCCTGCCCCTGTCCGAAGCGTTTATCGCTCTGGCCATGAAGCTGCTGCCCATCCTTCCCGAAGAGGCCCGTGCCAGGGAGGGCAAAAAGCTGGTGTTCCTGGTCAACACGCACCGCAATGTCCCTGCCGTGGCCATGAAGCAGGCGCAGCTGGAGGTCATCCGCATGGGAAACTATGCCAGGGAGAACCTGAATTCAGCCATTACCTACTTCTTTGACTCCTCGCGTCAGGAACTGTATGCCGAGGTGGAGCAGACCGAGGAGACGGTGGACTATCTGAACCACGCCATTACGGATGCGCTGGTGACGCTGCGGACGCTGAACCTCTCGGACCGGGACGTGTTCCGCCTGTCCAAGATGGGACTGGTGGTCTCCCACCTGGAGCGGATCTCCGACCACGCGGAAAACATCATCGAGTTTGGTCAGCGCCTCAAGAACGCCGGCGTGGAGATGTCCCCGGATGCGGTGGATGAACTGAGGGAAATGTCGGTCGCGGTGATGAAAACGCTGGACCTGGCGCTTGAAATCTTCCGGGAGGAGCGCTTTGAGCGTCTGCCTGAGGCGGAGAAACTGGAACAGCAGGTGGACGACATGCAGTCCACGTACATGCAGCACCACATCGACAGGCTGATGGAGGGCAGCTGCGATCCTCTGGGGGGCGTCATCTTCACGGATATGTGTACGGATCTGGAACGCTGCTCCGATCAGGCCATCAATATCGCCACGGCGATGCGGCCCTCCACCCGCGGGGTGTCTCTGTCCGAGCTTTTCTGAGTGGAATCTGCTTTTTGAATCCGGCGGCTGCCTGAGGGCGGCCGCCTTCTTTTTCCCGCGCTTGACGGAACAGCAGGGTTTGCGTAGACTGCAAAAAGACGGAAAGGGGGATGGTCTCATGAAACAGCGGCTCCTCAGGACAGGAATGGGCTGCTACGGCTGCTTTGGCGCCATGATGCTGCTCAACTGTGCCCTGCTGCCATTTGGAAGGAAGTTTTACGGCGTCTCTTTGCCTTTGGAGATGGTGGGCGCGGCGCTGATGGCGGGACTGGTCGTGCTGCTTCAAAAAACCCGGGGCAGTGAAGGGCGGCTTCTGGGAGGGCTTTTGCCCGGGTTTCTGATCGTCTTCCCCATCCTGTCCGTCGGAATCGGGTACCTGATGGAGTACGTGCCCAGCGGGGATAATTTTATGCTCTATAACGGGTCCCTGATGCTGGCCAGGGATGGAAACTTTGCCGCAAATCCGGATTTCGGGCTCTATCTGGCGCGCTTTTCCAACCAGTGGGGCTTTCTGCTGATGCTCACCGCCTACCGCAGGGCGCTGATGTTTCTGGGGATCGCGTCGCCTTTTCTTCCGCTGGTGGTGCTTCAGGCCGGACTGCATACCCTGGGATATGGCCTGTTTCTCGGGACCCTGCGCCGCAGGGAAGGGGAAAGGACGGCACTGCTGTTTCTGCTGGGGCTGATGCTGACCCCCATGACCTGGCTGGCTCCGGGCAGCCTGTATACCGATACGTTCAGCCTGCCTTTCGTGCTGCTGACCCTTCGGGGCGTATGGAGGACCCTGGATGCGCACCGCGGGGGAAGGAATCCCCTGCCGGCTGCGGCCATGACGGGACTCTGGGCCTGTATCGGGGGACAGATCAAGATGACGGTGGCGATTGTGCTCATAGCCGGCATCCTTCGCTGGATGCTGACCCTGCCTTTGCGCAGGGGACTGGGCTGCGCGGCCCTGTCTGCGGGCGTTCTTCTGCTGGGCACTGCGGGGGTCCGCATGGCCGTGCTCGGGCCGGTGGTGGACCCTGCCGTCTACAGGCAGGAGAATACCCCCCTTGTCCACTGGTTCCTCATGTCCATTCCCAGCGCGGACAATCCCTACGGGGGGTACAACTCCGAAGACTACGCGGTCACCTGGGGCATGATGGACGAGGGGGCCGGGCATGACGAGGTGATGGCGTCCATTTATTCCCGCATGAAGGACAAAATCTACACCCTGAGATACCCGGACCGCCTGCTGATGGCCATGCTCCGCAAGAATTCGGCCATTGGGTCGGACGGAACCTTTGGCATGACCGAACTGCTGGATGACCGGCCGGTGCGTCCCAATCTCCTGTCGGGGATCGTGCTGGAAGGAGGGAAAGGGTATCCGGCGTACCTGTCCCTGATGACCGGAGCATGGCTTGGAATCCTGGCCGTCGGGGTGCTCCGGACCTGGGACTGGATTGCCAGAAGGGAGACGGGCAGGGCGGAGGTGCCGATTGCGCTTTTTGGCATTCTTCTGTTTCTCATGAACTGGGAGGCGCGCTCCCGGGTCCTGTACAGCTTTTATCCCGTGTTTCTCTGCCTTTCCTGCATGGGCGGCGGGGGGTTCCTTCATAAAGGAGAAAATGCGGCACTGACCGGGCAGACAACAGGATGCGGGGAAACGTTTCCGGCGCGTTCAGATTGACAGGGGACAAGGGAAAAAAGTAAAATGGTCATGAACAGTATACTTGTTATTATGTGCCTGATTCACAGGCGGCTCCATGCGGGAGCGCTTTGAAGGGAGATGCTGCTGAGTGCAAACGGATCTCTTTCTCACGCTGGTTTCACTTGTGATGCTGGTGACCATGTTCACCCTCATCCGGGGAAACAGTGTGATCGAATCGCATCGGCGCATCGGGTTCCAGATCGGACTGGTGATTATCGGACTGGCACAGGTGGCGGTCTTCTATGACAGCATGATTGTCCCGGCATTCCCGGATCTGCGGGAGGTGCACACGGGACTGCGCTTTCTGTCCGTGGTGCTGACCCCTGCGCTGCCCATGCTGCTGACCCGGTCCATTGCCATCGAGGACCGGGGGGCCTGGCTGAACAGACTGGCGGCGGGAGTTCTGATCGTTCATGCGGGATTTGAGGTGATCAACCTCTTCAACGGTCTGATCTGGCATCTGGGTGAGGACGGGCATTTTGTCCGCGGACCGCTCTATTTCACCTATCTGATGGCCATGCTGATCGGAAGCCTGTTCCTGGTCGTGGAATCCTCGGCGCTCAACCACAGCTGCCAGAGCCGCAATGCCATTGCCCTGCGGTGCATCGCGGGACTGACGATCTCCGGCAGCCTTCTTCAGATCATTATCCCGGAAGCCCATCTGGCCTGGATGACGGTGTGCGCCGCCATGACCCTGTACATCAACTACTACTGTGACACCATCCTGCAGATGGATGCCCTGACCCGCCTGCTCAACCGGTCCTGCTACCAGAATGAACTGGAGAACCGGACGGGCCCCGGCATCTTCATCATGCTGGATGTGGATAAATTCAAGCACATCAATGACGACTACGGCCACGCCTACGGGGACGTGGTGCTGTCCACCATCGGACGGGCCATCCGCCAGACCTACGGCCAGGTGGGCTATTCCTTCCGTTCCGGCGGGGACGAATTCTGCGTGGTGATGCTCCGCCGCCTGGATGAGGTGGAGGGCAAGAACCGGGAACTGTGCCGCCGCCTGGATGAGGAACGCCGAAGGGATGCGCGGATTCCCACCGTGTCCATCGGGTACGTCGCATTTGGAAAGGACGAGCGCCTGCGGGACGTCACGGAGAAGGCCGATGAGATCATGTACGCACAGAAGGCCGAGCACCACAGGGAATATGATGAGAAACGGGGACAGTAAACATGAATAAGGATGTGTTTCTGTCCAATCTGGACCTGGACGGGGCCGCAGTCCTCATATCGCTTCTGTTTATCGGCTGCGCCGTCACCATCAAGGACATGCGCAGCAGGGAAAACCGCCTGCTGGTTGTGATTGTGTTCAACGGCCTGGCATGTGCGGTGTTTGATCTGCTGTCCACCCTGTCCCATTATCCGGATGTCCATTTTTCAAGGACGGCCCTGGAGTTTTTTGCCTACGGGTATCTGGTGCTGCACAACCTGGTGCCGGCCATGTTCTACATCTATGTGACCATGGTGACCGGCATCAGTGAACGAAGGCCCCTGCGCGTGTATGCCCTGCTCATGTCTCCCCTGGCCCTTGTGATGCTCCTGTTCCTTTTGAACCCCATGACAGGCTGTCTGTTTTATTTCGATGCCGCCAATGAGTATTTCCGCGGCCCCTGGATGCCCTGTCTGTATTTTGCGGCCCTCTATTTTGCCGGATTGTTTACGATCCATGTCATCCGCTACAGCCGGGCCATCAGCCGCAAGCGGATTGTCATGATCCTCCTGTTTCAGGTGGTGGCCGCCTCTGCGGTGGTGGTGCAGTACTTTTTCATGGGATTCAAGATTGAGCTGTTCTCCCAGGCCTGCGTCTATCTGGGCATCCTGCTGACCATCGACGATGAATCGGCGGTGTATGACAGGGAGATCGGCGCCTACAACCGCCATGCGCTGACCATTGACCTCAAGCGCCTGATCGGGTCGGACAGCCAGTTTGCGGTGCTGCTGATCCGCCTTTGCAACCTGCACAGCTACAGCTACCTGCTGGGCTATGAAACGATCGAAAGCCAGCTGCACACCCTTTCCGCCTGGCTGGGGGAGCAGGTGGGACAGCGGAATGTCTACTGCTATGGCCAGGCCAAGTATGCCCTGGTGATACGCACGGCCAGCCGGGAACAGGCGGATGCCATGACGGCCCGCGTGCGTGAACGGTTCGAGCATCCCTGGGAGTCGGAAGGGTTTTCCGCCGTGTTCACCGTACGCCTGATCGAACTCATGGTACCCCAGGATGTGAACCGGGTGGAACAGATCCTCATGATGGATGAGGATACCCTCATGGATATCAATGCCTCCCCGCTCATCCGGGGCGAGGCCGTCAAGTCCATTCAGCGGACCTTCCAGGTGGAGCAGGCCATCCACCGCGCCCTGTCGGAGAATACCCTGGAGGTGTATTTCCAGCCCATCTATGACACCACGACCCGCAGTTTTCATTCCTGCGAGGCGCTGGTGCGCATGAAGGACCCGGAACTGGGGGCTGTGCCTCCGGATGAGTTTATCCGGGTGGCGGAGCGCAACGGGACCGTGGTTCAGATCGGCGAGCAGGTGTTTGAAAAGACCTGCGCCTTTGCGGCGGAGAACCGCGTGTGGGAACTGGGCCTTCACCTGATCGAAGTGAACCTGTCCCCTGTGCAGTGCATGAAAAAGAACCTGGTGGAATGCTTTTCCCGAATACTGGAGCGCCACCACCTGCCTGCCTCCATGTTTTCCCTGGAGATTACGGAGACCGCGGCGGTCCAGAATATCGGCATGTTCCGCAGAATGGAGGATGTCCTGCGCGGGATGGGGTTTGAAACCTCCATCGATGACTTTGGCACCGGATATTCCAACATGTCCGAAATCTTCAACATGGACTTTGAGATGATCAAGATCGACCGGGAAATCCTGTGGAACGCCGAAAAGAGCGAAAGGGGACGCCTGATCCACATGAACGCCGTCGC
>CACYCQ010000217.1:0-4559 GCA_902772995.1 uncultured Eubacteriales bacterium
GCCGCCTGCAGGGTCTGGCAGGTCTCGGCGTACCCCGCCTCACCGTGGTCCATGACATGGTTGTTTTCCAGGCTCACCGCCTCCACGCCGGAGCTGGTGAGCACCTCCACGTACTGGGGCGGCGCCGCAAAGGAGTAGGTGTTCTTCGTGGCGCTTCTGGTGGTGGTGAGGGTCCCCTCAAAGTTGACCAGGGTCAGGTCATCCTCCTCAAAGATGCTCTTCACGTTCTCCAGGGGAAAGGCCAGTCCCGAGGGCTGCTTGGCCAGCTGCTTGTCAAAGACCGTCTTTCCCTTCTTCCGGGTATCCCCGCCGATGGTGACGTCCCCCGTGGCGCTGAGGGTCACGATGACGCTGCCGTCGGGCAGCACCCGGGCGTCGCTGCCGTCCGGGCGCTGGTACCAGTGGGGCATGGGGGCCTGCTCCCAGACCTCCGCCGCCGGGGGTTCTCCCCCTTCAAACTGGCTCAGGTCCAGCTTCTCCGCGCAGGCGGGCAGGGCCAGCAGGAGCCCCATCAGCACTCCGATCCATTTTCTCATTTCGTCTCTCCTTCGGGCGGCGTTTCCAGCATCGCCCGGAACTTTTCGCCGTTTTTGTTCCACCTCACATCGAGCACGGAGGATCCGTCCAGTGTGGTGTAGGAATAGGTCCCCGGCTGGGGAATATGGTAATCCACAAAATCCGCGTGGGCGTCCACCAGCTGGTAGCCCCTGGCCATGACCCCGATGATGTCCATCTGGGACAGGTTGGTCACCATGCCCGCGCTGACGCTGTTGTACACATCGATCAGCTCCGGCAGGGAGAGGCTGCGGCATTTGTCAAAGAGCTGGCGGACCACCTTGCGCTGGCGCTGGGTCCTGGAGAAATCCCCCATTCCCGTGCTCCTGTCCCGCATGTAAGCCAGGGCGATTCTGCCGGTCATGTGGACCATCCCGGGGGAGGTGGGCATGTTCGGGTCCTTCCCCAGCAGGATCTTGCGGATGGCGATCAGCTCATTGATGTCGATCTGCAGGTCCACGCCGCCCAGGGCGTCGATGACCGGCTTCACATGCTCAAAGTTGACCAGAATCGCACCCTCGATGTCGATCTTCAGGGCGCGCTCGATGCACTCCACCATCCCGTCCAGGCCCAGGTTCTTGTACAGCACGTTCACCTTGATGGGGTTCCCCCGCAGGGAGGTGATCATGCTGTCCCGGAGAATGGAGGTGCAGATGATCCGGTTGTACCGGGTATCCAGGGTCACCAGCACCACCGTGTCGGTGCGGGCATCCTCCCTGATGACCTTGTCATAGCCGTCCTCACCAAGCATCAGGTAATGCTTCACGTCCTGCTCCGCGACGGCGGAGAAAATGACCAGGCACATGACCACAACAAGCAGTGCCAGTCCCTGTTTCTTCTTCATCTTCATGGTTGTCTAGGCTTCCGCCTGTCCCCTTTCCTTGATTTCTGCCGAATCCAGCTGGTTGAACAGCTGCGCGATGAAAATGAGCGCAAAGCCGATGAACATCATCACCGTGGGCCGCTCCCCCAGCAGCAGGCAGGAAAATGCCACGCCGAACACGGACTCCAGCGACAGGATGATCGAGGCGTGGCTGGCGGGCGTCATGCTCTGCCCGATGTTCTGCATGGACATGCCGCCCAGCGTGGAAAAGATGCTCAGGTACAGAAGGCCCATCACCGGGCCCCGCTCCAGACGAAGGGGCGGTGCTCCCCGCTCCAGGAGCAGGTGCCACAGGAGGGCCGTCAGGCAGCAGAAGATGAACTGGAGCTCGATGAGGGCATACTTGTCCATGGTTTTCTGCCTGCGGTCCACCTCGATGATGTGCAGGGCAAAAAACAGCCCGCTAAGCAGCGTCAGCAGGTCCCCCCGGGTCAGGCCGCCGCTTTCCCCGTCCAGGGACAGGGCCCCGATACCGGCCAGCATCAGGCAGGCCGCCATCCAGGTCCTCCTGCGGATTTTCTCGCGAAGGAAGAGCGCCCCCAGCATGGGCACCGCAAGGACATAAACGGTGGTCAGGAAGGCGTTCTTGCCGGCGGTGGTCTCTTTAAGGCCCATGGTCTGCACGAGATAGGCCATGCCCAGCACCAGCCCCACCTCGGCGCCCTGCATCACCTCCCGCAGCCCCACATGGCGAAGATGCGGCCAGAACAGTACCGCTCCCGCCAGGGAGGCGATGGCATATCTGCAGAAGACCAGCTGGGCGGGGGCAAAGACATCCAGGGAGGTCTTCACCACCGCAAAGGCGCTTCCCCAGATGAGTGTCGTCAGCAGCAGAAGACCGTCCGCGACCAGCATCTCCCTGCGCCGCAAATCGTCCATATCTGACCTTCTTTCCCTGATTTTTTACAGGGATTTTATCACAAAACCATAAGAAAGAAAAGCTTTACTCCCCCTGTCAAAAGGTGTATCATGGCCACAAAGGGACATTACCCTAATAATCTATAATTATTCAGGAGGTTGATGTATATGGACAATAAGGTCATTCCCACGCTGGTCCTGCCAGGCGATGAGGAGCAGGAAGCCGCCGTGGCCGAAGCCAAAACCGCTGACGAAGCCGTACAGAATGTCCAGGCTGCCGTGAAGGATGTTGAAGCTGCCGCAGCCGCTGCTGTTCAGGAAGCTCCCGCCGATGCACAGCCCGCCGCCGAGCAGGTCAAAATCGAGCCCGTCTCCCAGGAAGAGGACGCCCTCAACTTCAACAACCTGACTCCCGAGGAGCAGGCGGCCGTTCTGGCATTTGTCGATCGCATCGACATCTCCAACAGCGAGACCGTGCTCAAGTACGGCAACGCCGCCCAGATGAAGATCTCCAAGTTTGCCGACAGGATCCTTGAAGACGTCAAGACCAAGGATACCGGCGCCATCTCCGACATGCTCTCCAGGCTGGTCACCGAGCTCAAGGGCTTCACCGTCGAGGACAACAAGAAGGGCTTTGACTTCTTCGGCCTCTTCAAGAAGGGCGCCGCTGACCTGACTCAGATGAAGGCCAAGTTCACCCGCGTGGAAGAGAACGTTCTGACCATCGTGGATACCCTGCAGGGACACCAGAAGCAGCTGATCTCCGACAGCCAGATGCTTGACGGCCTCTACAGCGAGAATGAGCAGTACTACCATGAACTGACCCTGTACATCATCGCGGGCGAGCTGAAGCTCAAGAAGCTCCGCGAGGAGGACCTGCCTCCGCTGCTGGCCAAAGCCCAGGAGACGGCAGACCCCGCCGATGCCCAGACTGCCAATGACTTTGCCCAGCTCATCGACCGCTTTGAAAAGCGCGTCCACGACCTCAAGCTCACGCGCATGGTCAGCGTTCAGACCGGGCCTCAGATCCGCCTGATGCAGACCAATGACAACGTGCTTGCCGAGCGCATCCAGTCCACCATCGCCAACACCATCCCCCTGTGGAAGAGCCAGATGGTCATCGCCCTGGGCATGCAGCACGCCGAGGAAGCCCTCAAGGCTCAGAAGGCGGTCACCGATATGACCAACGATCTGCTCAAGAGCAATGCCGAGCGTCTCAAGGTGGGCACCATCGAAACGGCACGCGAGGCCGAGCGCGGCGTCATCGACATGGAGACCATCCGTGTGGCCAACACCAGCCTCATCGAGACCCTGACCGAGGTTCAGGCCATTCAGCGCGAAGGCGCCAGGAAGCGCGAGGAAGCCTCCGTTGAACTGGGCCGTCTCGAAAAAGAGCTGCGCGACAAGATTCTCGAGATCAACAAGTAAGCATCCTCTCCTGCCAGGGATTTTTCCCTGGCTTTTTTCTATGGTCTCCCCATCTGTGCCTGTTCCCGGCTTCAGCCGGAGGGACGTGGCGGAAACCATGAGGAGCACAGAGGTTTTCATGCCCTGATATTTCAGCCTTCCCTGCCAATGCCGCGCACCGGGCAGGCGTTTTCCCTGCATCAGAAAAGGAGACTGCAAACCGCGATTGCAGCGGTTTGCAGTCTCCTTAGGTTTATGTTGGATACCGTCTTATTTCTGGGCTTCGCGAAGGGCCTCGCGAGCCTGAGCGGCCAGTTCCTCTTCCATCTGCTTGGCTTTTTCCAGTTCCTTGGCGATGACTTTCGCGTCATAACGGATCGGCACCGTGTCGAACTTCACCATCGCATGGTCCAGGATTCCCTCGTTCTCCTCTTCAACCAGCGCGATCAGGGCGATGTCGCCCTCTTCCAGCTTCTGGGCCGCCTGCTCGATCAGAGCCGCACTCGTATCCTTCTTGTTGCCGTCTCCGGCTTTCCCCAGCAGAGCACCGGCAGCGCCGCCCAGCAGCAGGCCAATGGGGCCGCTCAGGACGCCGATCAGGCCGCCAATCAGGCCGCCCTTCACGGTGTCGCCGGCTTTGAGATAGGCAGAAGTGAAATTGTCACACAGCTTGAGCACGCCTTCCACGCGCTTGATCAGGGAGATCTGATAAATGGTGGTGCCGTTAATCTGAGGATTCTCGGACAGGGCTGCCATCGCCTTGCGGGCTTCGCTCTCGTTCGCAAAAAGCGCTCCAACGATATTGTACATGGACTATTCTTCCTTTCGAATTATTCATGTCCGCGGGAAAAAGAAA
>CACYCQ010000218.1:0-5855 GCA_902772995.1 uncultured Eubacteriales bacterium
CAGCCTCGTAACCCGCCCCCTGCAGCTCAGCTTCACTCTCGCTCGCCGCTATGCTGTTCCAGCCAAAGCAGGTCATCACCAGCATCATTGTCATTGCCATAATCCTATGAGAGACACATTTCATACATTCTTCCTCCTGATTACCAATTACTGATCAACAGATAACTTGATCATCCTGCAATATGAGCAAATAGTCCCAAAATCACGAGCTTAAGTCAATGTCTCCGGTCGATACATCATTTGAAAACGATGGTTTCGCCTTCATGTTTTACAGGGACACACATCAGGGACATGTCACTCAAAATGTCACTATTAGTGTCACTGATCACGATAAAGATCCTCCGCACTTCCTCCGGATGCATTGGTTTGTGTGCCTCACAGTACTTCTGCCCATAAGGAATGAGAACAGCACAGCCCGGATGGCGGCATGGTGTGTTCGGTCGTGATGGCATTGCCTATTCCCCTTCACAAATTGTTTTCAACTTCCATCTCGACATTTGGACGCATTTTTGCTATCATCTTCTTGAACATCAGACAGAGGAGAAAGCCATGTTCAACATCGAGTTTTACTCAACTGCTGACGGCGTCTCAGAGCTATGGGACTTTCTTGATGATTTACAAAAGAAAGCCGTAACAAATAAAGATGCCAGAATCCAGCACAAACAGATTTCCCAGTACATACAGTTGCTTGAGGATCATGGTACCTGTTTGAGCGAAAACATTACCAAGCATCTGGAGGATGACATATGGGAACTGCGTCCAGGGAATAATAGGGTGTTGTACTTCTACCATAAGGATGATACCTACGTCCTTCTCCACCAGTTCCGCAAGAAAACGCAGAAAACACCTCGCCGCGAAATTGACAAAGCAAAAGCAGAGCGCGACGATTGGATTGCCAGAAAGGGGTGACACGATATGGCAACTTGGACTGACTATAAAAACCATGTTAGAGAAACAAATCCTGAAATCGGGAAAGACCTTGATGAAGTTGAAGCCATCTCTCAGATCGTTGGCACCATGATTGAGTACAGGCATGCTCTTCAGCTTTCCCAGCGTGATCTTGCCGACCTCTGTGGTCTTCCCCACTCTTCCGTTGCAAGAATCGAATCTGGGAAAAGCACTCCCAACCTCACAACCTTGCTGAAAATATTTAGGGAACTCGGGTTAAATCTCGTAGCCGAACCTTCCATCAGAACTGCCCCACCAGCCAGATAACAGAAATCCTCCGGTTTACTGAGCCGGAGGACTTTTTTATTGCTCCCGGGGAAGGTCTTCCTTCCCGAAGTGCCTGTAGGCACTGACCTTGTTGTAGTCCACGTCCAGCAGCCCCAGGCTGTTGATGATGCCCCTCGGTGTCAGGTCGTAGGTGTCCCGGACATACTGCTCCAGGAACGTCTTGTCCTGGTACTCTGTACCGAAGGTCTCCACGTACACGGACACCGGCTGTACCACACCAATGGCGTAAGCAATCTGGACTTCACACTTCTCAGCGTAACCAGCCCGGACAATATCCCGCGCTATTTTCCTGGCCATGCAGGCTCCGCTGCGGTCAACCTTGCTCGGGTCTTTTCCGCTCATGGCACCACCGCCGATTCTGCCGATACCACCGTACGTATCGCAGGCTAGCTTTCTCCCGGTCACTCCGCAGTCCGCATACGGGCCTCCGATCACAAATCGACCAGTCGGATTCACCAGTTTCTCAAAATCAGTGTTCAGCCCGTTCTCTGTTGCAGCCAACACCATGATGCCCGCAATGATGTGCCGGAAATCTCCGGGCTCCACGTCCCGGCTATGCTGGGCAGAACACAGGAAGGTCGTAATCTTCCCGCTGTCGTAAACGAAAGAAACCTGTGCCTTCGCATCTGCCCGAAACATCTTACTCGGATGATTCTTCAGAATCTGCAGAAAGCGGGTCGCCACAACATAGGGGATCAATTCAAGCGCTTCTTCTCCTTCCTGACCTTCCCGCATGCTTACGCACAGTGCGGCGGCAGTTTTCGACTCAGATACTTTTACGGAACTGCTTCCGGTATTTGGCTTTTTTCCAGTGGTCACAGCTCCGCATCGTTCCCGATTGGGACAGGATTCACAGCTTTTGTCTGTGAATCTGGCGGTAATCATTCCGTTATTGAATGAACAAGAGGAAGGAGCGTGACCTTCACGGCATTCTAACACGCTCTTTTTGTCTTCACTGAGAACGAATTCTGAGAAAATGGTATCAGGAGCGACTCCATGGACACCCGCGCAATATGTGTCCCAACCAAGTTCTGCACTTCGTTCATTGAGTTCTTTGGAAGCGAATCCAGCATCAACTGTGATAAAAGCCTTTTTGCCAGGCTCAAGCTTAATAGCAGGATGATGGTTTTCCTGGAAATCCTTCATGAAGGAAGGGTCTCCATAAGTTGTTCTTCTCCAGTTGATACCCTGAATGGGAGTTCGCCGGGGTGTACGGAGAAAAAATGTCCGGAACCCACATCGAGAATCGCGGCGGATTCCAGCAGATGGTACAGGATGCATTGGATCACAAAATCGACCTGATCTACTGCAAATCTGTAAGCCGCTGGGCACGTAACACTGTTGAAACGCTGGAAACGGTGAAGCTGTTGACCGGGAACCAGGTGAATGTGATTTTTGAACAGGAGGGAATCGATACCAGGAACCCGGCGGCGCTGTTTGCCCTCAGCCTGGCCGCATCGGTAGCGCAAAGTGAAAGCGAAGCCATTTCTGAGAATCTGAAGTGGGTTTACCGTAACAGAGCGGCGCATGGGATTTTTATCCGGTCCGGTTTTCAGGGCACGTTTCCGCTGAAAAGATGAGATTCCTCTGCGCGGTCATCCCCCCGCTGCCATCGTCCGCTTCCGGCGAGGCGTACCATCTCCCTGTTTCCGGCGCCTCACGGGCATCCGGGGCGGGGAGCTCCCGCATGGCTGCCGCGCTCCCCGCCCGCTCCGGTCCTCGTTGACATTTCATGAGTAAAAGACTATAATTTTGATATTCCATCGGAAAATACATATAAGGAGATTTATTTATGAAAAAGTTTCTTTCTGCGGCTCTTGCGGCCCTGCTGCTGATCGGTCTGTGCGCCTTTGCGTCTGCCGATACCGCCCAGACCTCCTCCTTCCGGATCGCCGCCCCCGGCGGCGCGCCTGCCCTTGCGCTGGCGACGCTGGCAAAGGAGCATCCCGAGCAGTACACCTTTGTCGCCGCGGAAACCATCACCGCCGAGTTTTCCAGCGGGGCTTCCGACTTCATCATCGCGCCCCTGAATGCGGGAGCCAAGCTGTTCAAGGCCGGGAAATCCGCCTACCGTCTGGCCGCCGTGGTCTCCTGGGGCAACCTGTTCTTCGCCTCCCAGCGGGAAGGCTTCACCCTGGAGGACATCAACGGCGCTGAAATCACCCTCTTTGGCGAGAACACCATCAACTCCTCCATCGCCCTGTATGTCCTGGAGCACAACGGCATCAAGCCCGCCACGGTCAGCTATCTGGGCAGCGCCGCCAATACCCAGCAGCTCCTCCTGTCCGATGAAAACGCGATTGTCATGACCGCCGAGCCCGCCCTGACCGCCGCCCGCTTCAAAAACGACCGGGTGACCGGTTACGCGGTCAACGACCTCTACGAGAAGGCCACAGGCTGCAAGGGCTTTACCCAGGCGGGCCTGTTCGTGCGCGGCGACGTGGCCGACAGCGCGCCCGAAGCCGTCGATGCCTACCTCGCGGAGGTGGCCGCGTCCTGCGCCAGATGCGCCGAGGACGTCAGCGCGGTGGCCGAGGCCGCGGTGGCCCTGGAGATCCTTCCCAATGCCAAGGTGGCCATGAGCGCCATTCCCAACTGCACGATCCGTTACCTCGCCGCCCCGGAGGCCCGGGAGCAGGTGGAGATCACCGCCGGCATCGACCTGACCCAGTTCGGCGGCGCCGTGCCCGCGGATGAGTTCTACTATGGAGCAAAGTAAGGGAAAAGAACTCATCACCTTCTGTCTTGGAATTCTCCTGATCGCCGTCCTCATCCAGGCCGCGGGCCGGCTGAGGGACGACCGTCTGGTGTTCCCGGACGTGTTTGAAATTCTCCGGGCCCTTGTCCGCCTGCTGGGCCGGGCGGACACCTACCTGAAGATCGGGGTCACCCTCCTGCACCTGCTGGAGGTCATGGTCCTGTCCACCCTTGCCGGGGTGGCCATCGGTCTTGCCGAGGGCCTCTCCGGCTTTGTGCGCACGCTGCTGCGCCCCCTCATGATCCTGCTGCGCTCCATCCCCATGGTGGTCATGGTGGTGGTGATCATGGTCCTGACCCGCTACGACCGGGTGCCCCTCATCGCCTCCTCCCTGTTCCTGATTCCCCTGATCAGCGAGGCGGCCTGCGAGGGGTGCCTGCGCATCGAGCCGGAGCTGATCGATGCCTACCGCATCCACAGCGGCTTTAATCTGCAGGTCCTCCTGAACGTCCACCTTCCCCTCATGGCCGGGTACCTGAAGCAGGCCTACGAGAGCGCCGCCGGCATGGGGCTCAAGCTGGTGGTGTCCACGGAGTACCTGGTCCAGACGAAAAACTCCCTGGGCAAGGCGGTTCACTCCAGCAGCTATTTCAATGAGTACCAGGATATCTACGCCTATGCCCTGATCATGATTTTCCTGGTGCTGCTCATCAGCCGGCTGCCCCCCGCCCTGGGACGGCTCCGCGCCCTCTGGCAGGGCAGGGGTGCCGGGACCTGAGCGGCGCCGGAGCTCCCGCATTTCCCTCCGGATCCCCCGAAGATTCCAGATATGACATGCTGCGAGGTGTTCCCATGAAAAAAAGCTTCTGTGCATCCTGCCTTCTGTTCCTGCTCCTGTGCCTTGTGTCCCTGCCGGCCTGCGCCAGGGAAAGCCTCCCGAAGGCGGGCCTTGAGGGCTGGGCCCCGGATTCCCCCTCTCTGGCCTCCCTGCTCCGGTATGTGGAGCGCTCCACCGACGAGACCTCAGAGGGGTATATTCCCCCGGAGGACCGCATCGCCGTCTTTGACATGGACGGGACCCTCCTGGGGGAGCGCTTCCCCACCTACTTCAACGACTGCCTCTTTATCTACCGCGCCCTCTATGACCCTGACTTTGAGGCTCCCGAGGACCTGAAGGCCTTTGCCAGGGCCTGGGAGGACAAGGTGCTGCGGGGCATCCCCATCGAGGATTTTGACGCCAAGGAGCGGGAGCTGGGCCCCAGGCTGTACGAGGGCCTGACCCCGGAGGCCTATGCGGAGGTGGTCCGCCGCTTTAAGGCCCTGCCCGCCCGCGGCTTTTCCGGCATGACCTACGGGGAAGCCTATTTCCAGCCCATGCTCTCCCTGGTGCGCTACCTGTCGGAGCAGGGCTATACCCTCTACATCGTCAGCGCCACCTACCGGGACGCCGTGCGGGTGATGGCCGAGGGCACGCTGGACCCCTATATCCCCGCAGACCGCATCATCGGCACGGACCTTCTGTACGTGGCCTCCGGCGACCCGGACCAGAACAGCATGTTCCACGATTTCACCCCGGAGGACCAGCTGGTCATCGCGGGCAGGCTGTGGGTCAAGAACCAGAAGTCCAACAAGGTCACCTCCATCCAGCGGGAGATCGGGAAGATCCCGGTGCTGGCCTTCGGCAACTCCACCGGAGATTTCGCCATGGCCACCTACACCCTGCAGAATCCCCGCTATGAGGGCAGAGCCTATATGCTCCTGTGCGACGACACCCTCCGGGACTACGGGGACCTGAATGTCGCGGAGACCTTCCGGAAAAAGTGCGAGGACAACAGGTTTTACACCATCTCCGAAAGGGATGAGTTCACCCTCCTGTACCCGGAGGGCGTCACCCTGACCGAACGCGAGGAAGACAAGGCCG
>CACYCQ010000219.1:0-8019 GCA_902772995.1 uncultured Eubacteriales bacterium
GGAAAAAGGACTCCGGCCGCTGGGAGGCGGAGGGAAGGACGGCGGCCTGGCGGGCAATCCCGCTGCGGACCACCCCGTCCTCCTGGATCACCTGATGGACATAGGCCTCCCGGTTGTTCATGAGCAGCGCCACCAGGGCAGAGCCCGGCCCCTCCTCCACCTGCGCGATGAGCAGGTCCGTGGAGGCGGCGCCGTCGGTCCGGAGCAGCCCCTCATACAGGCGCTCCGCCAGGGAATAGGCCAGGTCCATGAAGGACACCTCCCCCTCGCGAAGCCGCAGGAGCTCCTCCTTCAGGGGGCTGTCCTCCAGAAACGTGCCGCCCTGCGCCCGGGTGTCCTGCGCCGCGCGTTCCATGTGCTTTTCGAGGAACTCCGCCACCTCCGGATTCTCCAGGGAGAGCTCCTCCTGGGAAAACACGCACAGGTCCGACTGAAAATCCAGAATATGCAGCACCGAATGGCTGATCATGGCCTTCTCCCTCCGTTCCCCGTTCAGAATGGCAGGTCCCTTCCCTGAGCGGGCGCCTCATTTTTCCCGTTTTCCTGCGCATACAGCCGCCGGGTTTCCAGGATGCGCCAGGTCAGGGCGCTGTAGCGCTCCCGGAGGTGGGCATTGTCCACCATGGCGGCGATGACCTGCCTTCTTCCCACCAGCATCACCGCCCGCTTGGCGCGGGTCACCGCGGTGTAGAAGAGGTTGCGGGTCTGCAGCATGGGCGGTCCCGGCACGACGGGCATCACCACCACCGGGAACTCGCTGCCCTGGCTTTTGTGCACCGAGATGCAGTAGGCCAGCGTCAGGTCCAGCACGTCCTCGCCCCCGTAGACCACCACCCGGTCGTCGTCAAAGCGCACCGTCACGGTCTTCTCCTCCCCGTTGTCGATGCGCTCCACGCGCCCGATGTCCCCGTTGAAGACCCCCGTGCCCTCTTCGTCCTCCACAAGGCCCTCCCGCTGCCAGGACAGCTGGTAGTTGTTGCGGGTCTGCATCACCTTGTCCCCCTCCCGCAGCAGCAGGTTCTCTCCCAGCCGGCGCTCCTTCCTGCGCACATTGGGCGGGTTGAAGCAGGCCTGCAGCCGGGTATTGAGGGCGATGACGCCGCATTCCCCCTTCCGGGTGGGCGAGAGCACCTGGATCTCCCCCGGGTCGATGCCGTAATACGCGGGCAGGCGCGCTGAGCACAGCTCCACCACCCGCTCCGCAGCCTCCTCCATCCCCATGGCCTCCTGAAAGTAGAAGTCCCCGCCGCGGCTGTTGAGCCGGGGGAACTCCCCCTGGTTGATGGCGTGGGCATTGACCACGATCATGCTGGTGCCCTCCTGGCGGAAGATCTCCGTCAGGCGCACGCAGGGGATCTCCCCGCTGGCGAGGATGTCAGAGAGCACATTGCCGGGGCCCACGCTGGGGAGCTGGTCGCTGTCGCCCACCAGCACCAGCCGGGTGCCGGGGCGCAGCGCGCGCAGCACCGCGTCCATCAGGAAGATGTCCACCATGGACATCTCGTCGATGATCAGGGTATCCACGTCCAGCGGGTGCTCCCCGTTCCTCTGGAACTCCCCCGCCTCCCCGGAAAACTCCAGCAGCCGGTGGAGGGTCCGGGCCTCCCTGCCGCAGGCCTCGCTCATGCGCTTGGCCGCGCGGCCCGTGGGCGCCGCCAGGGCGATGTTGTCCCCGCCCCCCAGGATGCGGATGATGCACTTGATGATGGTGGTCTTGCCGGTGCCCGGGCCGCCGGTGATGACGCACAGCCCCGAGGACACGGCCCTGGAGATGGCCTCCCGCTGCTGGGCATGGAAGGCGATGCCCTCCATGAGCTCCATCTGGGCAATCTGGGCCGCGGCATCCGTCTGGGCCACCGCGGGGGGCGTCAGCAGCAGCCGGCACAGCAGGTTCGCCACGCTGCACTCCGCGTTCAGGGCGGCGGGCAGGTACATGGCCTGGATCTCCTCCCCGTCCTTTCCGGGCAGGATCTGGCCCCGGATGGTGTGGTGCAGCAGCAGCCCGTCGGCCAGGCTTTCCACCCGCTCCACCGCCGTGTCCACCACCTGGAGGCACTGGTCCACCATCTTTTCCCTGGGCAGGTAGCAGTGCCCCTGCATGTTCAGGTTCTCCTGCAGCACATACCGGATGGCCGCGCTGATGCGCAGATCGCTCTCCGGCTCGACGCCCAGGCGCATGGCGATGCGGTCCGCGATCCGGAACCCGATGCCCTCGATCTCCTCCACCAGCCGGTAGGGGTTGCTCTCCACCTTCCTGCGGGCATCGGCGCCATAGGCTTTGAGGATGCGCACCATGTGCGCCTGGGAAACGCCCGCCTGCTGCAGGAACATGTAGGTCTCCCGCTCGGCGATCTGCGCCTCATAGCTCTCCCGGATCATTTTCAGGCGCGCCTTCCCGATGCCCTTGACGGACAGCAGCCGGTCCGGGTCCTTAGCCAGGATGTCCAGCACCTCCTCGCCGAAGGTCTCCACCAGCGTATGGGCCATGGAGCGTCCCACGCCCCGGATGAGGCCGGAGGACAGGTACGCCTCGATGGCCCCGACCTCCTGGGGGATGATCACCTCGCTGGAGGCGATTTTGAGCTGTCTGCCATAGACGGGGTGCTCCATCCAGGTGCCCGCAAGGCGCAGGCAGGTCCCCGCGGCCACCGGGGGCAGCACGCCCACGGCGGTCAGGCTCCGTTTCCCGCTGGACACCTCCAGGACGGTATAGCCGTTGTCCTCATTGTGGAAGACGATCTCCTCCACCCGGACCTCGATCTCCACGCTTTCGCTCACGCTTCTCCTCCCGCTGCGCGGTTGCGCACAGGTCCCCGCAGCAGGTCCCCTGCCGCCACGCCCCCCGGCACGGGGATGCGCGCCCGGCTCAGGGGCACCGTCACCTGCTCCACTGGGGTGCCGTCCTCCAGATGGATGCGCTCCACGGGCACGGGGAGGGTCCCCGAGGGGGTCACGGCCGTGAGCACGTCCCCCCGCACAAAGCGGTTGCGCATCTCCACCAGGGCCTCCCCTCCGGAGGCCTCCAGGACAAACCCCACATATTCCGCCGCCTCCCGGGTGCCCACGGCCCCGCCGCACACCCGGGGGGCGCCGAAGTAGAATCCCGTATCGTAGACCCGGTGGGAGATGAAGTCCAGCTCCCGCCGGCACGCGTCCCGGACCTCCCCGGTCCATTCTCCCCGCCCGATGGCGTCCATGGCCCTGCGGTAGGCCCCGGTGACCGTGGCCACATACAGCTCGTTTTTCATCCGCCCCTCGATCTTGAAGCTGGCGATGCCCGCCTCCATGAGCTCCGGGAGGTCCTGCAGCAGGCACAGGTCCCGGCTGGAGAGGATCGCCGTGCCCCGGTCCCCCTCCTCCAGGGGGAAGTACTCCCCGGGCCGCTTCTCCTCCTGCAGGGCATAGGTCCAGCGGCAGGGCTGGCTGCAGCTGCCCCGGTTGGCGCTGCGCCCGCTCAGGGCGCAGGACAGGAGGCAGCGCCCGGAATAGGCCATGCAGATGGCGCCGTGCACAAAGCTCTCCAGCTCCATCTCCCCGGCCAGATGAGCGGCCATCTCCCGGATGGCCGTCAGGGGCAGCTCCCGGGAGAGGACCACCCGGGAGGCCCCCAGGTCCCGGTAGACCCGGCAGCTGCCGCTGTTGGTGGTGCTGGCCTGGGTGCTCACGTGCACCTGGATGCCCGGCACCTCCCGGCAGATCTTCGCGATGGCCCCCAGGTCCGACACGATGAGGGCATCCACCCCCGCGTCCCGGGCCAGGCGCGCCGTGTCCGCCATGCCCCCAAGGTCCCCGTCCGTGGCGAAGATGTTGAGGGTCAGGTGAAGCCGCGCGCCGGCCTGGTGGCAGCGCCCCGCCGCCAGGGGCAGCTCCTCTTTTGTCAGGTTCCGGGCGCCGGCGCGCAGGCCGAATCTGGGCAGACCGCAATAGACGGCGTCTGCGCCGAAGCGCAGCGCCGTCTCCAAAGTGCGCATGCTGCCGGCGGGGGCCAGCAGCTCTGGAAGGGTGGTTGTCATCAGTTCAGTCCTCGACTCCTGTCGTATTCCTCCCACATGGGCCGGTACATGGACACCGCCGCCTCGTGCTCCTGCAGGCTCCTTGAAAAATGCAGCGTGCCGGAGGCGGGATCCGTGGAACAGAAATACAGGTATTTTTTGGCCACAAACGACTCGTCCGGATAGAGGGCGGCCACCACCGCGTCCATGGACGGGTTGCAGATGGGCCCGGGGGGCAGGCCCTTGACCCTGTAGGTGTTGTAGGGGGTCTGCGCCTGCAGGTCCTGGCTGGAGAGGGCCATCTTCTGGGAGCCGGAGGCATACTTGACGGTGGCGTCCGAGTCCAGGGTCATGCCGGATTTCAGGCGGTTGTGGAACACCGCGCTGACCCGGCTGAAGTCCTGCGTCTTGGCCTCCTTCTCGATCATGGAAGCCAGGGTGAACACCTGGTCCATGGTCATCCCCAGCTCCCCCGCCCGCTCGTCATAGGCGGCCTGGTAGGCGGCCGCCGTCTGGTTGAGGAGCTTGCGGATCAGGGTCTCCTCGCTGGAGTCCGTATAGATCTCATAGGTGTTGGGCGACAGGTACCCCTCCAGGGCGAAAAGCCGGCCCCGGTTCCCCTCCTGGAGGATGGCGTCCATGAAATCATATCCGGCAAACCCTTCCCCGCTCTGGCACAGGGACAGGAAGCGGGACGTGTCCGTCAGCACCCCGCTTTCCACCAGGTAGGCGGCCACGTCCCGGACCGTCCAGCCCGGGATGATGGTCATGGTGGTGGTGACGGGCCGGCCGTCCCCGGCCACCAGCTGGTCCAGAATCTGCCGGGTGTCCATGGCGCGGCTGAGCTGGTAGCGGCCGCTCTGGATGCGCTGTCCCATGCCCATGAAGTCGGCCATGTACTTGAAGACCGTGTGGTTGTGGATGAGTCCCGCGTCCTCCAGGGCCTGGGAGACGGTGCCCAGGGAGGAGCCGCTCCTCACCGTGAAGGGCACCGGGCTGGCATCCGCCGCGTCCACGGGCGCGAAAAAGGCCTCATGGGTCTTTTTGAGGGCGGTATGCACCGCGCCGCACACCACGATCACCGCCGCCAGGAAGATCAGGACCTGGCGCAGGGGTCCCCAGACGGCCGCCACCAGGCTGGCGGAGACGCTGGCGCGCCGGGCCCTTTGGCGGGGTTTCTTTTTTGCCACGGAGGTCACACCCCCGAGGGCAGGTCCATGTGGATGCCGGCCGCCTCGGTCAGGATCCTGAACACGTCGCCCAGCGTCTTCTGCATGTTCATCTCCGCCAGCAGGTAGGCCTGCACGTCGGAATTGAGCATCAGCAGGGAAGCGATCTTCTGGAAGCGCTGCATGTCCTCATCCGGGAGGGTGCCGGCCCCCACCATGTTCATCTGCAGCTTCATCTGCAGGCGCTTGTATTCATCCAGCAGCCGCCGGTTGGTCTCATCCGCATACGCCGCCTCCCGGAGGCGGCGAAGGTTTCTGCACTCCTCGCTGTCCCGGATTTCCGCGGCCAGGCGGTTGGCACTGTCATAGATCTTCATGGACTTTCCTCCTTTGGATTTGCCTGTAGTTTATCGTCCGCCGCGGGGGACTGTCAAGCGGAAGAAGGCCCGCCGGAAGGGCCGGCGGGCCGGGAAGGATGCGCTTTCAGGTCTCCATGATGACGGGAAGGATCATGGGGTTTCGCTTGATCTCGTTGGCCAGGTGCACGTGGATCTCATCCTTGATGCTGTTCTTGATGGGCATCCAGTCCTGGGACGTGATGGTGGGATAGCGGGCCAGGATGTTGAGCACGATGTTGCGGGCGCCAGAGAGGATCTCCTCGTTCTCGCGGACATAGACGAACCCGCGGGAGATGAGCTCCGGTCCGGAGGACACGGTGCCGTTTTCCGCGTTGACGCCGATGGCCACGATGATCAGGCCATCCTGGCTCAGGTGCTTGCGGTCCCGCAGCACCACCGAGCCCACGTCCCCCACGCCCAGGCCGTCCACCATGATGGAGCCGGTGGGAACGGGGCCCGTGAGGCTGGCCTCCTCCCAGCTCAGCTCCAGCGCCTGCCCCAGTTCCATGAGGATGGTGCGCTCCGGGGGCATGCCCATTTCCTGAGCCAGCTGGATGTGCCGGTGCAGCATCCGGTACTCCCCGTGGACGGGGATGAAGTACCGGGGCTTGGTCAGGGCGTGGATCAGCTTGAGTTCCTCCTGGCAGGCGTGGCCGCTGACGTGGACGCCGGCGATGCGGTCATAGACCACATTGGCGCCGCTCCTGTAGAGCTGGTCCACCATGTGCGCGAACATGACCTCATTGCCGGGGATGGGGGTCGCGGAGATGATGATGGTGTCCCCCGCATGGGCCTGCAGCCTGCGGTGATCGCTGTTGGCCATGCGGTACAGGCCGCTCATGGGCTCGCCCTGGCTGCCGGTGGTCAGCAGGACGACCTCGTGGTCCTCGTAGCAGTCGATGTCGGCCAGGTCCACATAGCCGTCGATGGGAATGCGCAGTTCCTTGATCTCCATGGCCATGGTGGCGGTGGAGATCATGCTGCGGCCCACAAAGCAGACCTTGCGCCGGAAGGCGCGGGCGATGTCGGCCACCTGCTGGATGCGCTGGATGTTGGAGGCGAACATGGCGATGATGATGCGCCCCTTCGCCTCCTTGAAAATCTGGAGGATCGTCTCCCGGATGGTCTTTTCGCTCATGGTGAAGCCCGGGCGCTCCACGTTGGTGGAATCCGCCATGAGGGCCAGCACGCCCCGGTCGCCCCAGGCGGCCAGGGTGTTGAGGTCCGTCATGCTCCCGCGGACGGGGGTGTAGTCCACCTTGAAGTCTCCGGTCATGATCACCGTGCCTGCGGGACAGGTGATGGCCAGCGCGCAGGCGCCGGAGATGGAGTGGGTCACATGGATAAACTGGATCTCAAAGGCGCCCGCCCTGACCGTCTGGCCGGGCACCACCTCCTCCATCTGCACATTGCCGACATCGTGCTCCTCCATCTTGTTGCGGATGAGGGCCAGCGTCAGCCGGGTGCCGTAGATGGGGGCGGGAACGCGGGGATACACATAGGGCATGGCACCGATGTGGTCCTCATGTCCGTGGGTGATCAGGTAGGCACGCAGGCGGTCCCGGTTGCGCTCCAGATAGGTCACATCGGGAATCACCAGGTCAATGCCCAGCATGTCCTGTTTGGGGAAGATGGAGCCCACATCGACCACGATGATATCCTCCCCGTATTCAAAAGCTGTCATGTTCTTGCCGATCTCACCCAGCCCGCCCAGCGGGATGATTCTCAGCATTTTCATGGAATCCCCCTTTCTTCCGCCGACATTTCTTCTGCTGAATGAATATTATGTCGGTAGTACTAACATGCCTGCATACGCACAGCACTTCTTGCTGCCATTCTAACACAAGCGGTGTGTTTTGCAAGGAGGAAATCCTTATTTTCGCCAAATTTTTTGCGGGCTTTTTGCCCATTTTGATGCTTGAGCGTCCCCGGGCCCCGGATGTGGCTGTGCGCTTTGCACAACAGTCAGTGGAAACATCCGTACTGTGGAGAAGGGCCCGCCGTCGCCTGCACAGCCGGACCGCCTTTCCCCTGCCAGACCTCAGAACACAGACTCCGTCAATGATTGCTGAACAGATGAACAGAAATGAGCCGGGACAGTATATCTCAGTTTTTCTGGTCTTTCATTTTTGTGAATCTGGCCGCCGCGGCAAGCCTTGGCGGCCAGCTTCACAAAAATGAAAGAGGCAAAATAGATCTTCCGAGCTGTTGTCGCATTAAATATTCCTTCCCTGATACTGAACCGTAACAACATACACAGTTTTGTTCTGATCATCAATCTTAAATATTGCTACATAATTGTCAATCAGCAGTTGCTTATATCCTCTTCCGGCATATTTTCCAACCTGACGGTCCTGATGCGCAGACGGAAAAGACTCCAATGTTTCAAGAGCAGCCCAAATTCTGTCTGTCTGGCTCTTTGCATTTTCCGGAGCAAGCATTTCCATGGCAATATACGCA
>CACYCQ010000220.1:0-2328 GCA_902772995.1 uncultured Eubacteriales bacterium
CGGATTTCGACCTGCCCCGGCTTGACAATCGTAATTGCCTTCATTCTCTCATGCCTCCTGTATTGCGTCGATAGACATTCCTTGGCAATCCTGTTGGATACATCGTCATTCTAACGTTTCAAGCCATGACTGTCAATCGGTTTGTTGTGGAATTTGGCAAATTCCCCAATTTTCTCTCTGAATTCTCCGTTCATATGCCAGCCTTCAAAAAAGCAACCAGTTTTGTCCACCATTTTTTGGGATATTCGCCTTTGTTTTGTACATATACTATTTATAATTCTTATCCATCTGCTTGATTTGTTGGATACAATCGTAAGGGAAGTTTCTTGAGTTTTCATCCCTTATAGCCAAAGAAGCCCTTCCGCCGAAGATGGCAGAAGGGCTGAATTTCTTTCTATTTCGATTATTTTAGCTTTCCACAGCTCCTCGCATCAGCAAGCCTGTGATGTATCCATCATGCATCTCCGGTTCACTTTGCTTCGTCCGTCTGGGAATCGAAGATGTTGTGCGTATCCAGTTTCTGGCTGAGCACGTAGTTGATGATGGACTCCTTGGAGTTTTCGATATGGACGCGCATCGCATCCGCAGCTTTTTCCCAGTTCCCCCGGATACAGTAGGTGGCCACCTCCACATGCTCCATCCGGCTCTGGCTGGTCCGGTTGTCAATGTCCGACAAAACCCTGTAGCGCATGACCTGATCCCGGACGATGCTGTAAAAATTCAGAAGATAACGGTTCTCCGTGGCAGCCACGAACATGTAGTGAAAATCATCGTCCCGTTCATACATCTCCTGGCTGGGAACGTCCGTCTCCCTGAAATAGGCAATGGCCTGGGCATAGTCGTCCGGCCGGATCCGGTTGCCATATTTGAGTACGGCGTAGGGTTCGATTCTCAGCCTTGCCTCAAAGAGTTCGTTGACGTTCCGCAGAGATACCCGGTTCACCTTGATCCCCTTCTTGGCATGGATGGTCACCAGCTGTTCCTGTTCCAGACGCCCCAACACCTCGCGCACAGGCGTACGGCTTGCCCCAACGGCTTCGCAGATCCGCTCCTCGCTCAAGATTTCTCCCGGCGGATACTCGCAGGAAATGATCTTCTGCTTCAGTTCCTGATAAACACGCTGCTTCAATGTCTGAGCCATGCTCGAATCTCTCCTTCAACCCGCCGAAACTCTCCGGACAAAAGCAGGTTTATCCCCCCGATATTGTCGTTTTCCCGGGAACCTTTGTCAAGATGCCCGCCGCACCCCGAAGCATATTGTTGGAAACATCCGGGAGAATATCCGGCAGCCGATGTGCCCCGGCATATCCCCCTCACCGGCAGGCCCGGAGGCTTTCCCCCTGAAGGATCCAACCCGTGCGCAGGTCCGTCCCACGGTTCCTTCCTGCCCGTTTACCCTCAGAAACACAAAAAGGCTCCACACCGGTGGAGCCAAATCGTCTTTATCAGGCTTTTCTGTCGAATTTTTCACCGCACTTCTTGCAGGTGATGGTCACTTGGCCGATACCCCGGGGCACCCGGAGCCGCGCCTTGCATTTCGGGCAAATATAGTAGTGATACTTTTTGCTGTTTTTGACCCGGTTGATCCATTCCGAGACCGCGCGGCGCACACCCATGGTCTTCGTCAGGTAAACCTCATTTTCATGGGCGCGCTTGTAGCGGTCCTTGCTGAGCATGCGGATAAACACCACCACGAGGATCGCATCCGCCACAATCATGAAGGGAATCCTCCAGCTGGTAAAGGAACCGATCACCGTCACGATCAGCGCCACAACCACCAGGGTCATGTTCAGCTGATCGGAGCCGTACCTTCCTGACATGAAATGTGCGATCTTTTCCCTGATCTTGCTAAAAAATCCCAATTATATCGCCTCCTACCTTCTTCTGCTTCAAACGATACCGCAGGCAACCAAACACGTCAAGCACTGTCATCGACGGGTCAGTCCAGTCCCGGAAGAACCCGGATCAGCTGATCCCCATAGTCCTTCAGTTCCTGCTGCGCCCGATCCCACTGGGTGCTGTCCCGCAGTTCCTCAGGATCGTGGGCATCAATTCCCACGATCACCTCAAGCCCCATTTCCCGGGCCATCTCAAAAAACTCCCTTGTGGGATAGCTGATGCGCCTGGTAACGGGATAAATGAACCGGTCATGGAGGTTGTATTCCACCGGGATTCCAAGCTCATGACAGCACTGGCACAGGTCCCGTGAGGCGGCGCGGACATTTTCATCATAGGCCGGGTAGCTGCGCATGAACAGGTCCGGATGTGCCAGATAACGGAACAGGCCGGTTTCAAGTCCCCGGCAGGTCAGCTCCGTATAGCGCCGCA
>CACYCQ010000221.1:0-9892 GCA_902772995.1 uncultured Eubacteriales bacterium
ATCACCCCGGTGCAGATGGCGGTGGCCTTTGGCACCATTGCCAACAAGGGCGTCTATCAGCAGCCCCTGTCCTTCTCCCGGATTCTGGACAGCAGCGGCAACCTGGTGGTGGACATGCACCAGCAGCAGGAGCGCCACCAGTCCTTCAAAGCCTCCACCTGCTTCCTCTTGGTGGACATGCTCAAGGACGCCGTGGCCAGCGGCACCGGCACCAAGGCCAAGATTTCCGGGCAGATCGTGGCCGGAAAAACCGGCACCAACTCCGACAGCCGGGGCGTGTTCTTTGCGGGCATGACCGGCTGGTATTCCTCCGCCGTATGGATCGGCCATGACAGCTACAAGCCCCTGTCCTCCAAGGCCACCGGCGGCAACGCCGCGGCGCCCCTGTGGCAGGCTTACATGCAGAAGATCCACAGCGCCAAGGGGCTCGCTTCCCGGGAGATCATCGACGGCACCCCGGAAAACTACAACCTGGTGCGCATCACCACCTGCGGCGTTTCCGGCCAGCTGGCCACCGACGCGTGCTACCACGATGTCAACGGTTACAAGACCATCACCGATTACTGGGACCGGGACACCGTTCCGACCACCTACTGCTCCATGCACCGCGCGGTTCCCATCTGCACGGAGAGCGGCCTCATCGCCTCCAGTTACTGTCCGGAAGCGCTGGTGGAAAACAAGGGCATTGTGCTCATTCCCAGGGGGCATCCTTTGTACAACTACCTGGACAGCTACGGCGATACGATCCGGGAATACCTGGGACAGTTCGCCTCCCTGCGCTCCAACAATGACATCAACAGCCACATCTGCCAGATTCACAACGAGTATACCGCCATGAACGGCACCGACAACGTGAGTCTTGAACAGCAGGCCTATGACCTGACCATTCAGGCCTACCAGCTGGCCGGCGCCTCCCCCGGGCTCAGCAATGACCAGCGCAGGCAGATCAACACCGCCATCAGCGCGGTGCAGACCCTGCTGTCCATCCAGCCCGTCGATACCGGTTCCCTGCAGGCTGCCACGGACAATCTGAGAAACCAGCTGTCCGCGGCGGGACTGCTCTGATTCCATCGCATCCCTCTGCGGGGGGATGCTTTTTTCAAGGAGTGAACGGTCATGTCTTCTTCATCCCCCGGACGCCTGCGGGCCTGCGCCCTGGCGGTGCTGCTTCTGCTGGTCCTTCTGGTCTGCGTGCTCCCCCGGTTCCTTCCCGGTGCATCCACCTTCTTCGGCGTGCTGGATGCGGACGGGAACCCCCTGACCCATGTTCCTCTTGGCAGCGGCGATCTGGAGGTCGGCATCAGCAGCACCTACGTGGGCATTTTCCCCAGGATGCGGCTGCTCATCAACGGGGAGGACGCCGGAGACGTCCACGCGGGCGAGGTCACTCCCCTGACCCTGCCTGCATCCTGGTTCGAAACTCCCGGCACCATGGAATTCATCCTGGAATACCGTCTGCTGCCCGGGGTGACGGTCAGAAGCAATTCTGCGCTGATTGAGGTGGGAACATGAACAGATCTTCCCGGGAGACCCCCCTGCGGCACTGGCTCCTGGCGGCCGTCCTGCTGCTTGAAAACGCGCTGCTGGCCACCCTCCTTTGTGAAGGCATCCTGCGCGGAGGGCTGAACGCCTCCCTGCTGTGGATCTTCGCCAATCCCCTGTATGCCCTGCTGGAGACCGTCCAGATTTTCCTCCTGTCGCTGCTTTTCCTGCTGCTGACCGGGCGTCCGTCCCTTGCCATGGGCGTTTCAGGCCTCCTGCCCGGAATCATCGCCCTTGTCAGCGTCTTCAAGCTGCAGCTTCGGGACGAGACCCTGGTGTTCATGGATTTTTTCCAGATCAGGGAAGGCCTCAGCGCCGGCTCCCAGTTTTCTCTGCGTCCGGACCGGCAGACCCTGCTCCTGCTGGCCCTGCTGATTTTTCCCGCCCTGCTGTCCTTCGGGCTCCGGCTTTGCGCAAAACCCCTGCGCCGCATCCTCTGCGGCCTCTTCTCCCTCGGACTTCTGATTCTGACCGGTTTCGTTTCCCTGGACCGCTACATCACCGTCGTCTTCCAGGAAAAGCAGTGGATGGAGTTCAACGGGGTCACCGGCGGCTTTCTGTGTTCCATTCCCCGAAAGCCTTCACCGCCGAAGGGCTACAGTCAGGAAGCTGTAAGGGAAGCCCTCTCCGGCAGCGCTTCCGCCTCCATTCCTCCAAAGTCCCTTCCGGACATCTGGTTTATCATGTGCGAAAGCCTCTATGATCCCCTCCGCCTGCCGGACATCTCTGTGGACACGGACCCTCTTCCCAACCTTCGCGCCCTGCAGAAGGAGGGCTGGGGAGGCGGGCTTTCCGTCAGCCAGTACGGGGGCGGGACCGCCCAGACGGAGTACGAGGTGCTCACCGGCTACCGGGCCCGTGACCTGTCCGGCACCGCCTACGTCAGCCCCGTCGCCCTGCAGGCGGACATGGCCACCCTGCCCACACAGCTGCGCGCTCTGGGCTACAGCACCACCGCCATCCATCCCGGCGAGCCCGGCTTTTACCAGCGTGCCTCCGCTTATCCCAAGCTGGGATTTGACGCTTCTCTGTTTCGTCCCGACTTTGATGAGCCCATTCCCCACTTTGGCGGCCATCCGGCTGATTCCTGGCTGTTTGAACAGCTGGCCGCCCGGCACGAAGCCTCCGAAAGGAATCAGGAGGGGCCGGTCTTTTCCTATATCATTACCTATCAGAATCACGCTCCCTATTCCTCCCGGGACATTCCGGATCTCCTGAGCGCCAGTGCCGGCGGCCGGGAATCGGCTGCCGCCTCCGGGTTTGTCAGCGGCATCCGCGAAACGGACCGCGCCGTCGGGGAACTCATGCGTCGTCTGCGCGCCTCCTCCCGGCCGGTGGTGGTGGTGCTCTTTGGCGACCATGCCCCCTCATTTTCCTCGGTGGGTTCCTCTCTTGGAACCAGGCTGGAGGACATCCACAACGCCTACACCACACCCCTGCTGATCTGGAGCAATTTTCCCATGGAATTCCCCCTGGCGGAGGGGGCTGAGATTCCCACCTACCGCCTTGCCGCATATGTGCTGTCCTCCCTGGGCCTGCCCTGCGATGCCTATTTTGCGTCCCTGGCTGACGATGCCCATCCCGGTCTGTTCATGATTGAGAATGAGCTGCTTGACGGCGGTGCCCTCCGTTCTGACTCTGACGCCTGGGAGATGGAAGACCGCCGGCTGTGGCTGCTCCATTATGACCGGGTTTTCGGTCAGCGCTACAGCCAGAACCCCTGACAAATGAACAGCAGCAGCCTCCGGGACCTGTCCGGAGGCTGCTGCTGTTCATTTGTCAGGCCGGGCGGCGTCCCTTTGCTGGACCTTCGCGGCGGTCTGTCTCACATTCTTTCCCCTGAAGGCAATGGAGCGCATCACCAGGGGATCGGTCAGCCTGAAGACCACCCGCTGCCCGTAGCGGTCTTCCAGCCTCTCCGGTGTATCATTGGTGGAGATGATCATGGCGCGGTTGTTGACCATCCGGTCATTGATCACATGGAACATGGCGCCGGGCGTCCAGTTGCGCAGATTCACCTCGCTGCCCAGATCATCCAGCAGCAGCAGGTCGCAGTGCAGCATCTCCTGCATCTGCTCTTCTTCCTCGCCCGCCATCTGCTGCGCCTTGACGATTTCCACCAGACGCGAGGCCGTCACCGTCATGACGGAAAATCCCCTCTCCAGCACCCGCGCTCCGATGCAGTTCATCAGGAAGGTCTTTCCCAGGCCGGACATGCCGTAAAACACCAGTCCCTGACCTTCTCCCGGGGTAAAGCTGTCGGCGTACCGTTCGCACAGCCGGCGGACCTTGAGCATATAGGAGCGCTGGGTCTCGGTGCTTCCCGCATCCAGGAGCTCGTCCGGGAAAACCCGCTCATCAAAAGTGCTGAAATTCTGCCGGGAGAACTGCACTCCCGCGCTGCTGCAGGCCACACGGTTCATGCGCGTTTTAAGACATGTGCACATCTCCCGGATGTTTTCCCCCACGTATCCGGTATCCTGACACAACGGACAGGTCACAATCGGCTGAAGGTAATCATCGGGAAGCCCCATGCGCACCAGTTCCTGACGGACCGCCAGATTCAGCCTGTTCATCTCGCCGCGCACGGAGACGTTTTTCTCTCCGGAAAGCATGCGCCCGATGCCGTTTCCCAGCAGCTTCACCCTCTGGTCCATCAGTTCAGCAATCCGTGGATTGTCCCTCCGGACAGCCTGCGTGCGGCGCACCACTTCCTCCTGGTTCTTTTCCCGCTCACGCATCAGCTCGGACAAAGCCTCACGCATCTGATTGTCTCTCGTCATTCTCAAACTCCTCATCAAAGTTGACCAGGGTTGCCTGATAGGATTCCTCCCGCTCCTGAGAGCTGCGAAGGAGCGCCGGCTCCGCCTGGGGATTCACGGGGCTGCCTGTCCCCCGCTGGCGGGCATCATGCTCGGCCATCGCCGCCTCCCGGGTATGGATTCCCGCCTCGTTCCACTGGCTGAGGATGCTGTCCACAGCCCTGAGGGTCCTGGCTCCCGCGCCGGCATATGCGGCTGCCAGGTCGATCATGCCATCATCCATCCCGTACTCCTCCCGCCATCTGCGCAGCATCTTCCGGTCCGCCTCGGTGGGCTTCATCCTCCCTGTTCCGGCCGCACTGAAGATTTGCCGGAGCCGCACGTTGAGTGCCTTGTTTTTCTCAGCCTCACGCCGCACATCCTCGGGGGTCAGGATATTCTCACTGCGCCATCTGTCCAGCATGTCAGCCACATCCTCGAGATTTCCGGCTAACCTTCGGCCGTGCACGGCGATCACCGAGAGATCCACCATTTCGTCTCCGTACTGTTTCACCATTGCCTCGACCTGCTTCATGTCCTCCGGCGAGGGGCTCACGCCTGTTATCCCCAGCCCCGCAAAGATTTTCTTGACCCGATCGCGCATTTTATTATTCGTGTCTATGGAGATTTTCACCTCCATGGCCTCGTGGATCCCCATCTGGTGCTGCCTCAGAAGAATACGGTCGAGATAGGCCATGGTGGGCGCACCCTTGGTGGTTTCCCGGCAGGCATCCTGGATAGAATCCGCAGAAAACCCCCAGTCCTCCACCCATTTGCGGTAGAGCTCCTTCTCGTCCTCGCTGGGCTTGCGCCGCTGTCCCAACCGGACCAGCACCTGCTGGAGCTCCTTCTCCCGCCGTTGTCCCAGCAGCACAATGCGCTCGGCGTCCTCCACGGTGCGCACCCCGCTCTGGGCCCATTCCCTGGCGATCCGGCCGGCGATCCGCATGGAGACCCTGCCTCCTGAAACCTTGGCCTGATTCTGCAGGAGCATCAGGATGACTTCCTCCGAGAGGCCATAGACATCCTCCCAGTCAAAGATCTGCCTCAGGTCCGCATCGGTCACCCTGTGACGCCCCAGCACCCGGCAGATGTCCTCCGTAAAGGACCGGTTGTACAGCTGCTCAGGTCCGCGGGCCTCATCCATCATTCGCTGCTTGGCCAGGACCACCGTATAGGCCGGTTCATCGGACACCCGGTGCAGCAGGCCGTTTTTTTCCCAGTAATGAAGCGCCCGGTTCAGTTCTTCGGAATCCAGGTGCAGGTCCCTGCCCAGCTGTTCCAGTGACACGTTTTCCCGGGGATGATAGCAGTACATCAGCAGGGTCAGATAGACCTTGACATAGTCTCCGGGGGCTCCGGGCATCATCTCCGCAATGAACATGTTCTCCACCGGTGTACTGTCATACAGGGTCGCATTGCCGTCAAAGCTGCAAAAAGCCATGTGTACCTTCCTCGTCTTCAATTCATCATGCCGGCATTCTAGCACATGCTCACATGGGGGTCAAATCCGCGGGAGGGCCTCATCCCTGCGACGCAGGGGGGACAATCCATCCTTCCCCGCCGCAGGGAAAACCCTTCCCCGCAGATTTCCGGGCTCCCTCCCCGTATCATCCCCCGCAGAAATTGGACTCACACCCGGTCAGACGCTTGTGGTACAATGGGCAAAATCCGTGTACCTCTCATTCCTGCAGGCGCTTTGGGTCCTGCAGGTGATTCAGGAGACGGTCCTGCACCGGGAGCTTCCGCGTCCCGGCCGCCATCTCCGGAAGGGACAGCATCATGACCAACCTGAGCCCCCTGAAGCTGGGCATCACCCTCCTGCTGTGCATCCTGGCCGGCTTCGCCCTGGGAGGGGCGCTTCTTCTGTACGACACACTGGAGCCGTCACCCCTTCAGGGAGGGCGGACCGTCGACGTGTCCCGGTGCGGATTCTCCCTGCGGATTCCCGAAGGCTACTCCCTGCAGGAGATCACCTCCCAGGTCCGCGCACAGGATGAAGAGGCGGTGTATGCCTTTTCCGCAGGGGACGGAGCAGACCTGCTCCTGGCATATGTTTTTGACAACCTCCGCGCGGATGAAATCTCCGATACCCCGGAACAGCATCTGGTCAGCTACTACATGAATGCCGGATGTGACCAGGTCCGCCCCCGGGATCTTTCAGGGCGCCGCTTTATCTGCTACCGCTACCGGGTGGAGACGGGCTCATCGGAGGAACGCTGGTATGTCTACGAGACCTGGTCTCCCAGGTGGCATCTGATCTTTGAAACCCCCATGCGTGAGGCGGACGTGCTTCCCATCCTCCAGACCCTGGAATTCTCCGGTTTTGCACCAGGTTCCTCCACTTCTGTCTGAAAGGAATGATGTCCCATGGCTTTTGCCCATCTGCACCTGCATACCGAATACTCCCTCCTGGACGGTGCGAACCGCATCGGCCCCCTCATGGACCGTCTCCAGGCCCTGGGGATGGACGCCTGCGCCATCACGGACCATGGGGCCCTGTACGGCATCATCGATTTCTATACCGAAGCCAAAAAGCGGGGAATCCATCCGGTCATCGGGGTGGAGGCCTACCTGTGCGACGACATGAACGAACGGGATCCCCAGCGCGGCGCCCGTTCCCTGTCCCACCTGATCCTTCTGGCAGAGAACCAGGAGGGGTACCAGAACCTGATCCGGCTGGTGAGCGAGAGCTGGACGCGGGGATTTTACTACAAGCCCCGCATTGACATGGAGACGCTTCGCCGCTACCACAGCGGTCTCATCGCCTCCAGCGCCTGCCTGTCCGGCAAGCTTTCCCGTCTGGTGCTGGATGGGAACATGGATGCCGCCTGCCGGCATGCCAAACAGATGCAGGAGCTCTTCGGGCCGGACCACTATTACATCGAGCTGATGGACCACGGCCTGGCGGATGAGCGCCGGGCGGTGCCCCTTCTGGCCCAGGTCAGCAGAAGCACCGGCATTCCCATGATCGCCACCAATGACTGCCATTACCTGACCCGGGAGGATGCCGAAGCCCAGGATGTGCTCATGTGCATACAGACCGGCAAGACCATGGACGATCCGGACCGGATGCACCATGAGACCCAGGAACTCTACGTCAAGAGCGAAGCGGAAATGGCCCAGGTGTTCCCGGAGTATCCCGATGCCCTGGCGCGTACGGAGGAGATCGCCCGGCGCTGCCAGGTGGAGATCGTCTTCGGGGAGACCAAGCTCCCCCGGTTTCAGACGGAGAAGGGCATGACCTCCGAGGAAATGCTGCGCTCCCTGTGCGAAGCAGGTCTCAGGGAAAACTATTCTCCCGTTCCCCAGGAAGCCCGTGAACGGCTTGAATACGAGCTCTCCGTCATCATCCGCATGGGCTATGTGGATTATTTCCTCATCGTCTGGGACTTCATCCGCTACGCCCGGAGCCAGAACATCGTGGTCGGCCCGGGGCGCGGCTCCGGTGCAGGCTCCATCGTGGCCTACTGCCTGCACATCACCCAGCTGGACCCCCTCAAATACCAGCTGCTCTTTGAACGCTTCCTGAATCCCGAGCGCGTCTCCATGCCCGATATCGACGTGGATTTCTGCTATGAACGCCGTCAGGAGGTCATCGACTATGTCGCAAGGCGCTACGGCAAGGACCATGTCAGCCAGATCATCACGTTTGGAACCATGTCCGCCCGCGCGGTGGTGCGGGATGTGGGCCGGGTCATGGGCTATCCCTACGCGGACGTCAACGCCCTCACCAAGACCATTCCTGCAGACCTGAACATGACGCTCAAAAGGGCGCTGGAGCTCTCCCCGGAGCTGCAGCACCTCTATGAAGGGGATCCCAAGGTCCGCCGACTCATCGAGATGTCCAGGAAACTGGAGGGAATGCCCCGTCATGCCAGCACCCATGCCGCAGGCGTGCTGATCACCGACCGGCCCGTCACGGAATACGTCCCCCTGCAGCGCAACGATGAGGTGATCACCACCCAGTTCCCCATGGGCATCATCGAGCGTCTGGGGCTTCTCAAAATGGACTTTTTGGGGCTGCGGACCCTCACCGTCATCCGGGACGCCCTGGACCTCATGCGGGAAGCCGGAACGGACATGAAGGCCGAAGAGATTCCCACGGATGATCCGGCGGTCTACGACATGATCTCCGCCGGAGAGACCGACGGCGTCTTCCAGCTGGAATCCGGGGGCATGCGCTCCTTCCTGTCCAATATGAAACCCCGGACCTTTGAGGATATCATCGCCGCAATCTCCCTGTACCGTCCCGGGCCCATGGAATCCATCCCCCGCTACATCCGGGGAAAGGAGCACCCCGAAACCATCGAGTACCTCCATCCCCGGCTCAAGCCCATTCTGGACGTCACCTACGGCTGTATGGTCTATCAGGAGCAGGTCATGCAGATCGTGCGGGACCTGGCCGGATACTCCTACGGCCGCAGCGATCTGGTGCGCAGGGCCATGTCCAAAAAGAAGCACGACGTCATGGCCAAGGAACGGGAGATCTTCATTCACGGTCTCGTGGAAAACGGCGCAGTGACGGTGCCCGGATGCGTACGCAACGGCATCGATGCCGGCATTGCCAATCAGCTCTTTGATGAGATGACCGCCTTCGCCTCCTACGCCTTCAACAAAAGCCATGCCGCAGCCTACGCCCTGGTGGCCGTGCGGACGGGATGGCTCAAGGCCCACTTCCCCGTGCAGTTTTTTGCGGCCATGCTCAACTCCGTGAGCGGGGATTCCGGAAAGGTGGCCCTGTACTGCGAATACTGCCGGCATCACAACATTCCCCTGATGCCCCCGGACATCAACGAAAGCAAGACCCGCTTTTCCGTGGGTTACCGCAACGGGGTCCCCGGCATCCGCTTCGGGCTGTCCGCCATCCGCTCCTGCGGAGAAAAAGCCATCGATTCCATTATCCAGACCCGCATCAGCGGAGGCCCCTTTCGGGACATCTTTGACTTCTGCACGCGCATGAGCTCCGATCTGCTGAACAAACGGATGGTGGAAGCCCTGATCCTCGCCGGCGCCTTTGACTGCACCGGTGCCCGCCGGGCACAGCTGATGGATGTCTATGAAAGCGCCCTGGACGGCGCAGCCCGTACCCGGCGCTCCACCGCCAGCGGACAGCTCTCGCTTTTCGGGGATCCGATCATGGAATCCGTTTCCCCCAGGCTTCCGGACGTTCCCGAATTCTCCTCCCGCGTGCTCCTGTCCTACGAAAAGGAAATGACCGGCATCTACATTTCCGGCCATCCCCTGAGCCAATACCAGATGGCCCTTTCCAGGTGCACCGCCACCACGGGCACCATCCAGTCCATGACGGAAGCCCCCGACGGCGGCCTTTCCCGGGACGGCACCAGGGTGACCATGGGCGGAATTATCAGCGGCATCCGCCGGCGCACCACCAAGACCGGCGGCATGATGGCCGTCGTGAACCTGGAGGACCTGAGCGGAACCATCGAGGCCCTGGTCTTTTCCAAGGCCTACGAGCTTCTCTCCCCCATGCTGGTGGCAGACAGCCCGGTACAGATCAGCGGCCGTCTCCAGTTCCGGGAGGATGA
>CACYCQ010000222.1:0-7798 GCA_902772995.1 uncultured Eubacteriales bacterium
GTCCGGAAAGCGGATTTCCGCTGGGTCTTCTGGTTCCGGCTGTATCAAAGCCGCCGGCATCCTTTCCTTTCCAGATGGATGCTCCGGCGTTGTTCCCGGAAAACGGGAATCCAGATCGGTTGGCATACGCGGATCGGAGAAGGTCTCGTCCTGGTCCATTGCGGCGATATCGCCGTCAACAATGACGCCGTCCTCGGGAAGAATTGCACCCTGTATCAAGGCGTCACCGTCGGCATGGAATTCCGGGGGGAAAGGAAAGGCAATCCGGTAATCGGCGACCGGGTCTGGATCGGGAGCAATGCTTGTGTCGTCGGACACGTCACAATCGGAGACGATGTCCTGATCGCCCCTCTTTCCTTCGTGAATTTTGACGTGCCTTCCCATTCCATCGTGATTGGAAATCCAGCGAAGATTGTTCATCGTGAACATGCGACAGAAGGATATATCACTCGTTGTCAGGATTGATACCCTATGACCAAGGATCGGGACATAACCTTCGACATCATGAAGGGCATTGGCATCCTGCTGGTGATTACAGCCCACTTCTTCGGGTGGAATCATCCGCTTCTGGACCAGGGGATCAATTCCTTTCATATGCCGATGTTCTTTTGCGTGGCGGGTTACTTCTCAAGAACCTTTACATCATGGAGCGATGCCCGGGCCCAGGTCGCCAAGTTTGCGAGGCGTTTGCTTCCGGCCTTTGTGTTTACGCAGGTCTGTATCATCCTCTGGTCGGTCTTGATGGCCTTGGCAAAAAAGAGCACTTGGGGAGGGGTCGCGCTTCAGTCGCTTTCGCTCTTCTGGGCGGATCCTCACGGCCCCCATACTCCCTGGGGGCAGTTGTATGTTGGAGTCATCTGGTTCTTGCTCGCCTTGTTTGTCGCGAAATGCCTGTTGCTTCTGCTGTCGCGGCTGAAAGGATGGGCCATTCCGATATCCATCGCCCTGGCCGTCGGCGCGCTTCTCCTCTATCAGGTCCTCCCTTACTCTATCTGGTGTATCTCCCTCGGGCTGATGGGACTGCCGTTCCTGACGATCGGCTGGTGGGCCAGGACACATCAGATTCCCGTCTGGTTCATTCTGGTCTGCATCGTCTGCTGGGTGGTGGCCGTCCTGTATTCTCATCTCGGAATGTACGACATGGAATGGGACTGTTATCCGCTGAACTTCCTGGGCGCCTTGGGCGGTACTTTCTGCCTGTATTTCGTCAGCAAGTTCCTGGGCCGGAACCTTCGGGTCCTTCCCCGAGTTCTGGCCTTGCTGGGAATCTGGTCCCTCGCGATCATGTGTTTCCACAACCTGGAATTGGACTGTCATCTGGGAAATCATGCCATGGCGCTGATTCCCTTTGCCCTGCCGGTATGGGGGAAGTATGCCCTCCGTTACGTGCTCACCATTGGGCTTGCCGTCGTGGCCGTCCATACCCCCGTCATGAAGCGTCTTTTCGTATAGTAGGATGAATCCGACCTTGTCCATATTGATGCCCGTCTACAAAACGGCGTCCTATCTGCAGGAGGCGATTGACAGCATGCTGTCCCAGAGTTTCTCCGATTTCGAGCTGATTGTCCTGAACGACTGTTCCCCGGATGATGCGGAAGACATCCTGAACCGGTATGACGACCCCCGGATCGTCCGATACAAAGGGGAGCGGAATCAAGGTTTGGCCAATGTTCTGAACGTCGGGATGGACATGGCCCGGGGCCAGTATATCGCCCGGATGGACAGCGACGACATCTCCTTGCCGGAAAGGTTCGAAACCCAGGTGAACTATCTGGAGACCCATCCGGACGTAGACCTTTGCTCCTGCGGCATGAAGCTGTTCGGGGCCAGGAACGGCTCCTGGGTCCGGGATGCCGACCCCGAGATGGTCAAGATAACGGCGCTGTTTTTCTCGCCGATCCTTCATGCCTCCAGTGTCTGGAGAAGGGAGTCTTTTGAGCGGTTTGGCCTTCGATTCCGGCAAGAAATGGTCCCGGCGGAGGATTACGACCTTTGGTGCCGCGCCCTGGTCAAGGGCTTGCGGATGGTCAATCTCCCGGACTGCCTCTACCTGTACCGCATCCGTCCGGACCAGGCGACGGAGAATACGGAGAGAACCTCGAACAAGGAGATCGAGGTCCGGCGGGATTTCCTCCACGCGGTTTATCCGTCCATGGCGGAAGCAGATGTCGAGGCTTTCTCGAAATTGAACGCAGTGACAGATCCTGAGCAGTTCCAGTATCTGTCTTCACGTCTTCTTACTGCCAACGGGCAATCCGTCTTCTTCAATCAAGACAAACTTTGTTTACGACTGGAAAAGCGCCGGCAGGCATTGGCTTCGCAGTCCCTGCAGCAAAAGTTTTCCTGGAAGGCCCTGAAAACGCTCAGCCTGAAGGAGATGATTCGGTGGATCGGCATCACGCCCTTTATTCTCAAGAACTTCTGTTTGATCAACAAGGGGGCCACGCTTCGTCTGCGGAGGCGGAATACGAACCAGCGCGGTTTTTCGGCCGTCGCGATGAAAGGGAGCCGAGTCTTCCTGGCTCCGACATCCGAATTGTCAGTCCGACAAGGGAGACTTACCTTGAACGCCAAATGGTCGAAGAAGGATCCATCTGCCTCTCTGCTGGTATTAGGCGAGAACGCCCGACTGATCTGCGAGGGCAGTTTCGATTTCTATTCTGGTGCAAGGATTTATGTGAACGAAGGTGCAACTTTGACAGTGGGCGGCGGTTATGTCAATCACGACCTGCGTCTCAGTTGCTTTGAAAGCATTACCATCGGAAAGGGTGTCGTCATCAGCGAGAATGTCACCATCCGGGACAGTGATGACCATACCCTTGTCGGTTCCGACAAGCCGATGACGCAACCGGTCGTCATTGGCGACCATGTCTGGATCGGCATGAATGTTACCATTCTCAAAGGCGTGACTATCGGCAACGGAGCTGTCATTGCTGCCGGTGCGGTCGTTACTCGGGATGTCCCTGCCAATGCTTTGGCTGGTGGTGTCCCTGCCCGTATCATCAAGTCAGGAGTGTCTTGGTATTGATAACCCGAAGAAATGAGATTCTCCATCATCATCCCGATCTACAACGTCTCCGCTTTCCTGCCCGAGTGCCTGGAGAGCGTGGTCGGCCAGTCCTTCTCCGATTATGAGGTGGTCTGTGTCGATGATGGGAGTACAGACGATTCGTTCGGGATTGCGAAAGGATACGTCGACGCGCATGAACACTGGCAGTTGATCCATCAGGAGAACCAAGGCCTGGGCGCTGCCCGGAACATGGGTCTGAAGCATGCTTCGGGGGATTACGTCCTGTTCCTGGACAGCGATGACCGGTTGAGGCCGGAGTCTTTGCAGATTCTTTCGCAAAAACTGGAGGACGAGGATCTTTTATGTTTCAATGGGCAAAGGTTCCTGCATGAAACAGGCGCTTACGAGGCAGCGGACGACCTGACTCCGGAGAACTATCGTTCCGGCTGGGATTATTACAATGACAATGCGTTGAAGACCCGGGATTTCGCATTCGTTTGCGTCGTTCTCCGCTGCTATAGGAGGTCTTACTTGCTGGAGCATGACCTCTGGTTCAAGCCCGGCATCTATCATGAGGACAATCTTTTCACCCCGCTCGCTTGCTATCATGCCGGCAAGGTCAAAGTCATTCCGGACATCCTGTACGACTACCGGGTCCGGGCGAGCAGCATCATGACATCCCGCAGCTTGAAGCATTGGCAGGACGTCGTCGGTATCGCCAACGAACTGGCCGCTTTCTTCGTCCCGGAAGCGACGATTGACAAAACGACGGTGTATCAGGTCCTGACGCATCACTATCAGGTGGCGTTCGCGCAGCTGACGCCGGCGGAAGACAAGGAACTGCTCCCGCTGGTCGACTGGAAATCCTATAGAGCCGTATCCCGGACCAAACCCCGGCATCGGCTACTTTACGCCGCCCTGAGGGTCTGTCCCCGGCTGTTCAGGGCCATTCTCAAAAGAATCGGATAATCACCATGCGATTTTCCGTCATCATCCCCCTGTACAACAAGGCACCCTATGTTGGTAAGGCCTTACAGTCTGTATTGGATCAGTCCTTTACTGACTATGAGATTATCGTGGTGGATGATGGGAGTACCGATGAATCGGCCCGAGTTGCCGAGGCGGTATTATCGGATGCAGCCGTAGATTATCAATTGGTCCGTCAGGCGAACGCTGGCGTTTCCACAGCACGAAACAATGGTGTCACCCTTTCCAAAGGTGATTATCTTTGTTTCTTGGATGCCGATGATTGGTGGGCTCCGTCTTTCCTGACTGAGATGTCTGCGTTGATAGATGAGTATCCCGATGCCGGCATCTATGGGACCGGCTACATCATCGTAAACGAGAGTAAGCACAAAACCCGCGTGGCACCAATCGGCGTGGTACCTGGATTTGAAAAAGGTTATATACATTATTGCCAAGTCTATGCGAAGACGTTGACTATGCCATTGACATCTATTTCGGTCGCTTTGCCCAGAGTGGTTTTCGATGAGATGAAGGGCTTTCCGACCGGCATTAAGTTGGGTGAAGACTTCTTATTGTGGATCCAGATAGCCCTGAAATATCCGGTTGCCTTTTTGAACAAGTCTTTGGCTTATTATAATCAAGATGCTGATCCCAAGTCGCGGGCAGTGGGGCATCTTCATGAACCGGAAGAGCACATGTTGTGGCACGTGGGATTTCTTGAAGTTGAAGAACAAACAAATCCCGATTATAAGCAATTGATTGACAAACTCCGGACTACGAATCTCCTGCCATATTACCTAGACAATCGCTTCAGGGCCAGTACCCGGAAAGAACTTGACAAGGTAGATTGGGCTCATCAGCCGGAAAAGACGAGGAAGCTATACAGAAAACCGATTCTATACTTGGAGATCCGCCAACGGATCCTAAAAATGGGGTCGATAGTGAAGCAGGTGGTATTTAAGTACATATGATACCAAAGATTATCCATTATTGTTGGTTCGGCCGGGGGGTAGTGCCCGATTCGGCGTTACAGTGCATCGAATCCTGGCATCGATGTATGCCGGAGTGGGAGTTTGTCTGCTGGAACGAGGAGACATTTGACATTTCTTCTTTTCCCTATGCCCAAGAAGCCTATGACGCGAAGAAGTATGCTTTTGTCAGTGACGTGGCTCGGTTGTATGCTTTGGAACGAGTCGGTGGTATCTATCTTGATACGGACGTCCTTGTATTTAAATCGTTCGAGCCTTTGTTGAAGTATCGGGCTTTTGCAGGTTTCGAAGGAAGCAAGCATTGCCCCGTCGGGACTTGCATCATTGGCTCTGAACCGCATGGAGAATGGGTGAGAAAGCAATTGGCAGACTATGACGAACGGAGGTTCCTTTTGCCGAATGGTGCTATGGATATGACTACAAATGTTTCTTACATTACTGCAAAGATGGTGAAAGAAGGATTTGTTACAAATGGTCTTGAGCAAGATTTCGGTGGAATACACGTTTTTCCTGTGGATTATTTCTGCCCGAGGCATACTACCGGGGAGTATCTCCGAACAGAAAACACTTATTGTGAACATCTGGGCATCGGCTCATGGGCAGATGCAGGATCCGACTGGAAATCCCGCATCCTATCGATGATACCCCTCTCACTTAGGATTCAAATGATCAAAATGAAAAGAAAGATATTCGGATAATGGTTCCTTTTTTCCCTAATCAAATATCCCAAAGGGCCGTACTGGTGTATGTGATTTCTTTGGTCGTCGTCAGCCTTGTTTTCTCGAGCTATGCCATGGGGCTCGGATATATGGCGCTTGGCATTGTCTGGGTCTTCTCCTTTTTCTTCCTGGTAAGCCAATGCAGTAAGGGGTGGCAGACAATTTCAGGAAAACTCTATCTTGAGTATATCATCCTGATTGCGTTGGTATTGCGGATTGTTTGGGTAGTCGCATCGTATTTTTTCTACAAAGATGTGACTGGTATTCCTTTTGAATTTCAGGCGAGAGATTCGCTCGCATACCATGAAGATGCTGTATGGATGGCGGGAGAGCCTTGGTCTGCTACATGGAATTATTTGTTCGGCAATATAGTTGGTATTCCAGATAGCGGTTATTTTTTCTTCCTTACTGTTTTGTACAAAATTACGGGACCGATTATTATCATTCCTCGGTTAGTCAATGTGCTATTGAGTTGTTGGACTTGTGTTCTTGTGTACAGACTGTCGACCCGGACCTTTGGAGAGGAAGTGGGGAGGCTTGCAGGAATCATGATGGTGTTTATGCCTAATCTGATTATTTACTGCGGTTATCATTTGAAAGAAACGTTGATGTTGTTTTTATCCGTGGCATGCCTGGAAAGAGCAGATTACATGATCCGCAAACCCCAAATGTATATTTGGGATATTATATGGCCGTTTATGCTTGCTGGATCCTTGTTCTTTTTTAGAACTGCTCTTGGAGCAGCTGCAGTATTTGGAATCGCTTCTGGCGTTTTGGTTTCTTCTGCTCCATCAATGAAACGGGGAGGCAAACGATTCGCCTTGATTGGCTGGGGAGTGCTTGCACTTCTAGTATTTGGCGGAGGCGCTATTGCAACAGAAATAGAAGGAATGTGGGAGGATCGCGAAGAGAATGTTTCTAAAAAAAGGACGGAACAGACCCTCCGAGGAAATCAATGGGCAAAATATGCGACAGGAACGGTGATGGCACCAATGATTGCCGTTTTGCCGTTTGCCACGATGGTCGATGTAGATGAACAGTACGGACAGCAAGCAAAGTCCGGAGGAAACTACACCCGCAATTTTATGGGTTTCTTTGTCTTTCTTGCCATTTATGAAGCTATCCGGCGTAAAGAATGGAGAGAATATGCGTTAATCGGGGCTTTTGTCCTATCATATCTGGGCGTTGTGTCTTTCAGTGGTTTCAGTAATTCGGAGCGGTTTCTTCTTCCAGGTCTGCCATGCTTGATTATGATGTGGGCCTATGGCTTATCCACTTTGCGAAAAGAATCCTATAGGTTGTTGCCCGCATGGAGCATTGTCGTTGTTGTTATGGAGATAGCTTGGGCATATTTCAAGTTGGGTAGCCGAGGAATCCTATAGTTGATGATAAGTATAGGAACAGTTAAACTGATTGTCTGGGACCTGGACGAGACGTTCTGGTCCGGGACACTGTCTGAAGGCGGAGCCAGGATTCCAGAGGATCATGTCCGGCTGATCAAGGATCTCACCGATTGCGGCATCATCAATTCCATCTGCTCGAAAAACGAGTTTGAGCCGACAAAGAAAGCCCTTCAAGACGCCGGCGTTTGGGACTTGTTCGTTTTCCCTTCCATCAATTGGGAGAGCAAGGGCCCTCAACTCAAAGAAAAACTGAACAAGATGGCTCTTCGGCCGGTGAATGTCCTCTTTCTGGATGACAACCTCTCGAACCTTGGTGAAGCCAGACATTATTTGCCGGAAATTCAAACCGGTGGCCCGGAAATGATACCTGAGCTCATCCGTCAAGTGGGGCAGCTGGAAAAAAAGGATTTAAAACACAAGCGTCTGGCCCAGTATAAGGTTTTGGAGACCAAGGACCAGGCCTCAAGATCCTTTGCCAGCGCCGAGGATTTCCTCTATGACAGCAAGATTCAAGTCGAGGTTCATCAAGATTGTCTGGATCAGAGTCAACGGATTCACGAACTGCTTCTCAGAAGTAACCAGCTGAATTATACAAAGAAGAGGATCAGTATCGAAGAACTCGAGTCAATCCTTTCCAGTTCGGAGTATGAATGTGGATATGTGACGGTCAAAGACAGATACGGCGATTATGGTATCGTCGGGTTCTATGCA
>CACYCQ010000223.1:0-2482 GCA_902772995.1 uncultured Eubacteriales bacterium
ACGGGCAGCGCCGAGACAGAGACGACGCCGGCAACCGGGACTATCCGGAATCCGGAGCCCGCAGGGGAGACATGAGGTCTGCCCGCGGTCCGCGGCCGGCCCGGGAGTTCAGGCGCCCGGAGGAGCGCCGGCCGAGGGAATTCAGGCGCCCGGAGGAGCGGCCGCCCAGGGAGTTCAGACGCCCGGAGGAACGGCTGCCCCGGGAGGAGGAGAACCTTATCCGTGAGGAGGAACTGCAGGAGAACCTGCTTGCCGGGCGCAATCCCATAAGGGAAGCCCTCAAGTCCGGCAGGGACATGGAAAAGCTGCTGATTGCCCGCGGGGAGCTGATGGGCTCTGCCCGGGAGATTGTGGCCATGGCCCGGGAGCAGCATATCGTGGTGCAGGAAGTGGACCGCGCAAAGCTGGATGCCATGCTTCCCGGACATCAGGGCATGATCGCCGTGGTGTCCGCCTATCGCTACAGCACGGTGGAGGACATGCTGGAGCTGGCCAGGTCCAGGGGGGAGGATCCCTTCCTGGTGATTCTGGACGGCATTACGGATCCCCATAACCTGGGAGCCATTATCCGCAGCGCGGAGTGCGCGGGCGCCCACGGGGTGATCATTCCCGAGCGCAGGAGCGTCGGGCTGACCCCGGCGGCGGTCAAGGCCAGTGCCGGCGCGGTGGAGTATATCCCCGTGGCAAGGGAGGTCAACCTGTCCCGCGTGCTGGACAGGCTGAAGGCGGAGAACGTGTGGATTTTCGGGGCGGATGCAGAGGGAGAGGACTTCCGGAAGGTGGATTTCTCCGGCCCCGCGGCGCTGGTGATCGGCTCAGAAGGCGACGGCATGTCCAGGCTGGTGGCCAGAGGATGTGACCGGATCGTCTCCCTGCCCATCCGCGGAAAGATCGATTCCCTCAACGCCTCCGTGGCGGCAGGCATCCTGCTGTACGCCATCGCCGGCACCCGGGGGAAGAGTTGAAGCCGCTGCTGCTGGTAGACGGGTATAATGTGATCGGAGCGTGGGATGTACCCAGGCGTGAACACCTGACCATCGAGGAAGCCAGAGACCGGCTGATTCATCTGATTGCGGACTATGCCGGGTATTCGGGTGAAGAGGTTATCGTGGTGTTTGACGGGCATTATACTGACCGCCCCCTGCGAAGCCGTCAGAGAATGCATGGTGTGGAGGTCGTGTTTACCAAACACGGGGAAAGCGCTGACAACTTCATTGAGACCACCTGCGATGAGGCGCCAAAGTGGCGGCAGATCCGGGTGGCCACCAGTGATCAGGTGGAGCAGACGGTGACCCTGGGACGGGGCGCCATCCGGCTCTCCTCCCGGGAATTCCTGCTGGAGCTGGGGCATGTGCGAAGTGTCGGCAGAAGCCGTCTCAGGAAGGACGAGGTCTCCAGGGGGGATCTGTTCACAAGGCTTCCGAGGGAGCAGCGGGAATGGTTTGACAAAATGAGAAAAGGGGAAGACTGAGGCGTTGAAAGGACAGACTCCGCTTGCGGACTCCAGCGATGAGGAACTGGTCAGGTCGGCGCGGGACGGCTCGGAGCCGGCCGCCAGCTGCCTGCTTGAACGCTACAAGAATTTTGTGAGATCCAAGGCCAGAATGTACTATCTGGTGGGGGCGGACCAGGAGGATATCATCCAGGAGGGAATGATCGGGCTGTACAGCGCCATTCTGAATTACCGGGAGGAGCGCCACAACTCCTTCCGGGCCTTCGCGGACATGTGCGTGACCCGGAAAATGATCTCCGCCATCAAGGCGGCCAACCGGCAGAAGAACATCCCCCTCAACACATATGTTTCCCTGTACCGCCCCATCTATGAGGAGGAGGGGGAACGGACCCTTCTGGATGTTCTGCCGGGAGACGTTTCGGTGAATCCGGAAGAGCGCCTGATCAGCCGGGAGCACCTGGTGAGAATGGCGGATGCGTATGATGAACGGCTGACGTCCCTGGAGAGGGATGCGCTCAGAGAGTACCTGAGCGGTTTTACCTATGAGGATATTGCCCGGAGGCTGGGCAGCCATACCAAGGCCGTGGACAATGCCCTTCAGCGGATCAAAAAGAAGACCGAGCAGATGCTCCGGGAACAGGCGGAGCTGTCCATGACCCCTGAGGAAAGGGAGAACGCGAAGCAGGAGCGCAAATGGAAGGAAATCCGGGTTGAGACGGAGCGACTGCGGTTCGTGAAGGAAAATATGTACCGCTATAAAAAACAGGGCCTGTGCAGGGAAAGGGAGCGTTTTTTGAAGGAAAACCAGATGAAAAACCCGGCGCAGGAGGATGCTGCGTCTCCGGAGAAAACCCCCTCCTGTGAACTTTAGGAACATTCAGCATATTGACAAGCATAAACGATTTGGATAGAATAGGCTTGACCAAGCGGTTGACAGGCCATGCAGGTGTAGTTTAATGGCAGAACTTCAGCTTCCCAAGCTGACCGCGTGGGTTCGATTCCCATCACCTGCTCCAAGGCGACCACCGA
>CACYCQ010000224.1:0-17590 GCA_902772995.1 uncultured Eubacteriales bacterium
GACTGCATCCAGATACGCTTTCACATCGCCGTCCAGCACCAACTCCGCATAGGCGGCAGGATCGTTGTAGATCAGATAATCCAGCTCCCGGCGATCAAGCCAGGTCTCCACGAACTCCCGTTCCACAATGAGGGTGTCGATGGCGATCACTGTCCCGTCAGCCTGCTTCAACTCGACACAGCAGGTGTCCATGTTGTAAGCCCATTTTTCGTACTTTTTCATGTAAGTATCCCCGTTAAATCGCAATCCCGGCTATGTATCTGACCGTCTGCTTATGTCCGTCCACGATCCGATTTTCACGCTCAAAAGAAGCCTTTTTCGTGAGTCGTACGGTTAACACGTTCTTGAGGATGTGCCCTCCGGGGCGCTTCGGATTCTCCCGGGAGGTTCTCCGGAGTGTTCCCCTCCTTCAGTTAAAGCTGCGGGGCTTTCCGGTTCCCGTCTCAGATGGTCAGTCAGCTGCGGGTCGGTGATTCCGGTCCGATTCGGCCCGGTGAAACCGGGAGCGGCCGGTTTTTTATGCATGGGTCCGCGGGCATTGTCAATATCCGGTCCTGAAAACGTCTGTCCGGTTTCAGATTCGGGGATGGGATTTCCCGGCAGTCTGAATTCGGCAGGATCAGGGTTTGGAGAAAGGTACGGATACATGACGCTTCCAATGCAGGGAGGAACGCCCGCACCGTCGGTCAGGGAGCAGGAAATCTCCAAGGCGGTTCTCCGGCCCTCATATCTACAGGCGGCCGGATGAGAACCGGACCCTTCTCCCGTTCCGGATAAAGCGCCGCACGAAACTCCGGCGTCAGCTCGATTCGTTTCACAGGGATTTTCTTCATGTTCGAATTCCCGTCCGGTTTGTTGATTTGTCCCGATGTGAGGACCATTCCCATGGCCGCCCGGCAGCACCGATGTCATGATGCCTGACCGTCCGGGTGCCGTCCTTTCGATGTGTGACAGTGGTGACTTCTTCAGACCCGGGAGGCGGAGGATGTCCTGCCGGAGCAGGAGTCACCAACAAAAAACAGGAGAACAGGAGCCTGAGCCCCTGTCCCCCTGCATGACAACTCTTTTATGCGGCGGTACCGTATACCAGATTGGGCAGCCAGAGTACCGCGTTCGGGAAAAAGATCATAAACAGGATCACCAGAACGACAGCCGCATAGAAAGGCCAGCCGTCACGGAACGTATCCTGAATCGAGCACCCCATGATATCCGATGTGGCATAGAGTGCAACACCCACCGGCGGGGTCATGACGCCGAAGGTGACCGTTGTCATCATGATCATGCCGAACACGACCTCGTTGACGCCGACGCTGCGCATGACAGGCAGCAGAATAGGCGTGAGGATCAGCGCGATGACCGTGGTCTCCATGAACATGCCGCAGATCAGCAGGAAGATGACGACCAGACCAAGCAGCAGATAGGGATTGTTGGTCACCTGTACAAGCGCGTTCGCGATGGAAACCGTGATGTCATCATAGACGATACCATAGCCGAACACGCCGGAGAAGGCCAGAATGATGGTGATGACGGTGATGTCCTTCACGGAGGAGCGCAGGGTGGCCATCAGGGTCTGCCAGTTGAGCTCCCTGTAGATCACAGTGCCGACGAGCAGGGCATAGGCACAGGCAAAGGCACCGGACTCCGTCGGACTCATGATGCCGAAGCGGATCAGGATGATCAGGAGGATGGGGAACAGCATCGCCCAGATGCATTCAAAGAAGGTCTGGATGACGACCTTGAAGGGGGCGGGTCTGTCATGCTCCGGCTTGTAGCCGTATTTCCGCGCGCTCCAGGTGGTGGCGAGCATGAGCAGCACGCACATCAGAATTCCGGGTACCCAGCCGGCCATGAACAGACGGCCGATGGAGACTTCGCCCACGGTTCCGTAGATGATCAGCCCCATGGAGGGAGGAATCGTGGCGACGATAAGTCCGGAAATGCCGTTGATTGCGGCGGACCAGCCCGGACGGTAGCCCAGGCGCATCATCTCAGGTCCGAGAACGCGGCACTCCATGGAGGCGTCCGCGACGGCGGAACCGGAAACGCCGCCCATCAGTGTGGACATCAGGCAGGAAACCTGGCCGATGTTGCCGTACATGTGACCGGTGCAGGCATTGCAGAACTTCAGCAGACGCTTGGTGATGCCGCAGGAGTTCATCAGGTTGCCCGCGAGAATAAAGAGCGGGATCGCCAGCATGGTAAAGCTCTGCGAGGTGGAGATGCTTTTCTGCACCAGAACGGTCATGGGCAGATCGCGCACGAGGAAGAAGGTGAAGCCGGAGAGACCGATGGAGAAGGCTACCGGCATGCCCGTCAGCAGCAGGACGAGAAAAATAATGATCGCAATGTACATTAGCCGATATCCCTCGCTTTCTCCGTCGTAACGGGCTTGTCAGCCGGGGTTTTGATCCGCTTGACAAGATTAATGACGGTGGAGATGATCATCAGGAAAGAACCGACGGGCACCGCCATGGTGACCCAGCTGTAGCTGATGCCGAGTGCGGTGATCTGGCGGCTCCAGCCCTGACTCACCATGCGTGCCCCGTAGAACACCAGGACGCACAGAAACGCAATGATGAGGCATTTGTAAAACACATCCAGCCATTTCTGCACCGCCTTCGGCAGCTTTTTGACCAGAAGGTCCACGCCAATGAGGCCTGTGCCGCGGACTGCAATATCACCGCCAATAAAGATCAGCCAGGCGAAGGCGACCAGTGCCACGTCCTGCGCCCAGTTGAGCGGATGCTTGAAGGTGCGCATCAGGGCAGAGATGAAAACCAGGAGCGTCAGGCCGGCCAGCAGGACCAATGCGAGCTGCTCTTCAAATCGGCAGAATTTTTCATACGCTTTTTTCATGTCTTTTTTCCTTTGCACAGAGGATTCAAAACAGGCGCAAGGAAAACCTTGCGCCTGTAGATACCATATGCCTGCAAGGCGTTTTACTTACTGGAGGCCGGCTTCCTTGTAGAGTTTCTCGCGAAGCTCCGTCCAGCCGAGCTGCTCGTAAGCGGCCTTGGCGGCTTCCTTGAAGGCATCCTTCTCGACCTCGACGATCTCCATGCCGTTGTCCTTCAGGACCTGGATCAGGTCGGCCTGAGCCGCGATGACATCCTGGGCACTCTGATAAGCGCACTCCTGGAAGTCTTTTTCAACGATTTCCTGATATTCGGCAGGCAGTTTGTCGAACCATGCCTGGCCGCAGACGACGAAGTTGAAGAGGTTGATATGCTCGGTCATGGAAGCGACCTCGCAGACCTCGTAGATCTTGGAGGAAACCGCGGAGGTGTTCTGAACCTCGCAGCCGTCGATGGCCTTGGTCTGAATTCCGTTGTAAACCTCGCCCCAGGCGATATTGTAGGGAGTGGCGCCGAGGGCTTCGATGGACTTGGAGTAGGGAGCGGCGCCCGGGGTGCGGATGACGACGCCCTTCAGGTCCGCGGGAGTCTTGAAGGCCTGATGGCCCATGAAGGAGCGGGAGCCGTCAAAGTAGTTGTAGCACAGGGGGTGCAGACCCTGCTTGTGCAGATCATTGTCCCAGGCCTTGAAGGTGTCGGTTGCCATGACCTTCATGCCGTCGTCATAAGTGTCGACAAAGTAGGCCATGTTCAGGATGCCCATGTCGTTGACGTAGCTGGACATACGACCGGCGTCGGTCAGGACGGCGATGCCCATGCCCTGCAGGGCCTGGTCGATCATGTCCTCCTCTACGCCGAGCTGGCCGGAGGGGTAGATGGTGACCTTGACGTGGCCGTCGGTGTCAGCAAGGATCTTGTCAGCGGCGGCTTTCATGCCGGCATAGATCATGGAGGTGTCGGTCTGAGTGGTAGAGAGTTTGAGCTCATAGGTCTTGTCCGCCGCAAGAGCGTTGACGCTCAGTGCGAGAAGAAGACAGGTCGTGAGAACCAGTGCAAGGATCTTTTTCATGTGGTTTTCCTCCTTTTTAATATGAGGGCTTCAGTCCGCCCCGAATTGTCTGTATTATAATCTCTTTCTTACGGCTTGTCCACAAACTGACAGGGCAGGCGCTTCGTTTTTTTATGCAAACTGCCCGCAATTCTCATTGCCGTTTGTGCCTTAATGCCGAAGAGGCGCCTGTTTGCCGGAGACCGGGCAGAAGGCAGCAAATTGTTGTTGTAGTATAAAAAAGGCTGACAACCGGGAAGGGGAGAAACAGAAAACAGCCGCCGGGAGTTCCTTCCGGAAGTACATGATGGACGGAACCCCGGGTTTTCGGGCGTGTTTGTCACATTTGCTGCCGTGCTCATCCGTCATGGAACCGGCCGGATCTGCAGGCGAACAACGCCGGGATCCCTTTGCTTTCTGGCTCCCTTCGGACAAAAGAAAGGGCACTGGCATTGCGGCAAAACCAGTGCCCTTGGGTGGCTGAGGGTTCGCATTTCCGGGTCGGGGCATTTGAGGGCGTCAGCAGCGGTCAACGGTGATCCCCTGCCGCTTCAGCGCCGCGAGCGCTTCCTGCGGGATCCCGGCATCCGTGACAACCTCTGTGGGATGATCGCTGATGTTGAGCGGAACGGTTCCGACGGACCGGAATTTCTCGCTTTCGGTCAGCACGATCACCTCGTCGCAGGCCGCGGCCATATCGCGGACAGCCTGCGCGCGCAGGGCGTCCTTGTTCGTGAAGCCGAAGCGCTCGCTCCAGCCGTCGATGCCGATAAACAGGCAGCGGACGTGATAGCCTGCGACCTGGTCGCGGATCATGGGCCCCACAAGGCACTGGGAATCATGCTGGTACAACCCGCCAAGGAGGATCACCTGGATATACTGAAAGCTGCGGACGTATTCCGCGATGAAGGCGCTGTTGGTGATGAGCGTCAGGCTGCTGAGCTTTCGGGCCAGCAGATCGGCCAGGATCGCGCAGCAGCTGCCGCTTTCGATCATGACCGTATCTCCGTCCCGGACAAGCGCCGAAGCGTATTCGGCGATCTTTTTCTTCTCCTCGTAATGACAGGCCAGGCGGCTTGAGATATGATCCGAGGCGTTCAGTTCCGCTCCTTCATCCGGTGGGGTGTCAGCGAGGAGGACGCCTACAACTACAGCGCGATTGGCTGTGTGGAGACCGCCGTTCCGGGGAAGTGGGGCTATCGCTGCACCGGAATGTCCTATGTCAATTTCCCCCGCATCCTGCTGTGCGCGATGAACGACGGCGTCGACCTCACGTCGGGCAGGCGCTTCACGAAGGGCTGCGGCCACTTCCGCGATATGCGCTCCTACGGGGAGCTGCTCTTTGCATGGGACCGGACCGTGCGCGAGATGACCCGGTACTCCGTGATCGTGGAGAACGCCATCGACCTGGCCTCCGAACGGGACGTTCCTGATGTGCTCTGCTCCGCGCTGATCGACGACTGCATCGGCCGGGGAAAGACCATCAAGGAAGGCGGAGCCGTTTACGATTTCATCTCCGGCCTGCAGGTCGGCATCGCCAACATGGCGGATTCCCTTGCGGCCATCAAAAAGCTTGTCTTTGAGGAGAAAAGGATCACGCCGGCACAGCTCTGGGACGCGATCCTGGACGATTTCCAATCCCCCGGGAACCGGCGCATCCAGCAGATGCTGATCAGCGACGCGCCGAAATACGGGAACGACGACGATGACGCGGATCAGCTGATCGTGGAGGCCTACGAATCCTACCTCGACGAGATCCGGAAGTATCCCAGCACCCGCTGCCATCGCGGGCCCATCGGCGGCATCCGCTACGGCGGCACCTCCTCCATCAGCGCGAATGTCGGACAGGGCATGGAGACCATGGCCACGCCGGACGGGCGGAACGCCCGAGAGCCCCTGGCGGAAGGCTGCTCCCCGGCGCACAACGCCGATACCCGCGGGCCGACGGCCGTATTCAAGTCCGTCGCCAAGCTTCCCACGGAGAGGATCACCGGCGGCGTGCTGCTGAACCAGAAGATGACGCCGCAGATGCTCTCCACCGAGGAGAACAAGCAGAAGCTGGAGATGCTGATCCGCACCTTCTTCAACCGCCTCCACGGATATCACGTGCAGTACAACATCGTCTCGCGGGACACCCTGCTGGACGCGCAGGCGCACCCCGAGAAGCACAGGGACCTGATTGTGCGGGTGGCCGGATACAGCGCGTTCTTCAACGTCCTTTCCAGGAAGACACAGGATGACATTATCGCCCGGACCGAACAGACACTCTGAGGAGGAAAAGCCATGAAACTGTTCATCGATGACGCCAATGTTTCAGAAATCAAGCGGCTGTGCGATCTTTATCCGATCGACGGCGTGACGACCAACCCCTCCATCCTGGCGCGGACAGGGCGCGATCCCGCGGACATCCTCCGGGAAATCCGCGCCGCGATCGGGGAGGACCTCACCCTGTTCATCCAGGCCCTGCCCCTGGATGCCGGGGGCATGGTGCGGGACGCCCGGGCGCTGGTCCGTGTGTTTGGAAAACACACGGTCGTCAAGATTCCCGCGATCCCCGAGGGCTTCAAGGCGATCCGGATGCTGAAGGCCGAAGGCATCGCGACCTGCGGCACCGCCGTATACGCGCCCATGCAGGCCTATCTGGCGGCCAAGGCCGGAGCGGCCTATGTGGCGCCGTATGTCAACCGGATCGACAATCTCGGCTATGACGGCACGGCGGTCGTACAGCAGATCCAGGATATCCTGACCACCCACGGCATGGCCTGCACGGTGCTGGCCGCTTCCTTCAAAAACAGCCAGCAGGTGCTGAACCTGTGCAGATACGGGATCGGCGCGGCGACCTGTGCGCCCTCGATCATCGACGGCTTTGTGAAAAACCCGGCGGTGGATGCCGCAGTCGGTGATTTCGTCCGGGATTTCGCAGAACTGGCCGGCGGGCAGATGAGCATGGCGGATCTGCTGGACCGGTGAACCTGCGGAAGGAGGAGCATGACTGTCCCGGCATCCGATGCCGGATGGCCGGATTCCCGTGATTTCCGGGTACTTTTGAGAAAATAACAGGGCGCTGATATCGATACGATATCAGCGCCCTTCAAGTGGTGGAGGTGAGGAGAATCGAACTCCTGTCCGAAAAAGAGACAACCAGGCTTTCTCCGAGCGAAGGCTGCGTTTTAAATTTCCCTCTTCAAAGCGCCCACAGCCGGGCTCAGCGAATCGGTAGCTTCATAAATGTGTTTTCGATGCAAAGCTTAGGCGAAAACATTGCCCGCTAATTCGACGCCAGTGACCGACGCAGCGGGATCGTCGGGCTGACGCGCGCCTAATTAGGCAGCGAAAGAATAACTGTTAGTGTCAGTTCAATTTTAATTTCCCGGTTTTAACGCAGCCCGGGGCTGCGGCTCGCTTACCTGATCACCTGCAATCCCGTCGAAACCAGTACACCCCCAGATTCAATCCTCCGTCCGGTTTTTTGAACGAAGTGCACGCTGGATATCCCTCTGGGCATCCCGCGCGGCGATGTCATCCCGTTTGTCGTGGAGTTTCTTGCCCTTGCACAGGCCGATCTCCGCCTTGAAGCGGCCGTCCTTGAGATAGATGGACAGGGGAATCAGTGCATAGCCCATCTTTCCGACTTCCTGATGGAGGTGGCGGATCTGGTTCCTGTGCAGCAGCAGCCTTTTGGGGCGAAGAGGATCCGTGTTGTAGATATTTCCGTGATCATAGGGGCTGATGTGCATGCCGAGAATGAAGACCTCTCCATTCTTGATCACACAGTAGCTCTCCTTGAGATTCATGCGGCCCTGGCGCATGCTCTTCACTTCAGTGCCCTTGAGCTCCATGCCGCATTCGAGCCGTTCCTCGACGAAATAATCATGGAAAGCTTTTTTGTTGTTTGCCATGGGTTTGATCCCTTTTGCTCTGGCCATGTCATTTCCTCCCTTCACGGCAAGGCGGATTATACCATGGCGGCAGACCAAATGCAATTGAACGCGTAGTTCAAAGCCGGAGGAGGCGCACCTGTGCCGGGCGCAGGGAGGGGCGGGGCACTGCCGCTGACCTGCACAGACAGGAGCACCCTGAAGGCATGCGCAAAGGAGGCTTTGGAATGAAGAACAAAGGGAAAAAAGGCTTTCAATTACCCCGTTCCTGTTTTATAATTCTTGTAGTTGCCTGCGATAAAGGCGGGAATATGAAGGAGGTACAGATATGACGTATCGTGAAAGATATGACCAGTGGCTTCATGATTTCAAGGATGATGCACAGACCATCAGCGAACTGCAGGCGATTGCAGGAGATGAGAAAGAAATCGAGGACCGCTTCTATACGGAGCTTTCGTTTGGTACGGCCGGCATGCGCGGCGTGCTGGGCGCCGGAACCAACAGAATGAACCTGTACAATGTCAGACGCGCAACCAAGGGCTTTGCCGATTATATCAATGCCGGAGATCCGGAGTATAAAAAGCGCGGTGTGGTCATTGCTTATGATTCGAGAAGAATGAGCCCTGAGTTTGCGCTCTCCTCTGCTCTGGTTCTGGCCCACGAGGGCATCCAGACCTATCTGTTCGACGAGCTTCGTCCTGTTCCCGTCCTGTCCTATGCGGTTCGCCACCTCCACACCATCGCCGGCATTGTGATTACCGCCAGCCATAATCCGCCGCAGTACAACGGATACAAAGTCTATTGGGAGGACGGCGCCCAGATGCCGCCCGAGTATGCGGACCAGGTGCTGGAGAAGATCCGGGCCAACCGTTATCAGGATGCGGTGGAAATGGATGAGGCCAAGGCCAAGGAATCCGGACTGCTGAAGATCATCGGCCATGCCGAGGTGGACGATGATTATATCGCCCAGGAGCGGACCCTGTCCGTACAGCCTGAGCTGATGAAGAAGGCCGGCAAGGAGCTGAAGATCGTCTATACGCCCATCCATGGTTCCGGAAACAAGCCGGTGCGCCGCATTCTCAAGGAGATCGGCATCGAGAACGTGTATGTGGTCAAGGAGCAGGAGCTTCCGGATCCCAACTTCTCCACCGTCAAGGTGCCCAACCCCGAGGATCCCGCAGCCTTCACCCTGGCCATGAAGCTGGCGGACGAAGTGGGTGCGGACTGCATTTTCGGCACCGACCCCGACTGCGACCGCGTGGGCATTGCCGTCAAGGATGACCAGGGCAAGTATTACCTGATGACCGGAAACCAGATCGGCAGCACCCTGCTGTACTACATCCTCACCTCCCGCAAGGCGCTGGGAACCCTGCCGGCCAACGGCGCCGTGGTCAAGTCCGTGGTGTCCACCGAGCTGGCCCGCAAGATCGCCGAGAGCTTCGGCCTGGTCTGCTTTGACACCCTGACCGGATTCAAGTGGATTGCCAACAAGATCCAGCAGTTTGAGGACAACGGGGATCACACCTTCATCTTCGGATTTGAGGAGAGCTACGGATTCCTGTCCTCCACCTTCGTGCGGGACAAGGACGGCGTCAATGCTTCCCTGCTGATTGCGGAAGCTGCGGCATGGGCCAAAACCCAGAACAAGACCCTCTATGACATCCTGCAGGAGATCTACAGGAAGTATGGCTACTATGTCGAGAAGGTGGTCTCCGTGACCCTGCCCGGCAAGGACGGACTGACCAAGATGCAGGAGATCATGAAGAATCTGCGTCAGAATCCGCCCGCTGAAGTGGCCGGCAAGAAGGTTCTGGCGGTCCGGGATTATCTGGCGGGTACCCGCAAAGCGGCGGACGGCAGCCAGACCCAGGTGGATCTGCCCAAGAGCGACGTGCTCTACTTTGAGCTGACCGGCGGAGAATGGGTCTGCGTGCGGCCTTCCGGCACCGAGCCCAAGATCAAGCTGTATGTCAATACCAATGCGGACAATGCGGAAACCTCCCAGAAGGAGAATGCCGCACTGGTGGACGCATTCAAGGCGCTGCTCGCATAATCCGCTTTATTCCAGTGTGAAAAAGGTCTCCGGGAAACCGGAGACCTTTTTGCATAATGGGGGTCGATGTGTTATGATACCCATACTATCAGATGAGAAGGAGAGGGATAAAATGAAGGGAAGTCGGTTTGATCTGATGGAGGGCACCATGCCCTGGCACAGGATCGACACGGTGGTGTTTGACATCGGTAATATCCTGATTCGCTTTGATCCTGAATACTTTCTGACGCTGCTGTATCCGGGAGACCCCCTCACGCAGAAGAACATGCTGGAACGGGTCTACAAAGGTCCTTACTGGATCGAGTTTGACCGGGGAACCCTGAGCTATGAAGAGGCGGCCGGAAAGCTGGCTGAGCAGTGGGGCGGAACGCCGGAAGAATACCTGGTCCCCATGAAAGGCTGGATTGATCTGAAGACCCCCATCGAGGAAGGCTGGGAGACGGTACGGCGGTGCAGGAGAGCGGGAAAACGGCTCTGGCTGCTGAGCAATTACGCGGAAGATGGATATCTTGCTCTTCGGAAAAAGTTCGCGGATCTCTTCGAGCTTTTTGATGGGGCCACGATCTCGTGCTTTCATCATGAAATCAAGCCCGAACCGGCCATCTACCGGTCCCTGATTGCGGAAAGCGGGCTGGATCCCCGGAGAAGCCTGTTCATCGATGACGTGCTGGCCAATGTGGAAGGCGCCATGGAGGCGGGAATCAACGGATTCCACATGCATGAAAAAGGCGCCATGAAGCGGTTCTTTATCTGAAGCAAGAAAGGGGGCGGCAGGAGGATCCTCCTGCCGGACAGCCGATGAAAAACAAGGGATGGGCCGCAGCGGCAGCGGCAGTCATGATGGTTTGCCTGGCTTCAGGTGTGCCGGCGGAAAGCGCATGGGCAACGCCGGGGGAAGCGCAGAGGGTGTCCGCTCCGGAGACGCCGGAGGAGGCGCAGAGGGTGTCCGTTCCGGAGACGCCGGAGGAGGCGCAGGGGACGGACGCTCAGGAACAAGTGCAGACGGAATCCCGGGATGCGCAGGTGACCCTGATCGTTCCGGAGACGACGGCGATCCCTGTTCCTGAGAACATCCGGGATGAAGGCTTCCGCCTGGGCGACCGGATTCTGATCAGGGGCATGGAGGGAACAGATGTGGCGGAGCTGCAGGCCCTGCTCCTGAGCCTGGGATATGACGTGGGCGAGGTGGACGGCAAGCTGGGCCGGCAGACCGTCAAGGCCATCCGGGATTTTCAGCGCAGGAATGAGCTTGAAAAGGTGGACGGAAAGGCCGGCCCCATCACCATTGAGCACCTCCGGTCAGAAACGGCGGTGGGAAGGCCTACGCCGGTACCCACAGCGACCCCTGTCCCGACATCTTCGCCTGCGCCTACGCCCACTCCGGAACCTACGCCGGAACCCACGCCCGTGCCGGATGTGAGGGAGGCCCCCTTTGAGGTGGAGGAGCGCGGTGTCCAGCTGAGCGGAGAGGTGTCGCATCTGCTGGTGGGCAGAGGCACCAACGGGGAGCCCCTGTATCCCCTGAGCGAAGTGCTCAGGCCCTATGGCTATTCTCCGCGCCGGGAGGGACAGGTGTTCACCTTCCGGAGGGAGGCTCCGGCGTCTGAAATCACCCTGGAAGCCAAGACGGTGCGGGGGCTGAGCGATTACACCATCGGAGCGGTTGACGGCGTGCTGTTCCTGACGGACGAGCAGGCTCAGATGTACGTGTGGAATGACGAGCTGTTCGTCAATGCGGAATTCATGAGACGAATCGGCTATCTGGTGAGGGAACTGCCGGAAAACCTGGAAATCGAGAAGGCCAGATAGCCTCCATGGAGTGCGGGAGGAATGCGCTGAAGCAGCGCAACTGGGACGTGATGGCCCTGTGCAGCGGGTACCTGAGAAGTGGCGCCCGGATCCTGCCGGAGCAGGTGGAGCAGCTTCAAAGCTCGTGCGGAATCGGGGAGGAGGAGGCGGTCCTGCAGCTGCTGTGTGCGCAGTGCGGGCTTGACTACGGGCAGCGCGGGCACCGGGAGATAATCGAGCGCTATCTGCGCCCCGGTCTTCGCAGGCTTGATCCGGGGAACTACCGGGCAGCCGCCTACCGGAGGATACTGGACCATCTGGAGGTTCAGCAGGGCAGATGGCAGATCACTCAGGCGGAATACCGGCCTTTTGAGATTTTCGTCCGGGATGATCTGCAGGTCCTGGCGGACGGAAGGGAGATCCCGCAGCTCGGGTACTTCGGGGAACCTTTCCCGTATGCCACGGTTCGCGAAAACGGCAACGACTGGATGACGCTGGCACCTGTGGAAATCAACAGCATGAAGGGACCTGTTTCCCGCTCAAAGGGCGAGGTGGTCACCCTGGGTCTGGGTCTGGGATATTTTGCCTTTGAAGCGGGCTGCCGCAGGGAGGTGTCGCGCCTGACGGTGGTGGAGAGGGACGCTGAGCTTATTTCGATGTTCAGGGAACGGCTGCTGCCTGCATTTCCCTGCAGGGAAAAGATCGCCCTGGTGTGTATGGATGCCTTTGAATATGTCCGTCTTGTGCTGCCCCGAAGGCGCCCGGATTATCTGTTTTGCGACATCTGGCATGATGCGGGAGACGGGCTCCCCCTGTATCAGAAGCTGAAACGGGAGATTCCCGCAGACCTCCCCTGCGACTACTGGATTGAGAACCTGCTGCGGGCAAGAGAACAAATGCTGGAGGCATCCGATGAATGAATCTGCGACGCTGCTGTGCTTTGGACTGGACGGGGAGCGCATGAAGCTGCTGGAGGGCATGGCCGTGATGCAGGGCATGCGGGTGCGCCGCGTCATGCGTGAGGAGGCTGCCATGCCCCTGGAGGAGATCCTTCGCCGGAAAGAACCGGAGGAGGGAACGCCCTTTCCGGGAATGATGCTGGTCATGTGCCACCTGAGCGATCCCGCACTGGATATGGTGCTGAAAGAACTGTCCCGGGGCGGTCCCCGGACGGCAATCCCTCTCAAGGCGGTCCTGACATCCGCCAACCGCCGTTTCAGACCGATGGAGCTGATGATGCACCTGATGTCAGAATCGGAGAAAATCAGAAACGCAGGACGAAAGTGATCCGTGCAGGAAAGGACGTGAACGGCTTGAAAAGATGGCTGTGGACAGCGCTGGTCTGGCTGTGTCTGAGTGCCCAGGTCCAGGCGGAAACGGTTCAGATGATCCTGAGCGAATCCTATCCGGAGAACCATCCCGTGGTCCGGGCGGAACGGGAGTTTGCCCAGAACGTGAATGAGCGCAGCGGGGGACGGATTCAGATTGAGCTGTCCTGTTCCGGGAGACTGTATCTGGAGGAGGCGGCAGCGCTTGAAGGCGTGCTGCACGGGGATGTGGCCCTCGCTCGGGTGAGCGCGACGGTCTGTGAAAAGCTGGTGCCGGAGATGGAGGTGTTCCGCCTTCCCTATCTGTTTGGCAGCGGGGAGCATTACCGGCGGGTCATGGAAGGAAATATCGGGGAGGAACTGCTCGGCGCGATCGGGCGCAGCGGCGGGGGCGCGCAGGCCCTGTGCTGGCTGGATGGCGGCGCACAGGGATGGTACACGACCCGTCCCCTGGTGAATCTGGGGGATTTGAAAAATCGCAGAATCTGCACGGAGAATCCCCTTCTCAAGGAGGTCCTTGAACACCTGGGTGCCCGGACGCTGACGGGCATCGGCCCCCACAGCGTGTATTCGACGCTGGCGCAGGGCAATGCGGAAGGCGCGGAGGGGACGGCTCTGGACTACTATACCCGGGGCGATTATGATGCGGCGCCCTACTACTACCAGGACCGTCACCTGCAGATCCCGGGAGTGCTGCTCATTTCCGACAGGGCGCTGGAGCTGCTGGAGGAACAGGATGCAGCAATTCTGCTGGAGGAAGCGGGAACCCTGAACCGCAGGGCAGGTGAGCTGCTGGAGGAGACGATGCAGGCCCAGAGGGCGGCCATCGAGGAAGCCGGAGGCCACTTTGAAGAACCCGCACCGGAGGAGAGGTCGGACACGGCCCGCAGCCTGATGTCGGGAAACTCCTCAGGGATTGGAAAGATCCGGGACAGACAGCAGACACTGGTTGACCGCATCGAGACGGAGAACAACGGGTAGACGGGCAGCTCCTGCCCTCCGGACAGGATGGTCACATACGAAGAAGCCGGCATTTTTGCCGGCTTCTTCGCATTTGGACTGTCAGGGGAAGGTCTCCCGCGGGCAGCAGGGGCGCTTTGAGGATTGTCCCGGTTGGGGGGATACATTGAAAAAGGCAGGAACGGGCGCGTTCCTGCCGGAAAGTTTTACTTTTTGGGACGGATCAGCTCGGTGGAATAGTACTGGCCGTTTCTGTAGAAATAGCAGGTGACGGCCTGGCCGGGGAGAATCTGTCCGCAGATCCTGCGCAGGGTTGCCCGGCCCAGGACGGTGGCTCCGCCGATTCCCATGAGGATGTCGCCAGGCATCAGGCCGGCGTCTTCAGCGGGAGATCTGGGTACAATCTCCTGAATATAGGTTCCCTGGGGGAGACTGTAGTACTCCTGATAGGGCGGCAGGATATAGGTGCCTCTGATGCCCATGTCCCATTCGGAACTGATCCGCCGCTCATCTTCGGTCAGGGTGATGGGAAGCGTGTTGATCTGGATTTCCGGAGGACATTTATCCACGGGAACAAAGACCAGCTGATCATCATCGATGTAGACGGTTTGAGATCCCACCCTGTACCAGCAGATGGCGACCTGGGCGCCGGGGAAGTAGGTCTTGTAGGCGACTGTAAAGTGATGCGGCCACGTGAATTCCCAGTCTGCGGTTTCGTTGGTTTCAAAATCGGAATAGGAATGGCCGGGCTGAATGAGCACATCCGCCGAGTATTCGCGGAGGCATTCCTTCTCATAGGAGCCTTCATACCCCAGAGGCTCACCTGTGGCGCTGTTGGGCAGCACCTTGATGCCGAAAGACGAGATCCTTCCGCCGGAGTTGTTTCTGACCACCAGCTGGACGCTGCCGTAGAAATCATACTGGGTACAGGCGGCGCGCTGGATATAGACCGGCTGATTCTTGGCCTGCAGATAGACAACGGCCTTGGAGGATTTTTGGTTGGGGAGGGTCCTTTCGTCATAAAGCATGGCCTGAGTCAGGGGATCCGCGATGCCAGTGGGCTCAATGCCCACATCCCGCTGGAAACGGGCCACGATTTCGGCAGTGGATTTGGTATACAGATTGGTGGTGCTTTCGTTCTGGTAATAGCCTTTCTCGTAAAGGCGCTGACGAAGGTTGACCACGTGCTTGTTCCTGTCGCCCACATTGAGGGTCTCAAACTCTTTCAGTTCCTCTTCCGTGTAGTAGAAGGGCTCCGGGTTATCCGCGGCGACAGACAGGGGATCCGTGGAGATCACGGGGAAACGGGCCTTGAGTTCCTCAACGCTGACGCTGTTCAGGTGCACGGGGCGGAGCTGCTCCACCATCTCTTCCAGCAGATATCCGCCGGGCATGTTCATGGTTGCTTCGATATGCAGCCATGGCTTGTCGTCAACGACGATACGTCCGGAAGCATAGATGCGCAGACCTTCCTCGAGTGCCCCGAGACGGTCCCCGTTGGGGGTTTTACGCAGATTGCAGCGGATAATGGTGCGCACCAGCTTATGCTCAGAGAATACCTCTTCCACAGGCTCCGGAGTGGGAGAGACATAGGGCGTGGGAGCCGGCGTATTTGTCGGGACGGGAGTCGGTGTCGGGGTGGGAATCGGCTCCAACAGGGAGGAGAGGATATAGCCCTTTTTCCCGGAATCCTTTAAACGGATATAGCACCAGTCTTCACCGTTGTAGGCAAAACGCTCAAAAACCCGGAGGTAGGAGCGGGGCGGAACGGCGGTAATCACGATGGCCTGGGTGTTCGGTTCCTTGCGGATATTGGCCCCCTTGTTGGTGCGCATCATGGAAGCATCTGTGAACTGCGACTCGTCATACTGCTTCTGGTCCGGACGCAGTGTGGGCACCGGTGTGGGAACGGGTGTCGGCGTGGGAACGGGTGTGGGAGTGGGAGCGGGGGTCGGTGAGGGCGTCGGCGTGGGAGTGGGGGTCGGCGTGGGGACAGGGGTAGGCGAAGGAGTGGGAGTGGGTGAGGGCGTGGGAGTGGGCGTTGGAATCGGTTCGCACAGTTCCGCCAGAATATAGCCTTTCCACTTGCTGCCCTTCGGATGAACATACAGCCATGTCTCTCCGCCTTTATCGACTGTTTCCAGAATTTCCACGTTCTGGAATTTGGGTAGGCGCTGCACAAGATCGGATTTGATGTCCGGTTTCTTACGCATGTTTGCCTGTTTTTTGGTTCGCAGGAATTTTTCAGATATCACGGAAGCGGTGTCTGCTTCTGTTCCTTCCGTTCCCTCACACCATCCGGGGAGAGAAATCAGAAGAAAGGCAAGGCAGATCAGCCAAAGAAATCTGGCAGTTCTGTTCACGGAATCGGACCTCCTGACAAGATGTGCAGTTGATATATCATATTATAGGTTGGTTCAGGATTCAAATCAAGTTTAATCGCTGAATCTACAGACGGCTACAGGAGATTGTCCCTTTTTTCCCCAAGCGGGGCATTTCAGGTGCGTGAAAAATGCTTTCAGGGAAAAGGAGAGCGGGAGGGAGCAAAAGCGTTCAGGATGGAAAAGGGGCATTGATGTGAAGCATACAGAGGATTACAATACGCTCAGAAAGGCTTGAAGGAGCGATGACAATGAGAAAACATGTTTTAAGGCTGATGATCCTGCTGCTGGTCCTTGCAGCCGCTGCGGCCCATGCGCAGATTCTCGTTGATGCGGCAAAGTGGCCGATTCGTGAGGACGGATGGTATTCCTCCATGGAAGAGGTGTCGGTGTACCTGGACCGCTATGCCAGGCTTCCTGAGAACTATCTGACCAAGGCGGAAGCACGGAATCTGGGCTGGGGAAGCCTGTACAGAAATGTCGGAGATGCGGCGCAGGGCATGTCCATCGGCGGTGACCGGTACGGCAACTATGAAGGACTGCTGCCGGAGGCATCAGGCAGACGGTGGACGGAATGCGATATCGACTACGCCGGGAAGAAAAGGAATGGCAAACGAATTGTATTCTCAAATGACGGACTGATCTATTATACCCAGGACCACTACAGCACGTTTGAAGAGGTCAGGGTAGAGAATCAGGACGGGAAGGCGGCCGGCGGGAAACCTGCAAAGGACAGCGGGTCGCAGGAGGACGGCCATGGAATGAAGATACGCTATACCCAAAGCCAGGTCGAGGAATGGGAACACTATACGGCATGGCAGGATGTTTCGGCATATCTGATGACCTACGGTCATCTCCCGGAAAACTACATGACGATGGAGGAAGCCCGGGAACTTGGATTCAGCTCGAAGAAGGACAATATGAACCAGGTGGCCTGGGGATATGGCATCGGAGGCGGAAGGTATGAGAACCGTGAGGGGCTTTTGCCGGCGGGGCAGTGGCTGCAGTGCGATGTGGACATGAAGAACGGCAAACGCGGTAACCACCGTCTGGTATGGAATGAAGAGAAGGTCTATCTGTCGGAGGACAGACTGAAGAGCTTCGTGGAGATAAGGAGGAAGGAACCGTGAGACAGATCCTGATTGACTGCAATCAAATCAGCAGCGTGAAGGCGCTGCACATTTATCTTCAGCATGTGATGGATCTTCCCGAATACTATGGCAGAAACCTGGACGCGCTGCATGATGTGCTGACAGAGATCGCGCAGCCCACAGAGCTGGTCCTCAATGCAAGCGAGCC
>CACYCQ010000225.1:0-5766 GCA_902772995.1 uncultured Eubacteriales bacterium
CACCCTCCGGCACACAGGATATGTTCGGTTTTTCAGGATTCGTCAGCATAGGGGCCTGTCAGATCTTACAGGCAGGAAGCATAGGCCTCCTTGGCACCCTTTTCGCGGATCATCTTCAGATTGGCCACGGTGGCTTCCTCCAGACCCGGGATCTTCGTCAGGTCCTGTCCCCACATCTGCTCGTTGGTCAGCACGGCCTTGACCAGGGCTTCCGGCGTATCGTTGCGGTGTGCATAGAAGAATTCCAGCGCCCAGCGGTCATCGCTGACCACATAGGTGTTGCCGGCAGGACGACGGCAAACCAAGCCCTTGTCGTTCAGTTCCTGGATGTCGTTGGAATAGAACGCGATGTACGCCGCCAGACTCATGGTCAGGCAGGGAGGCAGTTTGCCCTGCTCCTCCACGTAGGTCAGGAAGGAGGGCATGTTGCGGGCACGCCACTTGGAGGTGGAGTTGAGGGAGATGCTCATGAGCTCGTGGTTGACGAAGGGGTTGTTGAACCTGTCCTGAACCGCCTCAGCAAACTCGGTGACATCCTTTTTATCCAGAGGCAGGGTCGGGATGACCTCGTCATAAAGCATCTTGTTCATGAAGCCGCGGACCACATCATCGTGCATGCAGTCGCGCACGATGTCAAAGCCCGCCAGGTAGGCGCCCAGCACGAAGCCGGTATGCGCGCCGTTGAGGATGCGCACCTTGCGCTTCTTGTAGGGTGTCACATCCGGTACCACATGCACGGGCAGGCCGGCCTTCTTGAAGGGCAGGCGGTCCTCCAGGCCCTCCGGGCCCTCGATAATCCACACGCCGAAGATCTCGCCCACATCCGTCAGCGGATCCTCATAGCCGTTGGCGGCGTCCAGCTGTGCGACTTCCTTGGGATCGCGGATGCGGCCAGGCACAATGCGGTCCACCAGGGTGGAGCAGAAGATGTTCTCCTTGTTAACCCAGTCACGGAAGGCCTCGCTGAGTCCCCAGTCATCGATATAGGCATTGACGCAGCGCTGCAGTTCCTTGCCGTTGTTGTCAATCAGCTCGCAGGAAAGGATCGCCACGCCGGGCAGGCCCGCCTCAAAGCGCTCATACAGGACACGGGTGAGCTTGGCGGGGAAGCTGATGGGCGGCTCCTGGTCAAACTTGCTCTCGCTTTCATGCACAATGCCGGCCTCGGTGGTATTGGATACGATGATATCCAGATCTCCGCTGCGGGCCAGCTCCAGAACCTTGCCCCAGTCGCCCGCATAGGGATTGAGACAGCGGCTCACGGAGGAGATCACGCGCTTCAGGTCAACCTTCTCACCTTTCTCGCTGCCGCGCAGGTACAGGGTATACAGGCCTTCCTGCTTGTTGATGTACTCCGAAAGACCCGGCGCGATGGGCTGGACAAGCACGGCCTTTCCGTTAAATCCAGCCTTCTCATTGGCGACATCAAAGAAATAATCCACGAAAGCCCTGAGGAAATTTCCCTCACCAAACTGCATGACACGTTCAGGAGCAGATTCAAGGACATATCCAGGATATCCGGATTTCTTCAGTACTTCGTAATTAAGCAATGCCATGGTAAACTCCTCCTTTTTTTATAACACGCACAACTAAACGGTTTGGCATCAGACCGAACCGTAGGTCAGCTGGACGATTCCAGTGGTCACGGGCGGGCAGAAGGTGAACAGCATCAGCACGACGAACAGCAGGATGTAGAACGGAACCGCTTCCTTGATGAAGGTTTTCGTCTTGCAGCCCGTCACCGAGCAGGTCACGAACATCAGGGTGCCCATCGGCGGAGACAGGGCGCCAATGGCATTATTGAAGATGTAGATCATGGCGAACTGGATCTCGTTGATGCCGTACTGCGCCGCAATGGGAGCCAGCAGCGGGACCAGCACGATCATGGTCGCATTGCCTTCAATAAACATGCCCACGATCAGGACAAAGATGTTGACAGCGATCAGGAACGCATACTTGTTGGGGCAGATGGAAACGATGAATTCCGTGAGCTGCTGGGGAATACGCTCCTTGGTGAGCACCCAGGAGAAGACGGAAGCCGCAGACACGATCAGCATGATGCCGCCCGTGGTACAGACCGTTTCCTTGCAGGCCTGCAGGATGCCCTTGAAGGTCAGCTCCCGGTACACAAGGCCCAGAACCACGGAATACAGGATGGCCACAGCACCGGCCTCAGTTGCCGTGAAGACCCCCAGACGGATGCCGCCGATGATGATGATAGGCAGGCACAGGGGCAGCAGGGCGGGACGCAGGCAGTCCCAGAATTCCTTGCCGGTCATCTTGGTGTTGCGGATGGGCTTGTAGCCGCGCTTGATGGAGATGAAGTGGACCAGCACCATCATGGCGATACAGAGGGTGCCGCCCACGGTAATGCCGGACATGAACAGCTTGCCGATGGATACATCCGCGATGCAGCCATAGAGGATCATGGCGATTCCCGGGGGAATCAGCGGAGTGATCATGGCGGAAGCCGCTGTCACCACGGAGGAGAACTCCTTGGAGAAGCCCTGCTTTTCCATCTCAGGAACCAGCATCTTGGCTTCCATTGCCGCATCTGCCAGGTTGGAGCCGGACAGGCCGCCCATCAGGGTGGACAGCAGCACGTTCACCTGGGCAAGGCCGCCCGGGAGTCTGCCGGTGACGGCGGAGCAGAAGGTCATGATCCGGGAGGTGACACCCGCATAGTTCATGAACGTTCCCGCGCACACAAAGAAGGGAATCGCCAGCAGAGATGCGCTCTCGGAGCCCGTGACCGCCTTCTGGCCGAAGATGATCTGGTTGATTCCGGGGTTGAACAGGAAATAGATCAGTGAACCGCCAAGGACGGCGATAAACACCGGAACCTTGAGGAACAGCAGCACCAGCATCATGATGGCGGCAATGCCCAGCACGGTATTGGTGCCCAGGCCGGTTCCAACGCTTTCAAGAGCCGGTTTGATCCACTGGATATTGATGCCCAGAAGCACAACCACACCCGCGATGATGGCCATCGGAAGCGGACGCTTGAGTACGAAATACAGCAGGGCAAACAGAGCCACTGCTGCCAAGATGCTCAGAAACAGACTCATGCGTCCACCTCCTCATCGGGATTCACTTTTTCCGGAAGCTCAATGGACTTGGTGAACTCCGGCGCATACTTGGATACGAAGTAGCTGACGATCATCAGAACGCAGCCGAAGGGAGAAATGCCGTAAATCAGCGTATAGGGAATGCGCAGAATCGGGGTCGGACGGGCACTGCGGCCAAAGACCTGCTCGATATATGCCTGGCACTTGACACACAGGAAGATCAGGACAAACAGCACGATCATGTCGATGATATAGCCGATGATCTTCTGCGCCTTCTCCGGAAGGGAATCCACCAGCATTTCAATGGCCACATGGCTGCCTGCGCGGAAACCGACGCTGGCACCCAGATAGATCATCCATACCTGACAGAATGCGGACACTTCCTCCTGCCACAGAATGGGGTCCTTCAGGACATACCGCTTGAAGACACCCACGGCCGTGACAAACGTCAGAATGACCAGTGCCAGAGAGGCAACGATCATATCCAGGTTGCACAGCACCTTTACCCATGTCTTCTTCTTCAAACTAATGTCACCTCTTCTTGGTTCTCTCAGAGCTCAGGGCTCTCCGGGAATACTGAAAAAGGAGGGAGTTCCCTCCCTCCTTTTCGGGATCTGTTACTGTTCCATCGCAGCCTTCACGGTGTCGTAGAGGCCTTCAGACCATCCGAAGGTCGCGCCTTCATCATAGAAAGCCTTGGCCTTGTCACGGAAGCCCTGGAGAACTTCTTCGGTGGGAACGCAGACGGTGACGCCCTCGTCCTTCATGAGGCCGAGATAATACTCATCAGCCTTCGCCTGCAGCTCATTGTTGTAGACTCCGGCCTCGCGTCCGGTCTCGATGAGCGCTTCCTGCTGCTCGGGAGTCAGGCTGTTGAACCACAGGTCAGAGCAAACCCAGTTGGTGAAGTTGAGCACGTGTCCGTCCAAGATCAGGTACTTGGCCACTTCGTGATGCTTGCGGCCATACAGGGTGGACAGCGGGTTCTCGCCGCCGTCAATGGTGCCCTGCTGCAGCGCGGTGTACACGTCGCCCAGGCTCATGCCAACGGGAGTCGCGCCCAGGACCTCAAAGCCCTTGGTCTGGATCTGGTTGGTGGGAACGCGGATCTGCAGGCCCTTCAGGTCTTCAACCTTGTTGACCGGCTTGGTGGTAAGGGTGTGACGGGCGCCGTAGGCCCAGTTCGCAGCCACCATCTTGATTCCCAGGTTCTGGAGGGCATCGCACTGCGTCTTCCACCAGTCGGATTCGATGAGCTTCCAGCACTGATCCCAGTCTTTGAAGAGGAAGGGTCCGAAAACAATGCCCATGTCCTTGACGCCATAGTCCGCAAAGAACGCGCCGTCAGCCAGGGTCATGATCGGCTCGCCCAACAGCATCTGGTCAATCAGGTCGGTCTTGTTGCCAAGCTGGGAATCCGGGAACAGTTCGATGGTCAGGCCGACATTCTTCGCCGCAAGGAGCTCCTGCCACTTGACAAGGCCCTGTCCGATGGGCTCGCTCAGGGAGTTCTCAAAGCCAACCTGGAGAACTTCATCCGCCAGCGCGCACGCGCACAGCATGCACAGAGCCAGAGCGATAACGAGGATTTTCTTCATAACGGGTAACCTCCTTCTAATATTTGAATCTGACCTTGCGTCAGAATTCAATCATGACCTTCAGCATGCTTCCCGCATTCTTGTCAAAGTCCGAGAACGCCTTTGCCGCTTCTTCAAAGGGATACACATTGGTGACCACATCATCCAGCTTCAGTCCCTGGTTTTTCACCACGTCAATGAGCTCCTCAAAGTCGCGGGTCAGGGCATTGCGGGAACCGAAGATGTTCAGCTCCTTTTTCTGGATAATGGTGAAGTCCAGGTCGATGTTGTGCTTTCCGACACCGATGACCGCCACGCGTCCGCCGAAGCATGCCGCGTCCAGACAGTTCTGGAAGGTGGAAGGAAGCCCGACGCATTCCACTGTGACATCAAAGCCGTTGCCTTCGGTGATTCTGGCCACTTCCGCCGCAAAGGCCTCCGCTCCCGTATTGAGAATCATGCCTTCAAAGCCGAAGCGCATGGCATATTTCAGCTTTGCTTCCGCCACATCACAAATCCAGACCTTTGCGCCGCGGCTCTTTGCCGCGATGGCCGCCAGCACGCCGATCGTGCCTGCGCCCACCACCAGAACCGTGTCACCCTCGTGGACATTGGCCCGCTGGATCCCGTGATAGCCGATGCAGAACGGCTCAATCAGAGCCAGGGTCTTGGCAGGAAGTCCCTTGCCGTCAATCAGGCGGCTGACGGGCATCAGCATCACCTCGGAGAAGCCGCCCTCTCTCTGGACACCCATGGTTTGATTGCTCATGCAGGCATTGACCAGCCCGTGGCTGCAGGAATAGCATTTTCCGCAGTTGAAATAGGGATTCGCGGTGACGATATCCCCCACCTTGAAGCCGCGGCTGTTCTCTCCGATTTCAACGATTTCCGCAGAGAACTCGTGTCCGGGAATCCGGGGATAGCTCATATATGCGTTGGTTCCGCGAAAAGAATTGAGATCACTGCCGCAGATTCCTCCGAAGATCGGACGGATCAGCGCCTCGTCAGGGCCGCAGACCGGCCTGTCCACTTCACGGATTTCGACCTGCCCCGGCTTGACAATCGTAATTGCCTTCATTCTCTCATGCCTCCTGTATTGCGTCGATAGACATTCCTTGGCA
>CACYCQ010000226.1:0-3602 GCA_902772995.1 uncultured Eubacteriales bacterium
CTTTCTTCCGGAGATAATGGACGGGGGAGGCAGAATGATCAATAAAGCCGGAACACAGAAAATAGAAACGCGGAGACTGATCCTGCGGAGATTTCGGTTGGAGGATGCCGGGGAGATTATACTAACTGGGCATCCGATCCGGAGGTCGCCAGGTACCTGACATGGCCTGTACATACGAGTGTGGATGTGACAAAATGCCTGCTCGCGGACTGGGTCACGCGCTATGCTGACGGCGGCTGCTTCAACTGGGCGATGGAATACAGAGAAACCGGGCAGGTCATCGGCAGCATCTCTGCAGTCCATCTGAACGGAAGCACGGAAGTGCTGAAATAGGGTACTGCATGAGCAGGACATACTGGGGAAAGGGACTGATGCCCGAAGCTTTAGCGGCCGTGATGTCGTATCTGTTTGATGTGGCGGGCGTAAACCGTGTCGCAGGCTGCCACGACGTGAACAATCCCAGGTCCGGCCGGGTAATGGATAAAGCCGGTATGCAGCAGGAGGGGGTTCTTCGCGCAGCTGGAAAAAACAATCAGGGCATATGCGATGTCGTATGGCACGCGGCAATTCGCAGGGACCGGGAGATCCATGCGGAGCTTTCGGTTGAGCTTCAGGACACGGAATGGCCGTATGAATTTACGGACCATGACCGTACGATCGTCAGAGCCATCTGCTTTGATCGTGAAGGATACTTGTATTTCGTCAGGGGTGAAAGGGATGACGATTTCGGAAAAGCGACACTGATAGAAACATCGGGAGGCGGCGTGGAAGAAGGCGAAGACCTGACCTCCGCAGTCAAACGGGAGCTGAAGGAAGAACTGGGCGCGGATGTGGAAGTGATCCGTAAAATCGGTGTTGTCAGCGACGGCTACAACCTGATTCACCGGCATAACATCAACCACTATTTCCTCTGCAGGATCGAGTCCTTCGGAGAGAAGAACCTGACGAAGGATGAGATAGAGGACTTTCATTTGTCTACGCTCAAATTGACCTGTGACGAAGCAACAGAAGAATATGAGAAAAGCAGAGAGACCCGGCTGGGCAGACTTATCGCAAACAGGGAGCTGCCAGTGCTGCGCAAAGCCAGAGAAATGATCAGCATGGAGAACTGATCAGGTATCTGGGGAAGATCAGTCCGGATATGCACAGGGAGTATCGTATGCATGTACTGATGGACAGCAGGGTTCGTCATCCGAAAGGGTACGGATGATTGGGTTTGGAGGTAAAAATCTATGAAGCGTGAACTTGGAATTGCCCGCTGCGGGCTGGCATGTTGTCTGTGCTCCGAGAACATCACCTGCAAGGGCTGTAAGCGCGACGGTTTTATGGAGCTGTCCTGGTGCAAGGACGCGCAGTGGTGCGAAAACCGTAAATGCGTCATTGAAAAGAATCTGTCTGGCTGCTATGAGTGCAGTCCGGCGGATTGCCGCAAGGGTCTATATTCGGAAAAAATCAAGGCACGGGCTTTTGCGGAGTTTGCTCATCGATATGGTGTTGATGCACTGCTTGACTGTCTGGAGAGGAACGAGCAGGCAGGTATCGTTTATCATCGTGAAGGCATCATGGGCGACTATGATGAATTTGATGATCTTGAGGAACTGATTCACTTTATCGAAACAGGAAAACGATAACACGAAGCAGCAGGGAGAAATGCTCCACATCCTTGATACGGGCAGTGTCGGGATAACGGCGGGGGCTCGTATTTGGGCCCGGAGCGCTCGCTCAAATCTTCATGTGAAGTCGGGAATGTTCCCGGCTGTTTATATGTGTGGAAAAGCACTGCACGCTGCCGGAGCTGGAAATGCTTCTGATCATATCTGATGGGTTGGCCGGGGATTATGAGAAAGTCGAATCGGTGGTCAAACCGAAGGCCTTTGCCAAGGAGCATACCTGGTGCAACCGAAAAAGGTATGAACACAGCTCCCGGTTTTACCGGAACTGCCACGGCAGTGATTGTGGTAAACTGATCAATGCCATTTGAGAGTATAAGCGAATCAGGGATTCTCACAAGAAAGAGGAGCTTTACCTGGCGGATATCCTCAAATAAAGGGGAACGGCCTCGAAAAAGCAAGGCATGAAGCCGGCTGGTATCGAAAAAACGGGCTGACGGCCGGTGACGGGGTTATGATAAGATGATCTGCGAATACCGACGGGAGTCTTGATGCCTATGGATATTCAGCACCACTACATTGAGAGCGGACATGGGAGTCCGATCATTCTCCTTCATGGGAATGGTGAAAGCTGCGATTATTTCCGGAGACAGATGGATACCTTTGCCCGGCGGTTTCATGTATATGCGATAGATACCAGAGGCCACGGGAAAACGCCAAGAGGTGACAAACCGTTCACCATACGGCAGTTTGCAGAGGACCTGCTCTGCTTCATGGACGAGCATCAGATCGGAAGGGCGCATCTGCTCGGATTTTCAGACGGCGGGAATATCGCTATGGTTTTTGCGATGCGGCATCCGGACCGGGTCGACCGTCTGATCCTGAACGGAGCCAACCTGAATCCGGACGGCGTAAAGCGCACCGTTCAGATTCCGATAGAGATCGGGTACAGAATCGCAAAGAGATTCGCCTCTCAGAGTGCGTCTGCAGGAATGAATGCGGAAATGCTCGGCCTGATGGTAAATGATCCGAACGTGAAGCCGGAAGACCTGAAATCAATCCGTGCAAAGACACTGGTCATCGCCGGAACAAGAGATGTGATCCGGGAGCGGCATACCCGCATGATTGCAGAGCGGATTCAGGACAGTCAGCTTGTGTTCATCAACGGCGGCCACTTTATTGCGAACAGGAATTCTGAAGATTTCAACCGGGCAGTGCTTGACTTTCTAAACGGCTGATGCAGCGCCTGAGGAGGTGGCAATATGACAGACATTCTACTTGTTCCGCTCTCTGCAGAGGATCGGGAGCAGTTCATACTGGCGAATCAGGAAGCATTCAACTACGGTGCTCTGGAAGAATTCGGCCTCCGCGATGATCATTATGAAGAGGATGGACAGATCATCTCCCGTGAGACGATTGAGCAGTCGATTGATTCTGGCGAGGCCTATCGCATTGTGCACAGTGGCCAGCCGGTCGGCGGAGTAATCATAAAGGTTGATGGAGAGCGCGGCGTTCTGGAAATTCTCTTTGTTTCTCCAAAGGTGCACAGCAAGGGAATCGGATATGCGGCGTGGTGCGCCGTCGAGCGCCTTCATCCGGAAGTGACCGTCTGGGAGACCGTCACGCCGTATTTTGAGAAGCGAAATATCCACTTCTACGTCAACCGCTGCGGCTTCCATATTGTGGAGTTTTACAACAGCCACCATCCGGATCCGAGTGACCCGGAAGCCGGAAACGAAATGGACGGGCAGTTCCCGGAGGGGATGTTCCGGTTTGAGAAGAGGCTGAGACGATGATCGGGCCAATAACCGTGGACGAACTGTTTTTCTTTACTGCGAAACCGGCAGCGCTGCCTTTGTATGAGGCATTCAGAGGCGCTGTTCTTGCCAGATGGCCGGATATCCGGATCGAGGTCAGGAAAACACAGATCTCTTTCTTCAACCGACGCATGTTCGCGGCGGTATCCTTTGCACCGGTGCGCAGAAGTAAGGA
>CACYCQ010000227.1:0-3931 GCA_902772995.1 uncultured Eubacteriales bacterium
CTGGCAAAGGCCTGTGGCATGTATGAGGGGGATCTGGTATGAAGAATGCAGTAGGACGCGACATCCCGGAATTCCTGCTTGAGGGAGGCCGGGAGGTCTATCAGGGAAAGAACTATATGGACGGCCGGTACATGCAGAAGGCCGCCCCCAAAACCCGCCGGTATGAGAAGCCCCAGGAGAGCAAGCTGGTCTCCGGCATCGCCGAAGCGCTGCGCCAGATGGGCGCTTCTGACGGCATGACCTTCTCCTTCCATCATCACCTGCGCAACGGCGACTTTGTCGCCAATATGGTTATGCAGGCCGCGGTGGAGGAACTGGGACTCAAGGATCTGAAGATTGCGGCCACCTCCCTGGGTGAGGCCCATGACCCCATCGCCGATTACATCGAGCAGGGCGTCGTGACCGGCATCCAGACCAGCGGTATCCGCGGCAGAATCGGTGAGGTGGTTTCCGCCGGCAAGCTGAAGACCCCCGCCGTCATCCGCTCCCATGGCGGACGCCCCCGGGCCATCGAGGCGGGAGAGGTGCACATCGACATCGCCGTGGTGGCGGCCCCCACAAGCGACTGCGTGGGCAACTGCAGGGGCATCGGCGGCAAGAGCAACTGCGGCAGCCTGGGCTATGCCATGACGGATGCCAAGTACGCGGACCACGTGCTGGTCGTCACCGACTGTCTGGTGGACTTCCCCAACATGCCCGCCAGCGTTGAGGCCATCGATGTGGACGCCGTGGTCGTGGTGGACTCCATCGGCAATCCCAAGAAGATCGCCAGCGCGGCGGCCCGCATCAGCCAGAACCCGAGGGACCTGATGATGGCGGAAAACGTCGCCCGCGTCATCGCGTCCACCCCGTGGTTCCGCGAGGGTTTCTCTTTCCAGACCGGCGTGGGCGGCCCCAGCCTTGCGGCCAACCTGTTCCTGGAAAAATATATGGACGAGCGCCAGATCAAGATGGGATGGGCCATCGGCGGCATCTGCGGCCCCATGGTGGAAATGCTCAAAAAAGGCAAGGTTGGCAAGGTCATCGACGTGCAGGACTTTGACCTGGACGCCGTCAACAGCATCAACCAGACCCCCAATCATTTTGAAATGAGCGCCAGCCAGTATGCCAACCCCGCCAACAAGGGCGCCTTTGTCAACAAGCTGGACTTCGTGGTGCTGGCGGCACTTGAAATCGACACCGGATTCAATGTCAACGTGCTCACGGGCTCCGATGGCGTGCTGCGCGGCGCGCCCGGCGGACATCCCGATACCGCCGCCGGCAGCAAGGTCTGCATCATCGTGACGCCGCTGGTTCGCGGACGCATGGCCACCGTGTGCGAGCATGTGGTGACCGTGACCACCCCCGGCGACTGCGTGGACGTGCTGGTCACGGATTACGGCATCGCCGTCAACCCGCTGCGCCAGGACCTCATCGAGTGCCTTGACGCGGCCGGAATTCCCCATGTGAGCATTGAAAGCCTCAAGGAAAAGGCGTATTCCATCGTGGGCCGCCCGGATGACCTCCAGTGGGAGGACAAGGTCGTGGCCGTGCTGGAGGCCAGGGACGGAACCATCCTGGACGTGGTCCGCAAGATCAAACCCTATCAGGCGTAACAACGGATTGCTGGAGGAAAGAACATGGTCAAACTTTACGATGGCGGCATCTACCTGGTTAACGGCCGCAAAATTGCCACCGATGCGCAGGAAGCCGCTCAGCTTGCCGGGCATCCCGTGACCCGTGGGGAGGCCGAGAAGGGGACCATCGCCTATGGTATCCTGAAGGCACACAACAAAAGTGGAGATATGGAGCATCTTCAGATGCGCTTTGACTCCCTGACCAGCCATGACATCACCTATGTGGGCATTATCCAGACGGCAAGGGCCAGCGGAATGAAGAAGTTCCCCATGCCCTATGTGCTGACCAACTGCCACAACAGCCTGTGCGCCGTGGGCGGAACCATCAACGAGGACGATCACATGTTCGCCCTTTCCGCGGCCCACAAGTACGGCGGCATCTATGTCCCCACCAACATGGCGGTCATCCATTCCTTCAACCGTGAGATGATGGCCGGCTGCGGACGCATGATTCTGGGCAGCGACTCCCATACCCGTTACGGCGCCCTGGGCACCCTGTCCGTGGGCGAGGGCGGCGGAGAGCTGGCCAAGCAGCTGGTGGGCCGGACCTATGACGTGGCCCGCCCCGGCGTCATCTGTATCTATCTGGACGGCGCTCCCCGTCCGGGCGTGGGCCCGCAGGATGTCGCCCTTTCCATCTGCGGAGCGGTCTATGCCAACGGCTACGTGAAGAACCGCGTCATGGAATTCGTGGGCCCCGGCGTGGCCAGGCTGCCCATCGAGTACCGCAACGGCATCGACGTCATGACCACCGAGACCACCTGCTGGTCCTCCATCTGGGAGACCGACAGCACCACCGAGGAGTACCTGTCCATCCACGGCCGCAGGGATGCCTACAAAAAGCTCAGCCCTGCAGATGTGGCCTACTATGACGGCTGCGTCTATGTGGACCTGTCCACCGTGGAGAGCACCATCGCGCTGCCCATGCATCCCAGCAACACCATCACCATCCGTGAACTGCTGGAGAATCCCAAGGATATCCTGTACGCGTGCCAGGAGAAGGCCAACAGCCAGATCGTGGGCGCCAGGATCGACCTGGTCAGCAAGGTCCATGACGGCGGCGTCTGGGTCGAGCAGGGACTGGTGGCGGGCTGCTCCGGCGGCACGTTTGACAACGTGTGTGCCGTGGCGGATATCCTGCGCGGCCGCTCCGCGGGCAATGGACCCTTCACCATGAGCGTGTACCCGGGCAGCATGCCGGCGTATATCGAGCTTATGCACAACGGCGTCCTGGCAGACATCGCATCCGCCGGCGTCATCATCCGCGAATGCTTCTGCGGACCGTGCTTCGGCGCGGGAGACACCCCGGCCAACGGCGAATTCTCCATCCGCCACACCACCCGCAATTTCCCGAACCGCGAGGGCAGCAAGCCCGGCGAGGGACAGATGAGCGCCGTGGCCCTGATGGATGCCCGCTCCATTGCCGCCACCGCGGCCAATGGCGGTCGCCTCACCCCGGCCACGGATCTGGATGTCACCTACAAGACCTATCCCTACACCTTCAACAGCGCGGTGTACGAAAAGCGCGTCTACTTCGGCTACGGCAAGGCGGAGCCGGAGCACGAGCTCAAGTTCGGCCCGAACATCAAGGACTGGCCCGAGCAGCCTGCACTCACCGATGACCTGCTGGTCAAGGTCTGCAGCTACATTACCGATCCGGTGACCACCACCGACGAGCTGATCCCCTCCGGAGAAACGTCCTCCTACCGCTCCAATCCTGAGCGTCTCTCCGAGTTTGCCCTCTCCCGGAAGGATCCGGAGTATGTGGGCAGGTCCAAGGCGGTGCGCCAGATCGAGCGCGACCGCCGCGCCGGAAAGGGACTGCCGGAGGAAGTGAAAAAGGTGTACGAAGCCCTGGGCACCGTGGTGAAGGTGGATCCGGAACACACCGACATCGGCTCCACGATCTTTGCCGTCAAGCCCGGCGACGGGTCTGCCCGCGAGCAGGCCGCATCCTGCCAGCGCGTGCTGGGCGCCTCCGCGAACCTGGCCTGCGAGTATGCCACCAAGCGTTACCGCAGCAACTGCATCAACTGGGGCATGGCTCCCTTCCTCGTGAAGGATCCCTCCGCCTTTGCACTGGGTGACTGGGTGTTCATTCCCGGCCTTCGCAAGGCGGTTCTGGAAGGAACACCTGAATTCACCGCCTATGCGGTCCATGACGGCAAGGTTACCCCGTTTGCCGTCAGCCTCGGACAGCTGACGCCGGACGAGCGGCAGATCATCGTGGACGGCTGCCTGATCAACTATTACAGGAACCATCCGGTCGACTGATGCGCATCCCAGAAGAGCCCTTCGGGGCTCTTCTTTTCTTC
>CACYCQ010000228.1:0-13574 GCA_902772995.1 uncultured Eubacteriales bacterium
CATTTGGCCGGAAATCGTCACGCCCCGCGATTCTGCCCTGCCTTCGGTCACTCACCTGTCCTCGGGCAGACCTCCTCTTTCAGGCAGCTGTTTTCAACACGTCCGATTCCTGACATGCTGCATGACCAGCAGCAGCCGGTCCCCTTCCTCCGTCAGCTTTTACCGGCTACCCAGGCACGATGGCCCAGACTGACTTCTGCGGGTTCAGTCATGCCTTACGGCATAAGTGACAGCTTGCACGCCGCGTACCCCCGCAGACCTCCCCGCTGAAGGTGCAGCAGCCTTCATTCCATGCAGCCTCCTCATTTACGTGACAGCATCCGGGCAGTATGGGACTTCGGCCTCAGCTGCAGCTTCGTCCGCTCTGCCCCGCCTGATATGCGATGTCTGTTCGTCGGCCCGGAACTTTGCCCTGCAGGATTCGTTGTTTCCCCCTGCCATCCGGCTTTCTTCAGATTCCACCTCGCGATGGACGTCCCTGCCCCCGGCTAACGCTTCCTGCCACCAGGCGCGCAGTGGACTTTCCTCCGGGCTGTTGCCCAAGACGGGCATACAGCAGGACACGGGCGCATTCCGCCGCTGGAATGCGCCCGTGTCACAGGAGGAATTATTCTGTCCAGATAGATTGGAAAATCTCAACCGCAAAAGCCCTGTCCTCTTCCGTCAGAGGAGAAAAGTCCGACCGCGCCTGATACATATCGATTTTAAAGTCTTCGTAGATGGTGGACACAATGGCCTGTACACCATCCTGGGCAACCAGATAGGTATTCCCGCCTTCGCTCTTGAAGGAAGTCACCTGAGCCTTGTCTTCATCGAACTGCATGCTCATCTGCTCACCGTAGGCCTTCAGCTCTTCCTCCGTCGCATTGTTGAGATTGGCATGCGCCCCCATCTCAGCGGATGCCAGGGAAAGGATAATGGAGGACGGTTCTCCCTCCCGGCTGATTTGGGCAAAATAGAAGTCCTTTGCCTGATCCGGAGCATAGAAGGTCTGGATGGTAATCGGTGACTTGGGGTCGATCGTGACCTTGACCGTCACCTCCACATCATTGCCGTTTTCATCGTTTTCCTGCATGGTATGCTCCCAAAGCACCGTCTTCTCCGTCACGCTCACCGGAGCCTGAACCCCTTTTCCTTCAGCAAGGATCCCGGAAGCGCCCAAAAGCAGCATGATCGCGCACAGTATCGCTGTCAGTTTTTTCATGGTACTTCTCCTTTGATGTTCTTCTCTCCGCATATCAGCCTTCCCCCAGGTCATCGACCCTCTGCAGCAGAGCCTTCATGATATATCCGGTTGCCCCTGTGGATTCATCCTCCACCTGGCACCATGCGCCGTTCTCAGCGATGACCCTGAGCGGATAGCCATAATAGAAGACATTGACGATCTGACTGGATTTGCTGGGAGCGGCACGCATGTTGACCACGACATTGCTCGGATTGGCAATCACATTGTAACTGGTCGTGTAGAAACTCTCATGCTCCATGGCCGTGGGGCTCCTGTCCTCATCCCCGGGATGATGCCGGCTCAGGCAGTTGGCTGCAACCCAGCCCACCCCATCATCAAACTGGATCTTGGCCCAGCCCTTTTCCTTGGTAATGACCTCCACCTTGGCCCCTCTGGAAAGCTGACCGATGACGTCACAGTCCGTTCCGGCCCCGTCCCGGACATTGAGGCGCTTGTTGCTTTTGACGTAATACGTGGTGGATGCCGCTGCCGCCGCGCACAGGGTCACCATCAGCACGCACAGCAGAAGCAGCGCAGCGATTTTTCCATTCCTTTTCTTCATTCGTTTCTCCTCCGTTACCCTCTGTCTGATTTGACGCATGTATAACAGCAGCCAGGAACCGCGCATCATGTTCCTGGCTGTATGTTTAGATAATCATGACAAAAGCAGGCGGTCGCTGTCAAGCTCCATTCCCGCCGCCTTCTCAAACAGATTCATCAGATCCGCTCTTGTAAGGTTGGATTTCTGTTCTCCAGAAACATCCACCACGATCCGCCCCTGATTCATCATGATCAGCCGGTTTCCGATGGCAATTGCATCTTTCATGTTGTGTGTCACCATCAAAGCGGTCAGTTTATTGTTTTTGACCAGGGTCTGTGTCAGTTCAAGCACCTTCACCGCCGTTTTGGGATCAAGCGCGGCGGTGTGTTCATCCAGCAGAAGCAGCTTGGGACTCCGGATGGTGGCCATCAGCAGGGTCAGCGCCTGGCGCTGTCCTCCGGAAAGCAGCCCCACCTTGATGCTCATCCTGTCCTCCAGTCCCAGGCCCAGCGTGCGCAGCTGTTCGTGGTACATCTCCCGCTCCATTTTGCTGATTCCCCAGCGCAGCCCGCGTTTCTGTCCCCGGCGCATGGCCAGGGCCATGTTTTCCTCGATGTTCATGGTCGCTGCGGTCCCGTAGCGGGGATCCTGGAAAACGCGGCTCAGATAGCTCGCACGGCGGAATTCCGGCAGGCGGGTCACATCCTCGCCGCCGATTTCAATCTTGCCGCTGTCCACCGCAAACACGCCGGCAATCGCATTGAGCATGGTCGATTTTCCCGCTCCGTTGCCCCCGATGACCGTGACGAAGTCACCGGGATTCAGATGTATATCCACATCCGTCAGTGCTTTCTTCTCGGTAATGGTTCCGCGATTGAAGGTCTTCTTGATATGCGTGATATTAAGCACTGCGGTCGCCTCCCTTCATGCGGCCTCCCCGCCAGTAGGGGATGGCCAGGAAAATTCCGACGATCAGCGCCGTCAGCAGCTTCAGGTCATTGGTGTTGAGGCCCAGCCACAGCACCACCTGAATCACCAGGTAGTACAAAATGGCGCCGATGGAGACGGCCAGCAGCTTCAGTGCAAAATTGATGAAGATCTTTCCGAAGATCACCTCGCCGATGATAACCGCAGCCAGGCCGATGACGATGGCGCCCCGGCCCATCTGGACATCAGCAAATCCCTGGTACTGGGTCAGCAGCGCGCCTGAGAGGGCCACAATGCCGTTGCTGATCATCAGGCCGACCACCTTGCAGCTCTCCGTGTTGATTCCCTGGGCCCTGGCCATGTTGCCATTGGCGCCGGTCGCACGGAGGGAGCATCCGTATTCCGTGCCGAAGAACCAGTACATGACGGCAATCAGGGCCACGGTATAGATGATCATGATAAAGATCGGATTCTCCAGGGACAGCGTGCGGACATTGCGCAGTGAGACCACCAGAGGATACTTGCTGGCGTTCAGGGCCACATTGGCCTTTCCGTCCATGATCCGCAGATTGATGGAATACAGGCCCAGCTGGGTCAGAATTCCGCTCAGGATGGCAGGGATTCCCATGAAGGTATGAAAGACACCTGTCATCAGTCCCGCAAGCATTCCGCACAGGAACGCGATTCCCATGGCAATATATACATTGCAGCCGCTTCCGATCAGGACAGCGGCCACCGCACCTCCGGTGGCAATGGACCCGTCCACCGTCAAATCCGCCACATCCAGTATCCGGTATGTGATGTAGACGCCGATGGCCATCATTCCCCAGATCAGGCCCTGGGCACCGGCACCGGGCAGTGCGTTAATCAGCTTGACTATTTCCAAGCCTACTCCTCCTCGTTCTTCAGCATCTTCCCAAAGGAATTGGCACACATTATAGCATAGCCTCTTTCAAAAGATAAAGGCAGAAAAAGAGGAAGAGGCTTCCCTCTTCCTCCGTACAGACGTCCGATTTGCAAGGTTTACTGTGCAGCCTCATATCCTTCGGGAACCTTGATGCCCAGTTCCGCGCAGTTGGCAGGATTATACTTCTTGGTAAACTTGGGAGCCATCTGAATCGGCATGGTGGAGATGTCCGCGCCATTGGCCAGAATCTCGTAGGCCATCTCGCCGGTGGCATAGCCGATGTCATAATAGGAAATGGTCAGGGTCGCCACGCCGCAGCCGTTCATGATGCCTTCTTCGCCGGCAACCACGGGGAGCTTCGCCGGCAGCACAACGCCCGCGATGGTCTCGGTCACGGAAGCCGCCGTGTTGTCCGTGGGAATGTAGAGCACATCCACAGAATCCGCCGCACTCTGCACCACGGAAGCCACATCATTGGAATCCGCAAAGGCGAAGTCCTTGGTGGCAAATCCCAGTCCTTCAAGGAGGGGTTTGATGGTCTTGACCTGGTAGAGGCTGTTGGGCTCCGCGGAGCAGTAAAGCAGGCCGACGGTCTTCGCTTCGGGGAACATTTCCTTGATCATGTCCGCCTGTCCGTCAAGGGGAGCCAGGTCAGAGGTTCCGGAAACATTCATGCCGGTCACGCCATTGAAGTCCTTGATGTCAAGGGCCGTACCGTAATCGGTAATGGAGGTGCCCAGAATCGGGATCTCGGAGGTGGCATTGGCAGCGCTCGCCAGAGGCGGGGTCGCATTGGCCATGATCAGGTCCACGCCATCCGACACAAACCCGTTGATGATCGTCGCCACGGTGGCGGTATCCGCAGAAGCATTCTGATAGTCAAACTTGACATTATCGCCAAGCTTTGCACTCAGCGCGTCCTGGAAGCCCTTGGTGGCGGCATCCAGCGCTTCATGCTGGACAAACTGGCAGATGCCCACCGTATAGGTCTGCGCCACAGCCAGGGTGCTCATCATCAGCAGACACAGTGTCAGGGCGAGAACAAGGATCTTCTTCATCTTTAATTTCCTCCATGTTTTACCGGGCCTTTGGCCGGTGTTTTCCGCGTGATGGCGTGAATTATAAACTCGGCCAAACGTTTTGTCAAGCCTCATTTTGCAGGGTTTTTCCCTTTATTTAAAGGATTTTTTCGCATATGTCCATTGTTTTCATTCCGTCCACAATTGACAAATTGTCATTTGTTCCGGGTGCGGCTGTACCTGCCCTCCCGGCGGACGTGCAGACAGAAAGAGCCGCGGGCAACGGAGCATTTCCGTTGCCCGCGGCCCTGATCTGCCAGGGAATCCGGAGGGTCAGGGGATTACACCACGCCCTGGGCCTCCATGGCCTCAGCCACCTTGAGGAAGCCGGCGATATTGGCTCCTGCCACATAATTGCCGGGCATGCCGTATTCCTCGGCCGCCTCATCAATGTTCTTGAAGATACCCGCCATGATGACCTGCAGACGTTCATCGACCTCCTCAAACGTCCATGACAGGCGCATGGAGTTCTGGCTCATCTCCAGGGAGCTGGTGGCAACGCCGCCGGCGTTGGCCGCCTTGCCAGGGATGAAGTACACGCCCTTATCCTGCAGGTACGCGGTCGCCTCCATCGTCGTGGGCATATTGGCGCCCTCGCACACGGCCATGCAGCCGTTGGCCACCAGTTCCTTCGCATACTCCAGGGTCAGTTCATTCTGGGTGGCACAGGGCAGCGCCACATCGCAGGGAGTCGTGAAGACGCCCTTGCCCTCGTGATATTCAGCGCTCTTCCTGGCGGCGGCATACTCCGTCAGCCTGGCGCGGCGCACTTCCTTCACATCCCGCAGCAGCTCCACATCGATTCCTTCCGGATCATAGATCCAGCCGGAGGAATCAGAGACCGTCACGACCCTGGCACCCAGCTGCTCCGCCTTCTGCACGGCGTAGATGGCCACATTTCCGGCACCGGAGACCACCACGGTCTTGCCTTCAATACTGGTGCCCTTGGACTTGAGCATTTCGTTGGTGATATAGAGCAGGCCGTATCCGGTAGCCTCCCTGCGTGCGAGGCTGCCGCCATAGGTCAGGCCCTTGCCTGTGAGCACGCCTTCATACAGGCCGGTAATGCGCTTGTACTGTCCGTAGAGGTAGCCGATTTCCCGGGCGCCCGTACCAATATCGCCGGCGGGGACATCCACGTCCGCGCCGATGTGGCGGTACAGCTCGGTCATAAAGCTCTGACAGAAGGCCATGACCTCGCGGTCGCTCTTGCCCTTGGGGTCAAAGTCGCTTCCGCCCTTGCCGCCGCCGATGGGAGTGCCGGTCAGGCTGTTCTTGAAGATCTGTTCAAAGCCCAGGAACTTGATGATGCCCAGGTTGACGCTGGGATGAAGACGGAGTCCTCCCTTGTACGGGCCGATGGCGCTGTTGAACTGGACGCGGTAGCCGTTGTTGACCTGCACCTGCCCCTTGTCATCCACCCACGGAACGCGGAACAGAATGGCGCGCTCCGGCGTGGTGATGCGCTCAAGCAGCGCCTCGCGGCGGTACTTCTCCTCGTTGCGCTCAATCACAGGGCGCAGGCTGTCCAGCACCTCACGGACTGCCTGATGAAACTCCGGCTGGGCCGGGTTCTGGGCGACGACGCGTTCATAAACCTCATCAATATACGACATGTTCTTGCCTCCATCGTTTTGAATTCAGGGTGAGTGTGTCCATTATAGGCACTTTCTCCGGCAAATGCAATATGTTTTTTGATTTTTGCCATTTTTATCCCTAATCCGGTATCCTTCCGGTGTTTTTTGCATTTTCTGCATATCAATATTTCGTTTTTCCGAAGCCCGCTCTTTCCTCCGGATGCACGGACAAAACGGGGGCTGCTGCAAAACGGCTCTGCAGCAGCCCCCGTCCCTTCTGTGTCGCGCGCCGGGGATCACCCTCTTGGCGCGTTCCCGGCAATATACTGGGGATACACTTCCATGACCCTGCGGGCATCCAGGTGCACCCGGTTCAGGTGTTTCTTCATCTTCTCGCAGGCATAGTCGGCATCCCTTCTGGCAACGGCATCGCAGATCTCCAGGTGGTCCGCAATGAGCTTGCGTTCCTTCACCACCTCCAGGGTCAGGCTCCTGACCCTGTCAAAGTGAATGGAGATATCCTGCAGCAGCCGCTGCATGTTTTCCCTTCTGGCGATTTTGAACAGCAGGCGGTGAAACTCATTGTCCAGGTCCATCAGGCTGAGCGTATCGTCCCAGGATTCATCCTCCGTCAGCTGCTGGAGATGCACATTGTGGCGCAGCCTCCGAATGTCCTCCTCCGTCGCGCGCGCACAGGCAAGAGGCAGGATGGCCAGCTCCATCAGCTCCCTGACCTGCCTGGCCTCCTCAACCAGTTCAAAGTCAATGAGACTGATGCGGCTGCCCCGCTGGGGAAGCACCTCCACCACCTGGTACCTGGCCAGATCCATCAGGGCCTCCCTGACCGGCGTCCGGCTGACCCCGTACTTCTGGGCCAGCTCGTTTTCGCTGACCTTTTCACCGGGGCGCAGGTGCATGCTGGTGATGTCCTGTCTCAGCAGCCTTCTGGCATAGTCCCTCGTGCTCTCCTGTGCGCCTCTGTCCGACTCATCCATCAGGCCAGTTCCTCATGCAGCGTCCGCCTGACCGCGCCAGGACCTGCAATTTCCCTGCGGACATAGGCTTCAATCCGCTCTCCCAGTCCCGCCTCGTAAAGGTCGGTTCCAAAGATCACGGTATTGCTCAGGATGGGCCTGAGCTGACCGTTCAGGGAATCCGGCTCTCCCAGCCGGATGCTCCCGACGTACGCCCGCAGCTCCTCCAGCATGGGATCGCTGGACAGCTCCATGGGATTCCCCCTGTCATCCACGCCCATCAGATAGCGCATCCATCCCGCAATGGCCAGAGGCAGCGCCACCAGGGAATTCATGTCGCGTCCCTCCCGCAGATAGCTGCGGATGGTCTCGCCAAAGCGGATTCCCACTTTCTGCGAGGTATCCGTCGCGATCCTCTGGGGCGCATCCGGCATAAACGGGTTGGGCAGGCGTTCGCCCACCACCTCGTCGATGAAGCTCTTCGGGCTGAGAATGCCGGGATCCGTCACCACCGGAAGCCCTTCCTGATAGCCCAGCCTGCGGACCAGACGGACCAGATCCTCATCCTTCATCTCCTCGCTGATGAGGTCATAGCCCAGCAGACATCCGTACACCGCCAGCGCCGTATGCAGGGGGTTGAGGCACGTGGTGACCTTCATGCGTTCGGTCTTGTTGACGGTCTCCCTGTCGGTCATGTACACGCCGGCCTCCTCCAGGGGCGGGCGGCCGTTGGGGAAACGGTCCTCCACCACCAGGTACTGGGGCCGCTCCGCGTTGACAAAGGGCGCCACGAAGGTGCCCCGCGGCGTCTTGATGGGGGCCATCTCCTCGATGCCGGCTTCAGCGAGCATCTTTTCCACCGCCACCGACGGTCTGGGGGTGATCTTGTCGATCATGCTCCAGGGGAAGGAGACCCGGTTCTCATCAGAAACCCACTCCACAAACTCCCCGGTCACATATCCCTTTTCCTTCCATGCGCCGGCGATGTCCAGGATGCTGCCCCTCAGCTTTTCGCCGTTGTGGCTGCAGTTGTCCATGCTGACCACCGCCACGGGAGAGGCTCCCTCCCGGAAACGGTGATACAGCAGCGCGGTCACGATGCTCATGGCATGGCGGGCCTTTTCCGGTCCGTCCTCAATGTCCTGCCTGACCACCGGCGTGAATTCCCCATCCAGGCCCCGCAGCGCATATCCCTTCTCCGTGATGGTAAAGCTGACCATCTGAAGGGAGGGGGCCGCAAAGATCTCCTTCAGCCGGGCGAATTCGTCCCTGCAGCCCGGCTGGGCCACCAGCGCCTCCGTCACGCAGGCCACGATCTCCTTGCCGATGGTGGCATCCGAGTTCAGGGTGACGCTCATGGTCAGATTGTCATATCCGCCGTAGATCAGGCGGATATTGTCCACGTCAAAGGTATCCGCCGCGATAATGCCGCACTGCGCCCTGCCCTCATTGAGCAGCTTCTGCTGGAGAGGGGCGATGAAGGCGCGGAAGATGTTGCCCGCGCCGAAGTGGACCCAGATAGGCGCCTTGCAGGTGTCCCTGCGCACAGCCTCCACATCGAATTCAGGAAGCTTGACTCCCGCCGCTTCCCATGCGGCGCGCTCACAAAGCGAAGACAGTTTGACTTTCATGGTCATTTCCTCCTCATCCGCGGATGGCGTTTTTGCAGATAGCCTCCCACAGGCCGTTGAGATAGGTGGCGCCCAGAGCACGGTCATACAGGCCGTAGCCGGGGCGGCCCACCTCGTCCCAGATCATTCTGCCGTGATCAGGACGGATATAGGCATCCGGACAGGTCTCATAGCAGGCCTTCATGATCTCGTAGAGATCCAGGTCGCCGTCGCTGGAGAGGTGGCTGCTCTCCCTAAACCTGCGGTCAGAGCCCAGATGCTTGATGTTGCGCACATGCAGGGCGGGGATCCGGTTCATTTTGCCGAAGTGGCGGATAATCGCCGGAATGTCGTTGGCCACATTGCTGCCCAGGGACCCGGTGCACAGGCAGATGCCGTTGGCGGGGCTGTCCACCAGCGCCACGATTTTCTCGAATCCCGCCTGATCATGGGCCAGACGGGGAAGCCCGAAGATCGGCCAGCCCGGATCGTCCGGATGGCATGCCATGCGGATGCCCACTTCCTCGCAGGTGGGAATAATCCCCTCCAGGAAGTACTTGTAGTTCTCCAGCAGCTTCTCCTCATCCACGGACTTGTACAGCTCCATCACCCGCTCCAGGTCAGCCAGACGTTCGGGCTCCCATCCGGGCAGGCTGAAGCCGTTGGAGTTCTCCGCCGTCCTGCGCACGATCTCCATGGGGGTCATGCTGCCCAGTTCCTCTTCATCATAATACAGGCTGTTGGAGCCGTCCTCCGGAATCACCCGGGCAAGGTCCGTACGCAGCCAGTCCAGGACCGGCATGAAATTGTAGACGATGACCTTGACCCCGTACTTGGCCAGATTGCGGATGGTGATGCGGTAATTCTCGATATACTGGTCCCGGGTGGGGAGTCCCAGCTTGATGTCCTCGTGGACATTGACGCTCTCGATGACCTCGCACTCCAGTCCGGCCGCATGGACCTCATCGATATAGGCCTTGATCTCCTCTTCCGTCCAGACCTCGCCTGCCGCCTTGTAATCCAGGAAACCCATGAGTCCGGTCATCCCCGGAATCTGCTTGATCTGCTTCAGGGTCACATTGTCACTGTTGCTGCCATACCAGCGAAACGTCATTTTCATATGATTCTGCTTCCTTTCGTCGATGGTGAAATTCTGCCGTCATGAACCGTCTTCACTGCACTCCCGCAGTGCTTCTCCCCTGCGGACGGGGATCCGCCGCCATTTTCCGCCTGCAAGGTTTTGCCAAATTTCAAGTAAATCATTTATGCGTATTCTACATCTTGTATTCTAGTTTATCAATAGTGCAGCTCGTTGGTTTTTTACTTCGCTTTTTATGAGGATAATCCATAGATTCCTAAGAAGCAGATCTTGTTTTGTCTATTTTTATGATTCTCCTGCTGTTTGCCACATGTCCTGCCCGATTTCAGGTCCTCGCAGGCGGCGCGTTTTTTGTGAATTTTCCACAAGTCCTGTCGAGGGCAAAAAGCCCGGAGGAACCGAAGCTCCTCCGGGCAGGATATGCCTTTGAATTACTTGTTGTCAGCCGTCACAGCCTTGGCTGCGGTACGTCCGGACACGAAGATCTCAACGATGGCATTGCCGCCGAGACGGTTGCCGCCGTGGATACCGCCGGTGACCTCGCCCGCCGCATACAGGCCGGGGATGATCTTGCCCTGTGCATCCAGCACATGACGGTCGGTGTCAACCACCAGACCGCCCATGGTGTGGTGGGTGGACGGAGCCATGAGACGGATGGTCAGCAGCGCATTGTCCAGATCATAGGTATCCGGCAGATAGTTGCCCTTGTCATCCTTCTCAACGTTGCCGATGGTGCGGGAAGCGATGGCCTTGCCCACATCGGGATACTCGCCCTGGCCCATGACCGCCGCATCATAGTCGCGGATGGTCTGGATCACAACCTCGGGATCCGCGGGGATGTTCAGTTCCTTGAACAGCTCCGGCAGTTCCTTGATGGTCCTTCTGTAGTACCTTCCGGCATAGTCGCCTTCTGCCAGCTGCATGGGAGCGGGCATCATCTGCTCCTTGTTGTAGAACTCAAGGAAGACGCCCTTGGTGCCGTTGACTTCGATGCCGTTGCGGAACTCCGCCAGGGACAGCACGTCGCGCTCGGAACCTTCGTCCACGAAACGGTGGCCGGTGGTGGGGTTGATCCAGCAGGCATAGTTGCCGCCGCCGAACGCCAGGTTGCCGTTGTCAACCCAGGAGATGGGCATCAGCTGGGTGAATCCCAGACCGGTGGTGGCTGCGCCCACCGCTTCCGCCATGCGCAGGCCGTCGCCCTGCATGGAGTTGCGGTTGGTGGTCTTGGTGGCCAGAGACAGATAGTCGCTGGACCAGTAGATGTTCTTGTCCACAACTTCCTGGATATTGGCAGCATAGCCGCCGGTGGCAAGGATAACGCCCTTCCTGGCCTTGGCAATCATGGGAGTACCGTCAAAGGAGGTGCCCTTGACGCCGGTCACGCGGCCGTCTTCCACGATCAGCTCGTTGGCGGTCACGCGCCTGGCCACGGTGTTCTCTTTATTGGCATTGAGGAAAGCGGTCAGAGGTGCCACAAAGTAGCTGCCCCAACGTCCGCCGTAGGATTCCTTGACGCCGTCGCCGTCGACGTCCACTTCGGCGCCGATGAACTCGTTCTCACGATACCACAGGGCACCGATGAGGGTGGGCTGGGTATCCTCATGGAAGGTGGATCCCATGCCTTCCAGCCACTCCTTGAGTCCCTGGCCGCCTTCGATGAACTGCTTGACCAGGTCCACATTGCCATAGCACCATTCGCTGCCGTCAGCGCTGGGCCGCAGGCCGCCGTAATAGGTCTGGAAGATATGCAGGTTCAGGGTGGAGAAGAGGGTCAGCTGGCCTTCGGGAGTGCCGGCATCCAGCTTGGGCTGCGCCCAGTCGAGGTACGCCTGGATTTCCTTCTTCAGATCCTGCAGGACCGGCAGATATTCCGCATGCACGCCGTGCTTGGACAGCTCCAGCGCATCGCCGGCCACAAATTCATGATCCTTGTAGTAATCCGCGTCAAAGGGTTCCTCGCTCCAGTTGAGGATCATCTTCAGCTCGTTGATGCAGCCCTGCACGGACTTCACCTTGTCATAGGTCTGTCCGTTGAAGGCATACACGCCGGTGGTGGCATCCGGATCCGCCGGATCCCAGACCAGGTAGGGCATCACGCTCTGGAACTGTCCGCCGGAAACCAGGGTATTGCCGCCGATCTGCGCGTTTTTCTCGATCAGGCAGACGGTATTGCCCAGCTCTGCGGCCTGCGCGGCAGCGGCGATACCGGCACCGCCGGCACCGACGATGACCACGTCCCATTCGCCTTCGATGGGATCAGAGGGCTCATCTTCGATCTTCGCGGCCTTGAAGGCATCCAGGTTGGTGCAGCCTGCCTGCTCCGCAGCATCATTCACAGCGGCCTTGATCGCGCGGCTGGTGAAGGTTGCGCCGGAAACCGCATCCGCGCCCGTACCGTTGGCGGCGAGGATCTTCTCAAAGAGGATATCGTAGGCCACATCGCCCACATGCTCGGTTTCGGTGGTGGAGGTCACCTCGAGCTGGGTCACTTTCTTCTCGTCAAAGGTGACAGCGATGGTCAGAGGGCCGTTGTAGCCTTCCGCTGCTGCCTCGTAGGTCCCGGGCTTGAAGGAGACTTCAGCCGCAGGAGCAGCATCGCCGGCCGCAGAGGCCAGAGCCTTTGCAACAGCTTCCTTGACGCCGTTGGAGGTCAGGGTCGCGCCTGCGATGCCATCCACTTCAATGCTGCCTGCCTCAATGATGGCTGCAGTCAGCGGCTCGATGGCCTTGCCGCCGATTTCGGGGGTCTCGTTGGGCGCGTCGACCACCAGCTCGGTGATTTTTCCGTCCGCGTCCACAGTCACGGTGACCTTCAGGTCTGCAAATCCCGTTGCTGCTCCGGTGAAGGTTTCAGCAGAAGCCAAAGCCGTCATGGACAGAAGCAGAACCAGGCACAGAACCAGTGAAAGGTGCTTTTTCATGGGTCTTCCCTCCTTTTTGTTTTTTCCCATGTGACCCGTTCATCATGGGACTCAATCGCATCTTATCACAATCTCCCAGAAATCTCCATCGCGTTTTTGCGAAAATGCGAAAAAAAGCGGACAAATTGTGCGTGCTTTTCTCGGGAGGGACCCCGATCCTGTCCATCTCTTTGCGCAGCGCCCTCCACACCTTCCGTCACGTCCCCGCCGGGAAGGCTGCGGCGTCTCCTCCTGCCCGGCTTTTCCATCCGGCTTTGTCCGCATGGATTTCACCCGCCGTCCCTTTTGCGCAGAAAGCGCAGCGGACAAAGGCCCGCTGCGCTTTCTGACAATTGTGAAAATCAGTTAATACGGGTGGCAACCTTCGGAGACACGTATCCCTCCTTGTCCCCGTCAACCCGGATTTTGTACCAGCCGTTGTCCGCCACTTCCAAAATCGGGTATACCCCTCCGGGAGGGGCGTTTCCGATCCGCGGGGAATCCGCAGAGGGGTTTTTCCGGATGTTGACGGCTCCCCTCTGATAGATCCGGACTTGGCCCGGCTCCGAAGCCTGAGGCGCTGTAAGGCTGTTCAGCTCAGCCAGTACGGAAGAGGTCTGCGTGTCCGTCCGGTCCTGCTGCACAGGTGCCGCCTCCGGCACCAGGAGCTGCACTTCTATTCCTGCCTTCTCAGCCATCTTCCGCACACTGCTGTTCTCCGGCAGGACCAGG
>CACYCQ010000229.1:0-7643 GCA_902772995.1 uncultured Eubacteriales bacterium
CTCCACAAGGAAGGCGAAGAGGAAAGACTCCATCTCCTGATGGTCGATCCCGCGATTCCTGCCGGCGCGAAGCTGTACTAAAAACGGTTTTCCGAGGGCTTCCGCCAAATAAAAAAGTGAAGCTCTTTACATTTGAAAACAGCCCGGAACGGCCACGCCTGCACCATCTCATGAAGAACGTGCTGCAAGGGATTTTCCCAAGGCCTGACGACCGGAAAACCGCGGGAACAGGGTTCAGGCGATTTCCTGCAAAACAACACAATAAGACAGCGCCCCGAGATAAAACTCGGGGCTGTTTTTATCTGAATGGAATCTATATGTTCTGTCGACAGATCATTCTGTGGAGAGGATACCTTCCGCCCGTCTATTCAAGCAAGCAGACCTCTTTCACTGGACGAGATGACCAAAGAAGAGTTTGATGCAAAAATGGCTCGCGGTATGGCACAAGCAAAAGCAGGTGAAGGAGTTCCTAAGAAAAAATTTGTATCACCGGGTTATGGACAACCACGTTCTCACAAGAGTCGCTGCCCGAGCATCATGAACCGCAGATTATTCCAGCCGCTGGCCAGAGAGAATCTGGCAGCGTTTTTTTTGCATTCGTATAATAACTCAGCCATGATACAGTCAATGATCAGACACCGGTTCCAGAATTCCGCGTACCACGGGGAGGAGCATCTGGGCCAGCATGGCATGACCGGAGCGTGTCAGATGCATATGGTCAACGGGATTGAAAGTACAGGGAGCTGCATCCATAAAATGTACCTGATTGCGCGCTGCAACGTCCCGGAAGAGGGGGGCAAGGGCGGCAGCCTTCTCGGGACATCCGTCGCCCATGACCGGATCCTTGAATTCCGGAGAGATGGGAGGGGGACATACGACCAGGATCTCCGGCTTTTTTCCACCCCAGCAGTCCACGCTTTTGCATTTGAGGATGAGCCGCTCCAGACTGACTGAGATGACAGCGGCATTGGCGCAGAAGCGTTCCTTGGTGTCATTGGTGCCCAGCATGATGATCAGGAGGTCCACGGGTTCATGGGACATGAGGATGGGATAGGCGACGGACAGGGCATCCATGGATTCGTGCAGGGGATCTGTAAAGACGGTGGTCCTTCCGCTGAGTCCCTCCTCCAGAACGAGGTAGTCCTCGCCGAGAAGCTGCTGCAGCCTGCATGGCCAGCGCTCCTCTTCGTTAAACCGGTTGGTGCCATCCGCGGAATCTGCAGGATCCGCACAGTAGCCATGGGTATTGGAGTCTCCAAGACAGACGATGTGCTTTTTCATGGTAATCTCCTCTCTGTTCGGGTCTCAGGGATGTCATCAGGTTCATTATAGGTCCCCGGATACAGGGAATCAAGCGGGAAGAGTTTGAGGATGAAACCGTATCGCCCGTGTGTTACAATAAGAGAAGAGTCAAGGGCGGCTCATCCCGGAAGGGAAGCGGGCTGCAAAACAGGCACGGAATCGGAGGAGCGCACGACAAATGAGGTTTCTGACGGGAGAAGAAGGCCGGCTGCGGCTGAAAAACCATTTCAGGTACTGCTGGTGGAAATATCTGGTGGCCTGGTCTGCAGGACTGCTGCTGCTCTATATCCTGTTTGATATGACCCGCTACAGGCCCCCGGTGGACCGCAGCATTGAACTGTATATGCTCAACGGGTATACCCGCACGGAAGCGCTTCAGGAGGACCTTTGGCCTGCACTTCAAAAACGCTGCCCGGATCAGGAGGAACTGCAGGTGGTCAACATCGACCTGCTCCAGGATGAAATGTATTCCCGGATGCAGTATGCCACCTACCTTGCATCCCAGCAGGGGGATGTCATGCTCATGCCCATGGTGGAAGTGGAGCGGATCATGCAGGGGAGCGGAGCGGAAGAGGTGTTTGTGGATTTGGAGCCCTATGTCCGGGAAGGGATCCTCAGGGTGGATGCACTGGATGTGACGCCGGGCATGCTTCTTCGCAGTGACGGGACAAGGGGCCTTTACGGGATCCCGGCGGACTCCCTGACAGGGCTGTCCGAATTCCGCACCAAACCGGAGGGTGCGCTGCTTGTGGCCATGAAATACGGGGGAAACCTGGACACTTCGGTCCGGCTTATTGAGCTGATGCTGGAGCGTTACGGAAGATAGGACGGACCCGGAATACGCAGATCCGCCTGCCCCGGAGTACCGATACGCAACAGGTCTGCCGCAAGTGGCATGTTTGGCGGCAGACCTGTTCGTTTTCCGGCACTGCAGGAAGAAGGCAGGGAGGATTTCAGAAGACGCGATGAAGACGGGAGGGATGGCGCATGATCGGAGGATACAGGGTGGTCACCCTGTGCGGAAGTACCCGGTTCCGGGAGGACTTTATCCGCGTGCAGAAAGAGCTGACGCTCAAGGGAGTCATTGTCATCAGTGTGGGGCTTTTCGGGCACGGAGGAGATGCGGAGGTCTGGGAAGGCATGCCGGAAGATACCCTCACCCGCACAAAGATCATGCTGGATGACATGCACAAGCGGAAAATTGACCTGTCAGACGGTATCTACGTAATCAACTCCGGCGGGTACATCGGGGAGAGCACCCGCTCGGAGATTGCCTATGCACGCGCAGCAGGAAAAACCGTGGAATTCATGGAACCGATGTCGCAGTAGTCAAACCCCGCGGGAGAAAGGAGGGGCAAGATGCCTTTTACGATTGTGAGGGATGACCTGTCCCGGATGCATGTGGATGCGGTGGTCAATCCGACGGGAGGGGTGTTTGTGACGCCCGGGGGGACGGAAGCTGCGCTCATTCGCGCGGCGGGGGGAGAACTCCGCCGGGCAATCCGGAAGATGGGGAACCTGCTTCCGGGAGAGACCTGCGTGACCCCGGGGTTTGGACTGAATGCCGAGTATGTCATCCATACCCGGGGCCCTGTGTGGAAGGGCGGGAACGAGAAAGAGGTCCAGACGCTGAAACGCTGCTACCTGAACTGTCTTTCCCAGGCCGAACGTCTGGGATGCGGGAGCATCGCCTTTCCCCTGATTGCCACCGGTGCCTTTGGATTTCCGCCGGGAAAGGCGCTGGAGGTGGCCACGGAAGCCATCGGCAGTTTTCTGCTCAGCCATGACCTGATGGTCAGCCTGGTGGTTTTCTCCAGGGAGACGGTGGCGCTCAGTCTGCAGCGCTTTCCGGACCTGCCCCAATACATCGATGATGTCTACGTGGGGAAGGCGCTGGAATATGAGCCCATGCGCAATATGCCTCTGCAGGAGCGCATACGGCAGGCGTCGTCCCGTCAAAGGAGAAGGGACAGTAGACGGGAGGAAGCCCCTGTTGAATCGGAGGTCTGGGACAGTGCGATTCCCTGTGCCGATGTGTCCCTGGAGGACCGGCTCGGGCAGATGGATGAGGGATTTTCACAGCTCCTCCTGCGCAGGATTGATGAGAAGGGACTGACGGATTCCGAAGTGTACCACAGGGCCAATCTGGACCGGCGGCTTTTTTCAAAGATCCGCTGCAATCCGGAGTATCATCCCAGAAAGCCGACTGTGCTGGCCCTTGCCGTGGCGCTCCGCATGGACCTGGAGCAGACGCGGGAACTGCTGGAAAGCGCGGGATTTACCATTTCGCACAGCCATAAAATGGATGTCATCGTGGAATACTGCATTCTCCACGAAATCTATGATATCTTTAAAATCAACGAACTGCTGTTCAGCTATGATCAGGAACTGCTGGGCAGCATGTGAAAGCGCCGGTCAACGCGGTCTGCCCGACAGGAAGGAAAACGGCGCCGGGGGCCTTCCCCGGCGGGAAAATAAGGAGGAAACATCATGCTGATTGTGACGACGGATACCCTTGCAGGAAGAACTGTGGAGCCCCTGGGCATGGTGCGGGGCAGCACCGTGCAGACGGTTAATGCCCTGCGCGATATCGGCGCGGGACTCAAGACCCTGGTGGGCGGAGAACTGAAAAAATACAACGAGATGATGGACAACGCGAGGAACATCGCCACAGAGCGGATGGTCCAGCAGGCCCGGGATCTGGGTGCGGACGCCGTTGTGGGCGTGCGTTATGCCTCGGCATCCATCATGCAAAGCGCCGCCGAGATTATGGCCTACGGCACCGCGGTGCGCTATGCGGACAAAGGGGAGTGAGCCCTGCGCAAAGCGGAAGACAAAGCCTCTCTGAAATCATCAGAGGGCGGGACAGGCAGGGCGCCGCTTCCGTGGAGGACCATCCTGTGGAAGGAGGAGTGGACATGCAGATACCGCAGTCCATGAAGCGTCTGCTTGGAAATCTTGAGCTGTCTGAAAATCAGATGGGCAGAAGCGGCGACCGGGTGCTGGAAGCCGGGGATGAGCTTGTTCTGAAGATTTCCAGCCATCCGGGCAGTCTTCTGCGGGAACACCAGAGGATGACCTGGCTGCAGGGAAGACTCCCGGTTCCCGTCTCCCTGGCGTTTGAACGCATGGAAGGCAGGGAATATCACCTCATGACCAAAGTCCCCGGTGAGTCCCTGGTTTCCCCGCGCCTGCTGAAGCAGCCGGAACAGGTGGTGGATGTGCTCGTGCAGGCGATGGAGCTCCTGAAGGCCGTGGACGCTCGGGAGTGCCCCTTTGCCAGCAGGGAAAGTACCGGACAGGAGTTTGTCCACGGGGACCTTTGCCTGCCCAACATCCTGGTCGACCGTCAGGGACGCATCACGGGCTTCATTGACCTGGAAGCGTGCGGAAGGGGAGACCGGTGGCTGGACGTGGCATGGGCCCTGTGGAGCCTTCAGTACAATCTGGGGACTTCACGGTGGAACCAGGTGCTCCTCAGACGGCTGGGGCTCGGCTTTGATGAGGAACGATACCTCAGGTATACCGGGGAGGCTTCCGGCAGCCCGTCCGGGCAGGGGAAAGTGTCGCTCTGAAAGCGACATCCTGTCACCGGAAAAAGGATACAATGTGCCCATCAACAGAAAAGGAGATGGACACACATGAAAAAAGGACTGACTGAACTGGTTTTCATCCTCGACAGGAGCGGCTCCATGCAGGGACTGGAGGAGGACACCATCGGCGGCTTCAATGCGATGATCAGCAAACAGCGGGAAGAGGAAGGGGAGGCCCTGGTCTCCGTCGTGCTCTTTTCCAATGACACCCATGTGCTTCTGGACCGTGTCCCGCTGATGAAGGTGGAACCCCTGACCCGTAAGGATTACCAGGTGGGGGGCGGAACGGCACTGCTGGATGCGGTGGGCAAGAGCCTCCGCCACATCGGAAATGTGCATAAATACGCCCGCGAGGAAGACGTCCCGGAACACACCCTCTTCGTGATTACCACCGACGGAATGGAGAACTGCAGCCGCTGGTTCAACTCGCATGAGGTCCGGGAGATGATTGAACGGCAGAAAACCCGCTACGGCTGGGAGTTTCTGTACCTGGGCGCCAACCTGGATGCGGCGCAGAGCGCGGCAAGCATCGGTATCAGCCGGGACCGGGCGGTGGAATACTGGGCCGACAGCGAGGGCACCAGGCTGAACTATGAGGTGCTTTCCTGCGCCGTCAGCGCCATGCGCGCAGATGGAAGCATCGAGAAAGACTGGGACGAGCGGATCCGGGAGGACCGGCAGAGAAGGGGACGCAGAAGGTAAGAAGGCAGGATCCGGGGAACCCGCATCACACAGCAGACCGCGACGTTGGTCTGCTGTTTTTTTGCGCTTTTTCCGCCTGCGAAGCACCGGGACCGCGGCAGGCAAACAATAGAAAACAGAGGAGATAAAATGAGATGGTATCAGCATAATCCCATACAAAAAGATTTGAAAAAAACGGGTGAATTTGGTATAATACATAAAGTACACCACCCCTGAAAAAGCAGGGTGAAGCGCGGCCGGAACTCAGCCGGGAACAGGAGGACTGCAGGCATGATTCTGCATTTGGGGGACGATGTCGGGGTGGACAGCCGCGAGATTGTGGCCATTCTCAACCTTGCCGGAGAGGACGGCAATCCCAATGAAGGAATGCTCTCGGCCCTGCGCAGTGAACAGCGCGTGATGGGCAGACAGGGTACAGACGTGCGAAGCGCCGTGGTGCTCTCCGGGGCCCGGGTGCCCGGCGGTGTAACGGAGAACCCGAGGATCCGCCTGTCCCAGATTTCCTCACAGACCCTGGCCCAGCGTGCCCGGGGGCAGACGGTGGAGGCCATCAGGGAGATGGACCGCAGAAACAGGGAAGTCAGTCAGAAGCACCTTTTGATGGAAACATAGAGGTATAGCATGGAAAATAACGAGAACATGGAAATCGAACTGGAGGTGCAGACGGCGCCGGAGGAGCTGGTGGAGGTACATGAACTGGTGGAGGGACAGGAGACGGTGGATGCCGGCGCCTATGACGAGAACCAGATTCAGGTGCTGGAAGGCCTGGAGGCTGTCCGCAAGCGTCCGGGCATGTACATCGGCTCCACCGATGAACGTGGACTGCATCACCTGGTTTATGAGATTGTTGACAATGCCGTGGATGAGGCTCTGGCGGGATTCTGTACCGAGATCGAGGTCATTCTCGAAAAGGACGGTTCCTGTACGGTCCGGGACAACGGCCGCGGCTTTCCCGTGGGAATACATCCCAAGACGGGACGCCCCGCTGTGGAGGTGTGCCTGACCGTGCTGCATGCCGGAGGCAAGTTCGGCGGCGGGGGATATAAGGTCAGCGGCGGCCTCCACGGCGTGGGTGCTTCCGTTGTGAACGCCCTCTCCAGCAGGATGCTCGTCCGGGTGCACCAGGACGGCAATATTTACCAGCAGGAATATGCCCGCGGAAAGATCCTGTATGACCTCAAGGTGATCGGGACGACCGAGCGCACGGGAACCACCATTCGTTTCTGGCCGGATGTCAAGGGAAAGGACGAAGATGGCATCTTCGAGACCGGGAATTTCCATTTTGACACTCTCAAGAACCGTTTCCGGGAGATGGCATTCCTCAATGCGGGACTCAAGATCATCTTCCGCGACCTGCGGGAAGAGGAGCCCAAGGAACGGGTGTTCTTCTATGAGGGCGGTATCCGGGAATTCGTGCGCTACATCAACAAGAGCAAGACCGTGCTCTTCCCCGATCCCATCTATCTGTCGGGGGTCAGCGGCACCACCATCGTGGAGGTGGCCCTGCAGTACAATGACAGCTACACCGACAACATTTTCAGCTTCGTCAACAATATTCATACCCCGGACGGCGGCACGCACCTGGCCGGCTTCAACATGGCCCTGACCCGGGTGATCAACGATTATGGCCGCAAGCACGGGATTCTCAAGGCCTCCGACAGCAACCTGACCGGAGAGGATACGAGGGAAGGACTGGGAGCCATTGTCAGCGTCAAGCTGGAGGATCCCCAGTTCGAAAGCCAGACCAAGAGCAAGCTGGGCAACAGCGATACCCGGACCATCGTCAGTTCCGTGGTGAGCACCCAGCTGTCCACCTTCCTGGAGGAAAATCCCCAGATCGCCAAGAGCATCCTGGATCGGTGCCTGGCGGCCAGCCGTGCACGGGAAGCCGCAAGAAAGGCCAGGGAACTGACCCGGCGCAAGACCGTGCTGGAATCTGCAAGCCTCCCCGGAAAACTGGCGGACTGCAGCGACAAGGATCCCTCCAAATGCGAGATCTTCCTGGTGGAGGGCGACTCCGCAGGCGGCAGCGCCAAGATGGGGCGC
>CACYCQ010000230.1:0-7281 GCA_902772995.1 uncultured Eubacteriales bacterium
CGCAGCGTCAGGCAGGACTCCCGCCCCGCGACAGGAAACGGCGGCGCTTCCCCGAATGCCCGGCCCGCTTCCCGTCCTGCGTCCGCGCAGTCCCGCAGCGTCAGGCAGGACTCCCGCCCGGCATCCGGAAACGGCGGCACCTCCAGGAATGCCCGGCCCGCATCTCCTCCTGCGCCCGCGGAGCCCCGCAGCGTCAGGCAGGACTCCCGCCCGGCATCCGGGAACGGCGGCACCTCCAGGACTGCCCGGCCCGATTCCCGTCCTGCGTCCGCGGAGCCCCGCAGCGCCAGGCAGAGTCCCCGCCCGGCATCCGGAAACGGCGGCGCTTCCAGGAATGCCCGGCCCGATTCCCGGAATGGCACCCCTTCCGCACAGCGTCCTTCCGGGACACCTTCCTCCCCGCGGGGCCCTCAGGGCATTGACCGGTCCGCATCCCGAAACGGCTCAGGTTCCGCCGGACAGTTTTCCGGTCCGGATGCCTCCCGTGCGTCCATCCCGGACCATCATCCCGGTCTGCGCCTGCCCCCTCCCCCTGACCCTTCTCCGGGATCCGCGCGCTCAGGTTCCTGGCTCAGCACATTTTTCACCGCAGCGGGACGCTTTCTGGAAAATGTCCGCGCCACCCTCTCCGACCTCATCAAATCGGTGCTGAACAGGTTCCCGTCCCTTCATTCGGCGCTCATCGTCCTTTTCAGCGCCGTCGCCCTTTTCTCCCTGTTCATGATCGGACGCATCGTGTACCGTTCCGTGGTCACAGCCCGCCTGAACAGAGACCTGGCCGCCCTCCATGCGGAAACCGCCACGGGAACCATTGATGCGGACGAGGTTCAGATCTATACCGGAGAAACGCCTCCTGAGGATCCCCCGGAACGCCCGGAGACCGAGGGAGCTGGCCTTCCCTCTGCGGAAGACATGCAGACGGACCTTCCCGTTCTGGCAGACTCCCTGCCCCAAAGTGAAGATCAGCCGCCTGAATCCGAGTCTTCCCCTGAGTCCGAGTCTTCGCCTGAACCCGAACCCACTCCCGAGGTCTCCCTCGTCACCAGCACGCACTTCCATCAGGTGGGCGGGGACGCCCTGCCGCAGATGGTCGCCCTGCATGAAAAGAACCGGGACCTGATCGGCTGGCTGAACATTCCCGGCGTCATCGATCTTCCGGTGGTCTTCCGCAACAATTCCTACTATCTGACCCATGATTTCTACGGCAACAAGAACACCTCCGGCACCCTCTTCCTGGATGAAAACCATCCCCTCCGGGAAAAGACCCAGAACCTGCTGCTTCACGGTCACAACATGCGCGACGGAAGCATGTTCGGACGCCTGGCCCAGTATGAAGCCAGCATCAGCTATCTCAAAAGCCACCCGGTGGTGTACTTTTCCACCCTGTGGAAAGAAGAGGTTTATGTGGTCTTCGCCGTGCTGCGCGTCTCCCTGGATACCCAGAGCAGCAATTTCTTCAACTACTTTACTCACATGAACTTTTCCTCCGACGAGGAATTCAGCATCTATACCCATGAGCTTCAAAGCCGCTCCCTGTATATGATCCCCGTGGACACCCGTCCCAGCGACGCCCTGCTGACCCTCTCCACCTGTCTGGAGAATGACCGCCTGGTTGTGGTCTGCCGCCGTTTGCGTCCCGGCGAATCCAAATCCAGTCTGGCGTCCATTGTCCGCACCGCCACCCGGCAGTAACCCTGCCCCTTCAATACGGAGAGTCCGCTCCCTTAATCCGGACAGCGCCGGCTGCTTCCCGGCGGCATCATGGAGGAATTATGCATATCGTCTGTCTTGACCTGGAGGGGGTGCTCGTCCCCGAAATCTGGATCGCCTTCTCCAAGGCCAGCGGCATCCCCGAACTCACCCGCACCACCCGGGACGAACCGGACTATGACAAGCTGATGCGCTGGCGCCTGGGCATCCTCCGGGAGCATCATCTGGGGCTTCCTGACATCCAGCGCACCATTGAGACCATCGATCCCCTCGAAGGCGCCCGTGAGTTCCTGGATGCCCTGCGGGAAAAGACCCAGGTGATCATCCTGAGCGATACCTTTGCGGAGTTTGCCAGCCCCCTGATGAAAAAGCTGGGCTGGCCCACCATCTTCTGCAACTCCCTGGAGGTGTCCCCCGAGGGAACCATCACCGGCTACCGCATCCGCACAGCCCACTCCAAGCTGACGGCCGTCCGCGGCCTGCAGCAGATCGGGTTTGACACCCTGGCCGCAGGGGACAGCTACAACGATCTGGAAATGATCGAGGCCAGCCAGGCGGGCTTCCTGTTCCGCAGCACCAGCAAAATCAAGGCGGATTTCCCCGATATTCCCGCTTTTGAAAGCTATGACGACCTGCTCCACGCCATCTGCGAGCATCTGTAAGTCAAAGGAGGAGTCTGAGATGAACCTTCATGCATTGATCAGCGGTTCCGATGTCCGGGGCGTCGCCCTGGGCGAAAAAGCCAACCTGCGGGAGCCCGAAGCCCGGCGTCTGGGCCAGGCCTTCGTGGCGTTTCTGCGCGGCAGGGGCATTTCCAGCCCCCGCGTCAACATCGGCCGGGATCCCCGTCTCTCCGGTGAGGCCCTGGAACAGGCGTGCGCCCAGGGCATGGCGCAGGCCGGTGCAAAGGTCTGCATCTTCGGCCTGTGCACCACCCCGGCCATGTACCTTTCCCTGGTCCATGAGGGCGCGGACGCTTCCATCATGGTCACCGCCTCGCACCTGCCCATGGAACGCAACGGCCTCAAGTTCTTCCTGCCTGACGGCGGCATCACCTCCGCCACCCTGCGCGCCATTCTGGACATCGCCGATTCCGGCGAGGACCTGACCTCCCCCGGAGGGGAAATCTCCAGCCACAGGTACCTGGACACCTACATGGACATCCTGGCCTCCGACATCCGCGGCATGCTTCACACGGACGCGGACAAGCCCCTGAGCGGCCTGCATATCGCCGTGGATGCCGGCAACGGCGCCGGCGGCTTCTATGCCACGCTTCTGGAGCGGCTGGGCGCCGACACCGCCGGCAGCCAGTTCCTGGAGCCCGACGGAAGCTTTCCCAACCATATTCCCAATCCCGAGAACCAGGCGGCCATGGATGCCATTTCCCGCGCGGTCACGGCCGCCCATGCGGATCTGGGCGTCATCTTTGACACGGACTGCGACCGGGCCGCCATTGTGGACAACACCGGAAGGGAGATCAACCGCAACCGGCTCATCGCCCTGATTTCCGCCATTCTGCTTCGGGACCAGCCCGGCGCCACCATCGTTACCGACTCGGTCACCTCCGCGGGCCTGAGCGAGTTCATTGCCGCCCACGGCGGTGTCCACCACAGGTTCAAGAGGGGCTACCGCAACGTCATCGATGAATCCCGGCGCCTGTGCAGTGAGGGCGTCTGTTCCCCCCTGGCCATCGAGACCAGCGGACACGCGGCCCTTCAGGAGCACTACTTCCTGGACGACGGCATGTACCTGGTCACCAAACTGATCTGCGAAGCCGTCAAGATGAAGGCCCATGGGCAGGAGCTCTCCTCCCTGATCGCCGACCTGCGCGAGCCTGTGGAAAGCGCAGAGCTCCGCTTCACCATCCAGGCGGAGGACTTCAGGGCGGCGGGCAATGAGGTGATCGCCCACCTGACCGCCTACGCCCAGGCCCACGGCTGGAACCTGGCAAAGAACAGCTATGAGGGCGTCCGCATCTCCTTCGACCTGCAGGGCCGCAGGGACAGCGGATGGTTCCTGCTGCGCCTCTCCCTCCACGACCCCGTCCTTCCCCTGAATCTGGAGAGCGACGTTCCCGGCGGCATCCGCGAAATGGCCCTCCTGCTGCAGGAGGCCCTCCGGGAGGAAGCCTGCATCTCCACCAGCGCGCTGAATTCCCTCATGTGAGGGTTCAACAACCCGGCTTTGCCGATGAAAGGAGTTTTGTATGTCAATCGAACAGAAAACCGTGAACACTATCCGCGGACTTGCTGCGGATACCGTCCAGAAAGCCAACTCCGGTCATCCCGGTGCTCCCATGGGCATGGCCCCCATGGCCAGTGCACTCTGGTTTGACGTTCTTCGTCACAATCCCGCTGATCCCCGCTGGGAGAACCGGGACCGCTTCGTCCTCTCCAGCGGACACGCCAGCTCCCTGCTGTATGTCCTGCTTCACCTGGGCGGTTACGGCCTGTCCATCGAGGACCTCAAGCAGTTCCGCCAGTTCGGTTCCCGGACCCCCGGCCATCCCGAGTACGGCAAGACCAGCGGCATTGAAGTCACCACCGGACCTCTGGGACAGGGCGTGGCCAACGCGGTCGGCTTTGCCATCGCGGAGACCTTCCTGGCTGAGCATTTCAACCGCCCCGGATTCCCCGTCGTGGATCACCGGACCTATGCCATCTGCGGCGACGGCTGCATGATGGAGGGCATCTCCTCCGAGGCCGCCTCTCTGGCCGGGACCCTGAACCTGAACAAGCTCACCCTGCTCTACGATGACAATGAGATCTCCATCGAGGGCAATACCGACATCGCCTTCCGCGAGGACGTGGGCGCCCGTTTTGCCGCCTACGGCTGGAACGTGATCCGGGTCGCCGACGGCAATGACCGCCAGCAGGTCCTCAAGGCCCTGGAAAAGAGCCGTTCCTCCGAGCATCCCACCCTGATCATCTGCCCCACCAAGATCGGCTTCGGCTGCCCCGCCAAGGAAGGCACCCCCTCCGCCCACGGCGAGCCCCTGGGCGAGGAGAACGTGCTGGCCACCAAGCGTGCCCTCGGGCTGCCCGAGGAGCCCTTCACCGTGGACGAGGACGTCTATGCCTGGTGCGCGCAGAAGCTCTCCCGCGGCGCCGTGGAGGAGAATTCCTGGAAGCAGATGATGGAGCGCTATGCCGCCGAGTATCCCGAACTGGCCGAGGAGTGGAAGCAGTGGCACCGCTTCGGACTCGATGACAATATCCTGAACAACAAGGATCTGTGGAAGTTCGAGGGCAAGATTGCCACCCGTGCCACCTCCGGCGAGATGATCCAGCGCCTGTCCGCGCTGCTCCCCAACCTGGTGGGCGGAAGCGCCGACCTGGCCCCCTCCAACAAGACCAACATCAAGGGCGGCGGAGACTTCGGTCCCGAGAACCGCTCCGGGCGCAACTTCCACTTCGGCGTGCGTGAGCATGCCATGGCCGCCATCGTCAACGGCATGGTGCTCCACGGCGGTCTGCGCGTCTTCTGCGGCACCTTCTTCGTGTTCAGCGACTACATGAAGCACGCCATGCGCATGGCCGCCATCATGGGTCTGCCGGTCACCTATGTGCTGACCCACGACTCCATCGGCGTGGGCGAGGACGGCGCCACCCACCAGCCCATTGAGCAGCTGGCCACCCTGCGCGCCACCCCGGGCCTGCTGACCTTCCGCCCCGCGGACGGATTTGAGACCGCCGCCGGCTGGATCACCGCCCTCTCTGACAGCCGTCCCACCGCCCTGGTGCTCACCCGTCAGGGACTTCCCCAGTATGAACATGCCAACCGCGATGCCCTCAAGGGCGGCTATATCCTGGCCGATTCCGAGAAGGCCTTCCCGGATGTCATCCTCATCGCCTCCGGCAGCGAAGTCGAGCAGGCCATGGGCGCGCGCGAGCTGCTCAAGGCCCAGAACATCGACGCCCGGGTGGTTTCCATGCCCTGCATGGAGCTGTTCCTCGAGCAGAGCGCCGGCTATCAGGATCAGGTCCTGCCCCCCAGCGTCCGTGCCCGCGTCGCCATCGAAGCCGCTGCCACCCAGCCCTGGTACCGCTTTGTCGGCCTGGACGGCGCCGTCATCGGCCTTGACCGCTTCGGCGACAGCGCTCCTGCCGGACTGCTCTTCAAGAAATACCATTTCACGGCAGAGCATGTGGCCGAGGTCGCAGCCGGCCTGATCAGCAAGTAAGCCTCCCCAAAAAATCTGGGCAGGCGGATCAACCGATCCGCCTGCCCTTTTTGAATTACAGGATGATGTCCCCCATCCCGAAGCCGCTCATTTCCTCTTCTTCCAGGAACCTGAAGTTCTCGTCCTCCAGGACCGGCAGGAAGAGCTCGTAGGGAATGGACTCGAACTCGCTGCCGTAGCTGCTGGCGCCAAACCACGCTCCCTCCTTTGCCCGCAGGTTGAGGTCCCGCGCAAACTTCGTATGGTTGGAGCAGTCGTGCACCACGCAGGGCCATGCCTCCAGCGCCGCCTGGCGCATGGTTTTCAGGGTCAGCTGCCGGCTCCAGATGGGGGAGAGGTATCCCATCCGGTACATGTACATGGGTTCTCCGGCATAGTTCCCCACATTTCCGGGCCCCAGGTGAAGCTCCGCAAAATTGATGAACTGCACGCCCGTGGACAGGATCCGGTCCTTCTTTTTCATGAACTGCGCATGCAGTTCCGGCGTCATGGGCGTCTCAATGCCGACCCGCTCAAACAGTCCACAGGCGATGCGGATGTTCTCGATGACCTGGTCCGAGCATCCCGAGGCGCCCAGGTTGAAGCGGATCTCGGGCAGCCCCGCCTCAGCCAGTTCCCGCAGGTTCTGCTCATTGGCCAGCGTCCCGTTGGTATACATGTGCTGGTGAATGCCGGCCTCGGCAAACCTGCGGATCATCGGCGGATACAGGTCGATCTCCATAAAGGGTTCAAGGTACACGTACGCCACCCCTGTGGGCCGGCGGGAGGCGGAAAGCAGCAGATCCATGTCCTCAAGGCGGAAGCGCGTCCCCCCGATCTCCCAGTACCCTTCCCCGATGGGCGGGATCCTGTGGATTTCCCCGTAATCATAGCAGAACCTGCAGTTCAGGTTGCACCGGTTGGTCTTTCTCACCGCGCTCAGTCCCGTACCGGTCAGGCAGGAGATGCACCCTCTGGGAAACAGACGGCTGTCCCCCACATAGAAGGTGCGTCCCTGCAGGGTCTGAAGCCCGGGAATGTCGTCAAGCAGTGCGCGGTTGGCAGCTTCAACCGATGCCTCAATCTGGGACAGCACGGACAGGGCGATCTCCTGCTGCTGCGGTCCCAGGGGCTCCTCCTCGGGCAGCTGCGAAAAAAACCTGTACCAGTTCAGGGCATCTTTTTTGGATATCTTCATTGGCTCCTCGGGCAGAACGCCTGCCCTCTCCTTTCCATTGCCTCCACAGCCCTGACTCTCCGGCCGTCTGCCGCGTCAGGCCCTGCGTCATCCGGAATCTCCTCCCGGAGGGAACGGGAGAGGAACTCTCCCGCTGCTTCTCCCCGGATCTTTTCCGGTATTGTACCTGACAATTTTCTTTCTGACAATGGACCCTGCAGTCCGTGTCCCG
>CACYCQ010000231.1:0-11807 GCA_902772995.1 uncultured Eubacteriales bacterium
CAGGATACCCGCAAGACAGGGCATGAGGACGAGATCATGCTGGACATCCTGTCCCGCTTTGACCGGACCATCCACCGCGGGGAACTGGTGCATTTTGAACTGGGGCAGTTCCTCAACAGCAATGAAATGAGCGCCAGGCTGGTGTACATCTTTGCCACCCAGCGGTGCGTGTATCCCCTGAAGGCATATCACGACATGCTGGAAAACCGGCGCTACCTGTGGCACTATCCCCTGACGACCAATCAGATCCTGCCCAGCGTGCGGGGACTCATCCGCAGGGGACAGTTCCTGGCGGATGTGGCCTCCACCATGACCATGCGCTACATCGGCGCGCCGTGGATGAACAAGCCGGATACCCTGATCGGGTTTGATGAGAATGAAATCAGGAAGATCGACAAGACCGGCGTGATCCCCGGACACCCGGGATATGTCTATCTGACCTTCAACGACAGCGAACAGGACGCCTTCACCACGCCGATTCTCAAGGTGCTCGAAAAGCACAACGCGAAGGCCACGTTCTTTGTCCGCACCGAGGTGTCGGACTGGAACCCCAACCTTTTCAGGGCCATCGCGGCTGGCGGACATGCCATCGCCATCCGGGCGGACAAGAGCTTTGAACCGCTGCTGGTCGCCTCCGTTGCCGGGAATGCGGGGATGCAGCAGGCGGAGCTGGACACCCGGATCTTCCAGGCGGATGCAAAGAAGGCCTATGACAATCTTGCCAGCATCATGGGGGACCTGATGCTGGATTCCGGCATGCCGGCCCTGACAACGTATTTCCGTCCGCCGCTGGAGGAAACCAGCAAGGACGGCATGGCGGCGGTGTATGACAGCGGCTTCACATGGGCCATTGAGGGAATCTACAAGAGCCAGGAGCGCATTGAAAAGGCCGTGGATGAAAACGGCAAGGATGTGGTGATCACCGATGCGGACATCCTGAACAGCATGATTGCCGCCACCCGCGGAGGTGCCGTGCTGAGCCTTTCCGACCCGTATGCGGAAGACATTGACATGGCCGAGATCCTGGACCGCTATCTGGGATACATGGAAGGCAATCGCAAGCAGTTCCGTTTCGTGACGCTGACGGACGGTCTTGAGTACTGAAAGGAGAACAGGCTGTGAACGGTAAGATGGGCCAGATTGTGCTGGCCGTGACCCTGTCGCTGATCTCCATCGGATGCATTATCGGGGGACTGCTGCTGGGGAAACCTTCTCCGGAGAATTCCCGGATTCAGGGCACGAACGTCACCTACCAGGCCTATGTTCCCCAGGGCGTCGGCTCTGCCGCGCTATATGGCCTGCCGGAGGGCATCCAGGCCACGGGGGTCCCCGTGGCCACGGCGGCGCCCCTGACGGAATCCACCTCCCGCCCGCTGCAGAGCGGGGACAGTGTGGCACTGGCGCAGCGGGTAAGGGTGTCGGGGTCCACCAGCTCCAAAACCCGCGCGGCCCAGATGCTGGAAAACAACGGAAACAAGGCCGCGGTCATGGTGACCCGCGTCTACACCATTCAGAATGCGGTGGCCTTCACCTTCATCGGTCTTGACAACCCGGCGGAAGTCCAGAATGTCCTGGCGGCGCTGCGCTCCATCGGGGGCAAGGCCACCTTCTTCGTGTCAAAGGATGAACTGGCCCGGGACAGTGACCTGATCCGTGAGATCGTGCAGTCCGGAAGCCAGCTGGGCATGTCCATCAACCCCGGCGGGTACCTGACGACGGAGGACATGCTCGCGGGCATGCTTGATCTGGAGAGCGAGCTGCGCACGCTGACCGGCTATACCGGACGCATGTGCGTGCGCCAGAACAAGGGAACCCCCTCCACCATGCTGCGCATCGCAACGGCGGCGGGGGGCTATACCCTGATGGGCCAGTACCTCAACGCGGTCCCCGACAACTCCCTCCGCCTCACCACCTCCAGCGCCCTGCTGCTCAATGCCATGGGCACCGATTCGGAGCTGCGCAGGGGAGATATCGTCCACTTTGAGCTGGGACGCACGCGGGAGGCGGACGCCCTGATGGGGGAATATGTCCGGGCCCTGGCCACCCAGCGCAATGTGTACGCGGTGCTGCCGGTCATGGAGATGCTCACCAATTCCTCCTATATATACAACTATCCGCTCGCCTCGTCAGAGATGGTGCCCGAGGTGGTGGGGCGCATCCGTGAGGGGGTCCTCACCCGGGACCCCGTGTCCGTCATCACCAAGCGCTATATCGGCATCAACTGGATGAAGACGGCGGAGTTTGTTCCCGGATTTACGGCGGAGGAACTGCGGGAACTGGACAAGACCGGCGTCATCAAGAACGAACGCAACCAGATTTTCCTGACCTTTGACGACTGGGGGGATGATGAGATCATCACGTCCCTGCTGGCCATGCTGAAAAAGCATGACGTGCGGGCGACCTTCTTCATCCGCGGCTCCGGCGCAAAGGACAATCCCGCGCTCATGCGGGAGATCGGCCTGTCGGGACATTCTGTGGGCTGCTACACCTATTCGGGGATGTCCCTGGCTTCCTATGTGAGGCCGGGCGTGTTCCGGGACCTGAATGACAAGCAGGTCCAGGAGCTCAAGACGGACATCGTCAAGGGGTACAACACCCTTGCGGAAATCATCGGGGACCTGTCCGTGGGCGGGCAGCCGGTGCTGACCACACTCTTCAGGCCCCCGCTGCTGGCGGTGTCCAGAAGCGGTCTGGAGGCGGTCTTCGGCTGCGGATTCACCTACAGCGTATCCGGGTATTTCACTTTTGAATACAAGGAATTCAACACGGCGGACAAGATCCTCAAGGCCATGAAGCAGAAGCTCAAGAGCGGCCAGATCCTGATTTTCCACCTGACCGGCATGAAGGAATATGTCATTGAGGCCCTGGACGCCTATCTGACCTACAATTCGGATTCCAGACGCTCGTTCAACTTTGTGAGCCTGACGGAAGTGCTCTGATGTCCAGGCGAATCGGCGAAGGAAAAGGGGGAAGTGCATGAATCAGTTTGCGGCCTGGGTGCTCGCTTTTCTGAGACCGGTGGAGTTTATCCATGTCCTGCCGGAGGCCATGACCCTGCTGCTGCTGGTGGTGTGGTTTGGAAGCGGGATTCTGCTGTGCTACTTTGGACACAGCACCTTCAAGATCGGGATCTGCGGCATCGTGGCTTTTGTCGTGGCCTATTTCTGCCTGACACACACCTGGGAGGCCACCAAGGGAACGGTGCTTCGCGTGCCCATCGCGGTGTTTCCCGCGGCGATCACGGTGGCGCTCCTGTTTGGCGTGCTGAGCATGTTTCGGCAGGCCACAGGCCTTGAGCAGCCCTCCAAGGCGCATATGCGGGTCATGGCCCTGCTCACCAGCGCAGTTGGCTCGGTGATCCTCGGGCTGGGCGTATTGTGTCTGTGGACGCGGCAGGTGGCCGTGGTGGTGCCTGTGGTGGCCATTGCCTTTGTGACCGGCATCCTGGTCCAGTTCAACAAGATCTCCATTTCACGACCCTTCCGTTCCTATGACATGCTGTACAAGCTGCCGCTTCCCAGGAAGCTCCCGGATTATGAGACCCTTGCCGACAGCGCGGACTGGGGCAAACCTCCCGCAAAGCCGTTCAAGGCCAAGGGCGTGTAGGAGGGGAAGGCATGAGAGATATCGAACGCATCGAATCCAAGTACCGCATGGGCGAGGCGGAGGCGCTGAAGATCAAGAGCAACCTGCGCCTCTTTATCTCCGAGGATCCCCACAACGGGGGGCCGGAGGGGTACAGGGTCCGTTCCGTATACTTTGATACCCCGGCGGATACATCCTTTGAAGACAAGGTCAACGGTGTGGACAAGCGGCGGAAGATCCGCCTGCGCATCTATGATCCCATGGATACCACGGTGTACCTGGAGGTCAAGGAAAAGGAACGCATGACCAACCGCAAGCGCGTGGTCACCCTGAGCCGGGAGCAGGCAGTCAGGATGCTCTGCGGGGACTACGATTTCCTGATCGACGGGTATGAGTACCACTCCAAGGCGGAGAAGGTCTTTCTTCCGGCCCTGGCGAGGGAGATGATCCTGGGAATCTACCGGCCCAAGGTGCTGGTGGAATACCGCAGGTTTGCCTTTGCCACGGAAGACTGTGAGACAAGGATCACCTTCGATTCCGATCTCCGCGCCAATGAGGGGAATATGGACCTGTTGTCCCCCTATGTGGAGACCTATCCGGCATATCCCTTCGGGCAGGTCACCATGGAGGTCAAATATTCGGAATTCCTGCTCAGCTACCTCAAGGCAGCCCTGGGCACCCACTGCCGCCGCATGGAGGCGGACAGCAAGTATATCCTGGCACGCAAAGTCTCAAAATACGGGAGGAAGTAAACAATGAGCACGATTTCAGGAACATCCATTCAGAACCTGATCAGCGGGTTCCTGTCCGGCGCGGTTGGACAGGGGACCCTGACGGTGGTGGACATCCTGGCCAACATGACGGTCGCGCTGCTGTTGGCCCTGCTGATTTTTGTCACCTACAGAGTCAGCCACACCGGCGAGGTGTACAGTGCGCGCTTCAATGTCTCCCTGGTCATGCTGACCCTGGTGACCACCATGGTCATGAATGTGATCGGCAACAACGTGGCGCTCTCCCTGGGAATGGTGGGCGCCCTGTCCATCGTGCGCTTCCGGACCGCGATCCGGGACTCCCGGGACACGGCCTTCATCTTCTGGACGGTGGCGGTGGGCATCTGCTGCGGCGTCTCGGATTACCTGGTGGCGCTGCTGGGATCCATGTTCGTGTTTGTCTATCTGGTCCTCTTTGGCATGGTGCGTGAAAACGAACGCGTGCTGATCATCGTGCGGGGCAGCGAGGATGCCCTGGCCCAGGCGGACCGGGTGGTGGGACAGCATTATGCCCGCAAGGCTTCCCTGCGGGTGTCCAATGTGAACAATGAGACCCATCAGGGAGAGGCGATCTATGAGATTTCCTCCACCCTGAAGGACAAGTTTGAATCCAAGAACGGCACGGTCCAGTCCGCCCTCTCCTCCGTGCGCGGCATCACGGGAACCTCCGTGGTCCGGCAGGATGATGAAATCTCCCAGTAAGACCGCATGAAATGACAGGAAAGGAGGTGAGATGCGTTGATCCGCAAACCGAGGTATGTGGTGGCGCTGATTGTGCTGTGCCTGCTGACGATTCCGCTGCTGGGCCTGTTCCGCTACGACATGAACCTGAGCGTGGAAGGCAGGACCTATGCGCAGGATTACTATAACAGCCGGCCCCTGAGCCCTGCGAGCAAGGTGGAGGATGCCACGGCGCATCTCAGTTCCAGCTTTATCGCGGATGAGGCGTTTTCCAGCAACCTTCCGCTGGTGGTGCTCAACTTCGAAGAGGATGTGCCCCTGACCGTCACGGTGACCTCAGACGGGAACCTGGCCAGAACGGGCGCGGATCCCTGGGTGAACGGAATGCTGGAAATCTATGACCGCACGGACGGGATTGAAAACAGCGTTTCCAGCGGCCCGAGCAGCATTACGCATGTCCGCTTCAGCCGGCTGGGGCTCTCCGCCCAGCTGCAGGCCAAGCCCCAGTATCTCCTCAGGACGGTGAACAGCACCGGCCAGGACCAGCCGGTGAGCTTCTTTGACATGAGCAGCGGCACATCCTGGGTGCTGAGGGGCAGCATCGCGGACAAGAGCATGATCCGCAATTATCTGGTTTACCGGGTGGCCGCCCAGATCATGGAGTGGAGCCCCAGAAGCCAGTTCTGCGAGGTGCTGATCCGGCGCAACAACACCCTGGAATACGAAGGCGTCTATCTGTTGTGCGAGGATGTGGAGCGGGGCGTCAACCGGGTGAACATCCGGGAGGTGGTCCCGGAAAAGAAGAATATCACGCCCGGGTATCTGGTCAGGCGCGACCGGTTTGATCCGAAGGAGACGGTGCTCTCCACCTACGCGCATGAAAACCGGCTGGACCATGAATACCTGATTCTTCAGTCTCCGGTGCAGGAGGAGCAGACGGAGCAGGTCATCTCCTCGGTGGAAGCGGACCTGTCCGCCTTTGAGAAGATCCTGTATTCGTCCAGCAGGTCCAGGTTTCAAAAGTACGCCGAATTCATCGATACCACCAGCTTTGCGGATTATTTCCTGGTGAACGAGTTCTTCGGAAACGCGGACGCGGGCCTGTATGAAACCTATATGTACAAAAGCTCCTGGGGGAAACTCAAAATGGGTCCTGTCAGCGAATTTGACCAGGCCATGAACAACAGCTATGTGGACGAGTCCAGCCCCGACAGCATGACCATGCAGGACAGGGACTACTTCAGCCGCCTGGTCACGGACGGGGATTTCCTCCAGAAACTGACGAACCGGTATGTGGAGCTGCGTGCCCACTATCTCAATGACAACTATGTCTTTGCCGCCATCGACGAGGCGGTGGCCCACCTGCGCTCCGCCCAGAAGCGGGACTGGATGCGGTGGTCCAACAACTATACGGATGCCAAGGGCAAGAAAGCCGGCAGCTATGTGCTGGGAAGCGCCTACATGGACGGGGTGCTGGTGGATCGCTACAACGATGACTATGACCAGGAGGTCTACACCATCAAAGCGTACCTGAGCCGGCACGGCCGCTACATCACCACCCGGCTCAACGGGATGCTGGCCGCCTATACCCTGGCGAACCGCCAAAAGGGCGGCAATGCCATTTTGTTTGTGGTCTGTCTGATCTTCTTCCTGATCCCGTCCATCCTGATCAACAGACGCTGAGTATTGAATCTGACCGGAAAGGAGGCAGCAGGGGCCGGTGGCCCTGCGGACCAGGAATATGACAATGACGACAATCCCGTTTTTTGTGGTCTTTCTGCCGGTACTGCTGCTGCTTTACTACGTTTTTTCCTTTTCCAGCATCGCTCAGAGCGTGGTGCTGTTTGCGGGCTGCATCGTTTTCTATGCCAGCGGGGAGCCCAGCTATGTGATTCTCATGGTGTTCATGGTCCTGATCAACGCCCTGTTCAGCTACATGATCTCCTCCAGGGACAAGGCGTCCGGGAAACCGCTGGTGTGGATCGGATGCGCCATCAATCTGCTGGTGCTGATTGTCTACCGGTACATGGGCTTCCTGCTGCAGATGCTGGGCGCCGCCACCAATATCCGTTTCCGCTACAATGTGACCCCGCCCTTTGGCATCGCGGTGTTCACCCTGCATGCCATCTCCTATCTGATCGATGTGTACAACCGGAAAGCGGAGGCCACCACCCCCTTTAACGTGGGGATTTTCTGCTGCTTCTTTCCGTTCCTTTCGCACGGGCCGGTGATGCGCTACCATGAGATGGCGTCGCAGATGCACAAGCGCCACCTGGATGTCCGCCTGCTGGTCATGGGCATCTGCCGCTTTGTCGTGGGAATGGGCAAGGTCCTGATCCTTGCGGACTGCTTTGAAGGCATTGCGGACAATGTCTTCAGCCTCTCCCAGGTCGGCATTTCGGAATACACGGTGCCGGCCGCCCTGGCCTGGCTGGGCATCGGCGCCTTCCTTCTGCAGGTGTATTTCCAGCTGGGCGGTTTCAGCGACATGGCCATCGGTCTGGCCATGACCTTCGGCTATGTCGTTCCCGAGAACATCATCTATCCCTACTCCGCCATTACGGTGACGGACTACTGGACCCGGTGGGAACTGGGTGCCCAGAACTGGTTCAATGAGTACATCAAAGGTCCCCTGGGAGGAGATGAGGAGACCACCGACAACCCGAACATCGTGGCGCAGGTGGCCCACTGGGTGTGCTTCGGCGCATGGCACGGACCGGGATACACCTTCCTGCTGTGGGGCGCGTACCACTTCATCGTTCTGATCGTGGAGCAGTTCTTTGACCTCAACAAGAAAATGCCCTTCAAGTGGCTGGGCAGGATCTATACGCTGTTCATGGTGGCCATGGGATTTGTGGTCTTCCGCGCCACCGACATCTATCAGGCCAGCCGGTATTACATGAATCTCTTCGGCGCCAACCACAACGGCTTCCACAGCGATCTGGCCATTCTGCTGCTCAAGGAGAACTGGCACCTGATCCTGGTGGGCATCCTGTTCAGCACGCCCATCGCCCGGAAGTTCAATGAAAAGATGTTCAAAAACCCCCAGGGATGGCAGAACGCGGTGGCCACGATTGTCTATCCCGTCTGCATGTTCCTGCTGCTGGTCCTGTGTTTCTGCTACATGGTGACACGGGCCTACTATCCGACCGTCTGATCCGGAAAGAGAGGTGAGTATATGGGATATCTGGCGCGGAAAGTACTGTTTACCGCTTTGCTGCTGATCGTGCTGGTCGTATTGTGCATGTTCAATGTCATGGTCTTTGTCCCGGATCTCGCCGCGAAATTTCAGTACAAGGTGGTTGCCTCCTTGCCGGATCTGAGGAATGCGATTGAAACCGTGGATGCCACCATCAACGAGGATTTCATCGGCCGCATGCATTTTGTCGAGCTGTTTTCCCGAATCCAGAACGCGCTGGGACGCAAGGAATTCTGGGATTTCCTCTATGTCAAGGACGGGGACGGCTATCTCCATGAAACCTCCTTTTACAAGGGCGGCGATGACAGGATGATCGAGTACGCCATGCGGCTCAAGGTCCTGCAGAACCGGTCCATTGCCAAGGGCGCAAAGATGATCTTTGTCCTGGCTCCCAGCAAGTACAAATCCGGCTATACCAACAATGTGGACAACCTGCCCATTGCCAATCCGGAAGCCGACATCAGCCAGCTGATGTTCTATCTGAACCGTTTCAAGGTCAACAGCATCGATTTCAACCGGGTGTTCCCCAACGATACCCTGAAATATGAGCAGTGTTTTTTCAAGACGGAGAAATACTGGACGATCCCGGCCGCCCTGATGGCCTCCCAGCAGCTGCTGGCCTGGATGAACAAGTCCGGGCATGTGGACCTGGATCCGGATGGGCTGTACCTGTCGAATGAGGCCTTTGACTGGATCACCTATCCCGGGACCATGGTGGGCACCATGGGGCAGAAGACCGGAGTGCCCTACTCCGGAACCGAGGACTTTACGGCGCTGTGGCCCGCCCAGACGCGGGTCTATGAATACCTCAGGTACCTGGAAAACGGCGAGAGGACGGTGGCCAAGGGCACCACTTACGAAATCCTGCTCGACCGTTCCTATGTGGAAAAGCGCACCAGCCTGTACGGGGAGAGCCCGTATGCGGCGTATCACAAGGGGCAGTTTGCCCATGAAATCATCACGAACACCGAGCTTCCGAAGGGGCCCAATGTGCTGATGATCCGGGATTCCTACTTCAATCCCGTGGTGGCCTTCCTGGCGCCGGTGTGTCACACCATTGACAGTATCTGGTCGGCCAATGAGGAAACCATCTACAATTTTGAAGAATATTTCCATACCCACAAGTATGATTACGTGATCATGGAACTGGATCCGTACAACATCCGCGACGAGGCCTTTGACTTTTACCGCAAGGAAGCCGGGACCATGCTGGCTTCCGCAGACAAGGAAAAGGAATGAGGGGGTGAAGAGATGGCAAAGCCCAAAAAAAAGGATGCCAACGAAGTCAGTATCGGCATGAAACGGTTCTGGTTTATCGTCAACTGCATCTTCACCCTGAATTATCTGATCTGGCGGACCTGCTTTACGGTCCCGTGGGGAGGCCACATGATCGCCCTGGGCGCGGCGCTGCTGCTGCTGACGGTGGAGGCGCTGGGAATGGTGGAGCAGTTCGTCCACTTCTACAACATGTACAATGTGGAGGACTACCCGCTGCCCAAGGTTCCCTATGAACTGTATCCGGACATCGACATCTTCATCTCCACCTACAACGAGGAGGAGGAGCTGCTCTACAAGACCATCAACGGGTGCCTGAACCTCGACTATCCGGACCTGAACAAGGTCCATATCTACCTCATCGACGACGGACACCGGGCCCATATCAAGGAGTTTGCAAAAACCTTCGGCCCCCGCCTCAACTACCTGGACCGGGATACCCACATAGGGCAGAAGGCCGGCAACATCAACCACGCCATCAGCGTGACCAATTCCCCCTATATCCTGACCCTGGATGCGGACATGATCGTGCAGAGCCGCTTCCTCATGGAAGTGGTTCCCTACCTGGTGGACGGCGACATCAAGAACTGGGCGCTTCCCAAGGAAGAGGAAATGCGCATCGGATTTATCCAGACGCCCCAGGCCTTCTACGATCTGGACCTGTTCCAGTTCAACCTGCATTCGGAGGCCAAGATCCCCAACGAGCAGGACTATTTCTACCGCGATATCCAGGTGGCCAAGACCAAATCCAACAGCGTGATTTACGGCGGATCCAACACCATCATCAGCAGGAAGGCGATCTACGACATCGGGGGATTCTTTACGGAGTCCATCACCGAGGACTTTGCCACGGGCTGTATGATCCAGAAGAAAGGCTATGTCTGCCTGGGCACCGGAAAGCCCCTGGCCTCCGGCCTGTCGCCCAACACCATTCAGGGCCTGATCCAGCAGCGTGTCCGTTGGGGCCGTGGCGTTATCGATACGGGACACAAGATCGACATTCTGGGGTCCAGTGAGCTGAACTTCATGCAGAAGCTCAATTACTGGGCATCCATCTACTACTGGTATGTTCCGCTCAAGCGCCTGATCTACATTCTGGCGCCGATCCTGTTTGCGACCTTCGGGTTTGAGGTCATGGTCTGTACCCTTCCGGAAGTGCTGATGTTCTGGGCACCCATGTATGTGACCTCGACCATCAGTATGAAGACGCTTTCCGGAAACCGACGAAACAACAAATGGACGTCGGTGTATGAGACGGTCATGTTCCCCTTCATGCTGATTCCGATCCTGATGGAGACCTTCGGCTTCTCCCTGAAGAAGTTCAAGGTGACCCAGAAAGCCAAGGCCGGCAGCCAGAAGGGCAAAAACTTTGTCTACATGGTGCCTTCCCTGATCCTGATTGCCATGTCCGTGTTCGGCATTATCAACAGTATCCGGATCGTGTTCATCTCCAACTCCTTCGGTATCGCGGTCATGCTGTTCTGGCTGTGCAACAATCTGTACATCATGGTCATGGGACTGTTCTTCATGGATGGCCGTGAGGCGTACCGAAACGCGGAGCGCATCATGGTGACCCTGCCCTGCAAGCTGGAAGTCGGCGGGGTCTCCTACGACTGTGTGACCAAGGATATTTCCGAACAGGGCGTGGCCATCCGGACCGCGCAGCCCCATCTGGTGGAGCCCAATTCCACTCCGATCCTGGTGCTCAAGGACAAAAAGTACATGGTCCGTCTCAAGCTGAAGCCCATCCATGTGGGACCTGTCAGAGGCGGCCCCAATGGCGGGATCCTCTGGGAATATGCCTTTGTGATCAAGGGGTATGACAGCCGGAACGGGTTTGACAACCTGTGCGGCATCTGCTATGACCGCGTCCCGACCCATCCTGAGGAGGTCATGGAGAGCTCCGTCTACCAGGACCTGAGCATGAACTTCAAACGCCGCACCAATATCGCCTTCTTTGCCAAGCGCGCGTATCCGCGTATTGCGGTGGACCTGACACTGACCTGTGACGAGTCCCCGGTCAGCTTCAGGGTATTTGACTTCAACTATCATTTCTTTGCCATCGAGAACAAACGCCTTCCCCGACGGATCACGCTGCATGTGGCAGGGAAGACCATGAGCTGCGTCCGCGGCGCTGCCAAGGGGAAAAAGGTCCTGCTCTATGAGATCGAGAACATCGATGAGGTGTATCCCAATCAGCAGGCGGCGGATGAGGTGATGGACTGGATTCTGCAGTATGCGCAGGGTCCGAGAAAACTGCCTGCCGAGAAGACCCGGGTGGAAAGCGAATTCGACGA
>CACYCQ010000232.1:0-6408 GCA_902772995.1 uncultured Eubacteriales bacterium
AAAAGTTACTATAACATCCATAGAAAGAATGAAGATAGTCTTGATTTTGAAATCGTAGACATAATTATTTCTAAAAAATGGCGGCGAAAGCTGCCGTAGGACTATCTTCTGGAGAGAAAACGAAGCCGGGGACGAAGCTTATTGCAGTACAGGATGGCAAAGACATCCAGCAGGCGGTCATAAAGAAACATGGAGATGTTCAGAAGAAGCACAAATCCCATCGTCATGACGGGACTCATCTCATAGAATTCCTTCATGACGGCATCCATATGGAGAACCACGGCCAGAAAGGCAAGCATGAGGGCCATGCTGCCGTTGAAAAAGACAAGTTTGCACAGGAATCGAAGGGGATGAAACCGAATCCTGTCCAGAAACGGACGAAGCAGGGGGTAGTAGCCGAAAAAAAGATAAAAGAAGGCGGCTTCCCTGTCCAAACCGACGAAGACCAGGAGGATGGCGGCGACAGCAAAGGTAGTGAGGGCTGTGCGAAGGCCGTATTCCAGCATGACACCGACGAGCAGGATGGAACAGAACATGGGGACGGCATAACTGGCAATGGGGAGGATGCTTCCTGCCAGCATCAGGGCGACGGTAATCCCAGCTACCATTCCGCAAAAGGCCATGCGGCTGCTTTCATACCGGCTTTGATGACGGTTGTTCACGACGGGTTCCTTTCTCAGCAGTAGAGTGAATGACAACAAAAGATATTGTACCACAGGGAGAACAAAACCAAGAAGAAAAAACTTCTTGACAAGAAGGACAGAAACGCATACACTACACTCCGCAAAGCAGAAGCCGCCCGCTTCTCGCCCGGCGCCACAGGCAGCCGCGGCTCTGGCAGAATCATGTCGACACATGAAGTGGGCTGTTTTATGCCCACTTCATTTTTTTATCCAAATGCGTATGGAGGTGTATCGCAAACAAAATGGCAGCAGATCTGATGATGAATGAGGAAATCCGTGACCGTGAGGTCAGAGTCATTGACCAGAACGGTGAACAGCTTGGCGTATTGTCCATTCATGATGCCCTGATGAGGGCGGAGGAAGAGGGACTGGACCTTGTGAAGATTGTCCCGACAGCCAAACCCCCGGTGTGCAAGCTCATGGATTATGACAAGTATCGTTACGAGCAGTCCAAGAAAGAGCGTGAGATCCGGAAAAATCAAAAGGTCGTCTCCACCAAGGAGGTCCAGCTGTCGGCCACCATTGAGGAAAACGATGTCCTTACCAAGGCCAAGGCAGCGGTCAAGTTCCTCAAAAACGGAGACAAGGTCAAGGTGTCGATACGTTTCCGCGGTCGCCAGATTACGCATCAGGAGATCGGATTGTCCGTGATGCAGGACTTTGCACAGCGGGTGCAGGATGTGGCCCTTGTGGAGCGCAAGCCGCTGGTGGAGGGCCGGCACATGATCATGATCCTGGCCCCCCGGGATGTGGCCAAGGAAGCCAGACAGGCTGCCAGGGCCGCAAAGGATGCCGCACAGGACAAGGCCCAACAGTAATTATCCGGAAGGAGGAACCCCGTTATGCCCAAACAGAAAACCCATCGTGGAGCAGCAAAGCGTTTTTCCCTGACCAAAGGTGGACTTGTGAAGCGTGCCAAAGCCTACAGGCGGCATATTCTGAACAAGAAGACCCGTAAGACGAAGCGGAATCTTCGTCGTGCAGCATACGTCACCGAGTGCTATGCCGGAACGGTCAAGAAGCTCATCCCTTATAAGTAAGCCGCGGTCATTGAGGAGGAAACGAAATGGCAAGAATTAAAGTGGCAGTGACTGCCCATAAAAAGCGTAGAAAGATCATGAAGCTGGCGAAGGGCTATTATGGCTCCAAGTCCAAGCAGTATCGTGCCGCCAAGGAGCAGGTGATGCGTTCCCTGCGGTATGCCTATATCGGACGCAAGCTCCGCAAGCGTGACTTCCGTCAGCTGTGGATTGCCCGTATCAATGCAGCTGCCCGCATGAATGGCATGTCCTATTCCACCTTCATTCATGGACTGAAGAAGGCGGGGATCGATCTCAACCGCAAGGTTCTGGCCGACATCGCCGTGAACGACGCCGCCGGATTTGCCAAGCTGGTCGAGAAGGCAAAGAACGCCTGATGAAGACAAAAACCTGTATGGGAAACCGTACAGGTTTTTCTTTTTGCCAGGAGACTCCGTATACCCGGGCGTCAGAAACTTTCCCTGACAGATTCTTGCAGGAGAATGCGGGATGTGCTATGCTTGATTTGTCAGAAAGTATAAAAAAAGCCCACGGTCAGGTATTTGGGACGAGAGGAGGGACAGCGTGGAAACCAGCTGGGCTCAGCTTGAAGGAGCCATTGAGAACTGCCATGCCTGCAGACTGCGGGAGGGACGCCGCAATGCGGTGGTGGGGGACGGAAACCGGATGGCGGATGTGATGCTGGTGGGAGAAGGCCCCGGAGCCCGGGAGGATGAGATGGGGCTGCCTTTCGTCGGCGCTGCAGGACAGCTGCTTGACCGCATGCTTGCCGCCATCGGCCTTGACCGAAGGGATGTGTATATCTGCAATGCGGTCAAGTGCCGGCCGCCCGAAAACCGTACGCCTGACCCCCAGGAGTGTGAGGCCTGCAAAGGGTTTCTCCGGGAGCAGTTCAGACTGGTGCGCCCCAGAATCATCCTGTGCATGGGCAGCACAGCTGCCCGGACGATTCTGGGCCCCTCCACACGGGTCACTTCGGATCGGGGACTCTGGCGGCTGCGCAAGGGAATCTGGATCATGCCCACCTATCATCCGGCGGCGCTTTTGTATGACGAATCCAAAAAGCGCCTGTCCTGGCAGGATCTGAAACTGCTGAAGGGCAAAATGGAGGAACTGGGGATATATCCGGAAAGGGGGGAGCCCTCTGGAACTGAACGAGCTGAATGAGCGGATCCGGCAGATGGTCCGGGAGAAGGCCCCCGGGGAGACGGAGGGTCTGGTCTTTGGCACCGGCCCTGCCCATGCCAGGGTGATGCTGATCGGGGAGGCGCCCGGGGCAACGGAGGTGGCCGAAAAGCGCCCCTTTGCGGGAAAGGCCGGCCGGAATCTGGACCATTTCCTGGAGGTCTGCGGAATCGCCCGGGAGCAGCTGTATATTACCAACACCGTCAAGTACAGGCCCAGAAAAACCGGCCCGTCCGGGAGAGTGTCCAATCGTCCGCCCACCCGGCAGGAGGTGGAGATGATGCGGCCCTTTCTGCTGGAGGAGATTCGTCTGATTGCCCCCGGGATCATAGCCACGCTGGGCAATACCCCGCTTCATGCCCTGGCGGGCTACGCGGTGACGGTGGGAACCGTTCACGGGACGATTCTGCGGCCTGTGGACTGCGGGGTGCCGGTTTACGCGCTGTTTCATCCGGCAAGCCTGATCTACAATCCGTCTCTGGCGGAGGTGTATGAGCAGGACCTGAGGGGCCTTGCAAAGATGATTGCGGAAGGGAGGAGTTTCATATGACGGTCCTGTTGTCGGTGATTTGTCTTGCGGCAGGTGCCGCGCTGTGCATCGTCGAGATGTTTGTTCCGGGGTTCGGACTTCCGGGAATTGGAGGGGGACTGCTGCTGGTTCTGGGAACAGGCCTGCTGTACAAGGCGGCAGGTGCGGCAGCCCTGATTGTTCTGATACTCCTGGTGGCCGCGCTGATTGCAGTGCTGATGTGGGTTCTGCGCTATGCATCCAGCGGGATGCTGGCACAGTCTCCCCTTTTTCTCAGGGAGAAGGAGTCAATTCCCCAGAAGGCATCCGGCGGGCTTGCGGGAAGGGAGGGGGAGGCACTGACGGTGCTTCGCCCCTCGGGCACGGCTGTATTCGGGAACATGAAGGTGGATGTGACGGCGGATGCCGAGTATATTCCGGCAGGTGCCAGGGTCCGGGTGGTCTCGGACAGGGGACGGTTTGTTACGGTAACACAGATCAAGGAGGAAGAGAAACATGATGATTGAGTATGGGATCTTTTTTGCGGTCATTCTGATTCTTATCGTGGTCTTTTTTCATTTCATTCCCTTTGGGCTTTGGATCTCCGCTCTGGCCAGCGGAGTACATGTCTCCATCTTTACCCTGGCGGGCATGCGCATCCGCCGGGTTTCCCCGCATAAGATCGTGGCTCCGCTGATCAAAGCGGAGAAAGCCGGTCTGCACATGGACATTGGCAAGATGGAGGCCCACTATCTGGCAGGAGGCAACCTGGACCGCGTGATCACTGCCCTCATTACGGCACGGGGTGCCAACATCTCCCTGGATTTTCCGGAGGCCTGCGCCATTGACCTGGCCGGACGGGATGTCCTGCAGGCGGTTCAGATGAGCGTCAATCCCAAGGTCATCGAGACCCCCATTGTGGCGGCCATCGCCAAGGACGGCATCGAGCTGCGGGCCAAGGCCAGGGTGACGGTCCGGGCCAACATCGAGCGTCTGGTGGGCGGCGCCGGAGAAGAGACGGTGGTTGCCCGCGTGGGCGAGGGCATCGTCACCACCGTGGGCTCCGCGGAGACCCACAAGGCGGTGCTGGAAAATCCCGACCTGATCAGCCGCACGGTACTCAACAAGGGACTGGATGCGGGAACCGCGTTTGAAATCCTCTCCATTGACATTGCGGATGTGGATGTGGGACGCAATGTCGGTGCGCAGCTTCAGATGGACCAGGCAGAGGCTGACCGGCGGATCGCCCAGGCCAAGGCTGAGGAGCGCCGGGCCATGGCGGTTGCCAGGGAGCAGGAGATGAAAGCCGCGGCGCAGGAGCAGCGGGCCAAGGTGATTGAGGCGGAAGCCGAGGTTCCCAGGGCTATGGCGGCTGCGCTGAGGGACGGCAAATTGGGCGTGCTGGATTATTACAAGATGCAGAACACCATTGCGGACACCTCCATGAGGGATGCCATTGCACAGATGGGAGAAAGCAAAGGACATCCGCAGTCCGGGAAATAAGCCGGGGAAAGGAAGAGAAGGATCATGTTTGATTTGGCCGAACTGGTTCCTGTCTTCATCCTGATCTGGGTGTTCACTGTGGTTTCCGGCGTCAGAAAAGCAAAAATGAAAAAAACGGCGAACAGGCCGGTCGCAGCGGCAACCGGGAAACAGACGGACATGGCCCGGAAAAAACCTCCCGTGAAAAGCGCGGTCAAAGCCGATCTTCTGGAAGGAACCGCCGAAGGCGAGGACCCCTGTCATGACCATTTCATGCGTCCGCGGGAGATCCGAAGCCAGTTTGCCCAGACTGCGCCGGAAAGGATGGAGGCAGCCATGGAGGGAGAGGATCCGTGCCATCCGGCACCGATTTTGGCGCAGGCGCTGGGGGAGAGTGAGGAGGAGCGGACGCCCCTGGACGGGGTCCTCGGAGAGGATCTGGTCCGGGCGGTCATCTGGTCCGAGATACTGGCAAAACCCAGGGGAATGAGAAGGTGAGCATGGACAATACGATTCGGGTACTGATCGCAGATGATGACCCCGGCATGCGGATGATTCTGAGAAAACTGCTGCAGAAGGAAGATGGATTCGAGGTCTGCGGCGAAGCCGGAACCGGTGAGGAGACGCTGTCTGTTTTTGCACGGGAGCATCCGGATGTCTGCTTTCTGGATGTGGAGATGCCGGGAATGACGGGTCTTGAGTGTGCCCGGGCGATTCAGGATACGGATCCGCGGACCATCCTGATTTTTGCCACGGCCCATGATGACTACATGGCAGAGGCGTTTGAAGTCTATGCCTTTGACTACATGGTCAAGCCGTTCAAACTGGAACGGGTTCGTCAGACACTCGACCGGATTCGCCAGGTCCGGCAGGTGGTTTCCGAAGTGCGTGTGGATCAGAGACGCCTGAAGAAAAAGAAGCAGTCTGACGGGCGGCTGATGCTGCGTCACCGGGAAGGGGTCAGCTTTGTCCGCCAGCAGGAAATCCTGCTGATTCAAAGGGAAAACCGCCAGACGGTTCTCTATGCGACCGGAGGACGAAGGTTTGAAACCAGCGAGACTCTGGGGGAAGTGGAGGCAAGACTGGACCCGGACACCTTTTTCAGGTGTCATAAATCCTATATCATCAATCTGGATGCCATTGAGAGCATCACCCCGTACGGAAGATGGACCTATGTGGTTCATCTGGAAGGACTCCAGCAGGATGCACTGATCACCCATGACAAGTATGAGGAACTGGAACGACGATTTGAATAATCCCGGAGTCCGGTGAAAATGGTGAAGCTGCCGGATTCCATCAGGACCCTGGCATTTACAGAGAGCCGCCCTCTCCTGGTCATTGGGAGAGGGCGGTTCAGAATTCAGACACGGATACCAATCAGAAGCCATAGAATCTTTTCCTTATTGTTCATCCAGAGGAAAGTTCCCTTTGCGTTTTGCCTCTTTATCCATCTGTGCAGCAGGGGTGTCCTGTTTTGAGAAGACATGGATCATCTTTTCGAAGAATCTCT
>CACYCQ010000233.1:0-3403 GCA_902772995.1 uncultured Eubacteriales bacterium
CCTCACTCACCTTCTCTGTTCCTCCGGCAGACGCGAAAAAAACCGGGACACCCCATCGGGTATCCCGGCTTGTCTTCTTCAGCTTTGGATCACACGTTTCCCGGCCCGTTCCTCTTTTCAAAGGAAGGGGCACTCATCATTTCCTTGCGAAACGGACAGGACGGATGGACAAACGGCAAAGGCACCACGGCATTTTGCGCCGTCACGCAGGGCCGGCCCTGAGAAAGCCGTCTTCGGTCCTGAAGGGCTTCACCCGTCCCCACCTGCCGGATCAGATTTCCTCGCCGTCTGTGGTCTCTTCTTCGGGGACTTCATAGGACATTTCTTCGGTGTTGTCCTCCAGGACGTCCGCTTCCTCCTCCTCGTCGGGTTCGGTTGCGGTCACGCTGACAATTCTGGAGCCCTCGGCCAGGCGCATCACCCGCACACCCTGGGAGTTGCGTCCGCAGAGTCTCAGGCTTCCCACCGGCACACGGATGATGGTTCCGTCGTCCGTGATGAGCATCAGATCCAGATCAGGTGGAATCAGCAGCTGCGCAGCCAGAGAACCGGTTTTCTCCGTAATGCCGCAGGTGCGCACGCCTTTGCCGCCGCGGGCGGTCACCCGGTACTGATCCACCGGCGTCCGCTTTCCAAAGCCATTCTCCGTAATGGAGACGACATCCTTTCCTTCGGCCACTTTCTCCAGGGAGATGAGCTCGTCCCCTTCCGCCATCCTCACAGCACGCACCCCGCGGCTGTTTCTGCCCATCTGCCGCACTCCCGATTCGTGGAAGCGCACGGTCTGGGCGCTCCGGGTGGCGATCATCAGGTCATCCTCGCCACGAGTCAGCTCCACGCCGATCATCTCGTCGCCCTCTTCCAGCAGGATGGCGATCAGGCCATTCTTGCGGACATTGTCAAAGAGCGTCAGGTCCGTCTTCTTGATGATGCCCCTGCGGGTGGCCATCACCAGGTTGTACCCGCTTCGGTCAGCCGGGATCGGGATCACCGCGGTGACCTTCTCCCCGCCTTCCATCTGCAGCAGGTTCACAATGGCCGTGCCCTTGGCGGTGCGTCCGGCTTCAGGAATCTCATAGCCCTTCATCCTGTAGGCGCGGCCGCGGTTGGTAAAGAACAGCAGCTCATCGTGGGTGGAGGTGACGATCAGGCGCTCCGCATAATCCTCCTCGCGGGTGGTCATGCCGGAGATGCCTTTTCCACCCCGGTGCTGCGCACGGTAGGTGCTCCGGGGGATCCGCTTGATATACCCGAAGTGGGTCAGCGTGACCACCACCATCTCCTCCTGGATCAGGTCCTCAGGATCGATTTCCCCCTCCATGGCGGAGAAGGTGGTCCGGCGTTCATCGGCGAACTTGGCCTTGATCTGCAGGATTTCATCCCGGATGATGCCCAGAACGAGCTTTTCATCCGCCAGCACGGATCTCAGGTAGGCAATGGTCTTCTGCAGCTGCGCGTACTCCTCCTGCAGGCGTTCCCGTTCCAGACCGGTCAGGCGTGCAAGGCGCATGTCGAGGATCGCCTGGGCCTGCCGTTCGGACAGCCCGAAGCGGGCCATCAGTTCTTCCTTGGCCACCTGGGTATTGGCGCTTGAACGGATGATGTGGACGATTTCGTCAATGTTGTCCAGGGCGATGAGCAGACCTTCCAGAATGTGGGCACGGGCCTCCGCCTTGTCCAGCTCATAACGGGTCCGGCGGGTGATGACCTCCTTCTGGTATTCCAGGTAGTGGAACAGAATCTGGTGCAGGCTGAGCACCTTGGGCTCGCCGTCCACCAGCGCCAGCATGATGGCTCCGAAGGTATCCTGCAGCTGGGTGTGCTTGTAGAGATAGTTGAGCACCACCGCCGAGGAGACATCCTTTTTAAGCTCTATGACGATGCGCATGCCCTCGCGGTCGCTCTCGTCGCGGATATCGGAGATGCCTTCCAGGCGCTTCTCATGCACCAGACGGGCAATCTTCTCGACCAGCTGGGCCTTGTTGACCATATAGGGCAGCTCGGTCACCACGATGCGCTGACGGCCCGCGTTCATCGGTTCAATTTCGGTCTTGGCGCGCACCACAATGTGGCCGCGGCCGGTGGTATAGGTATCATAGATGCCCTGACGTCCCAGGATGATGCCGCCGCCCGGGAAATCCGGACCTTTGATGACCTGCATCAGTTCCTGGTTGGTCACCTGGGGATTGTCGATCATTTTAACCACGCCGTCGATGACTTCTCCCAGATTGTGGGGCGGAATGTTGGTGGCCATGCCCACGGCGATGCCGTTGGAGCCATTCACCAGCAGATTCGGGAACCGGCTGGGCAGCACCTCAGGCTGCATCAGCGTCTCATCGAAGTTGGGATAAAAATTGACGGTCTCCTTGTCGATGTCCGCCAGCATCTCCATGTTGATCTTACTCATCCGGGCCTCGGTGTACCTCATGGCCGCGGCGCCGTCTCCATCGATGGAGCCGTAGTTGCCCTGCCCGTCCACCAGGGGATAGCGGGTGGCAAAATCCTGCGCCAGGCGAACCAGTGCACCGTAAACGGAGGAATCGCCGTGGGGATGATATTTGCCCAGGACGTCACCGACGATACGTGCGCATTTTCTGTAGGGCTTGTCTGGCGTCACGCCCAGTTCATGCATGGCATAGAGGATCCTCCGGTGGACCGGCTTGAGGCCGTCCCGGACATCCGGCAGTGCGCGGGTGATGATGACCGCCATGGCATAGGAGATGAAGGAGCGTTTCATCTCGTTTTCCAGGTCGATAGGCGTTACCCGGTCCAGGTCGGTGGTATTGCCGGGAATGTGATCGCTGAAATCCACGTCTCCGTTCTCCTTTCTCAGATGTCCAGATCCAGCACCAGCTTGCTGTTTTCTTCAATGAACGCGCGCCGGGGCTCCACCTGTTCCCCCATCAGCAGGCTCATGATCTCATCCGCCGCGATGGCATCCTCCACGCTGACGCGCAGCATGCTGCGGGTCTCGGGATTCATGGTGGTGGCCCAGAGCTGCTCGGAGCTCATCTCGCCCAGACCCTTGTAGCGCTGGACCTCCGGCTTCTTGTCACGTCCGATCTCCGTCATGATATTCTCAAGCTCGTTGTCGTCGTAACAGTAGCGCTCCTGTTTGTTGTAGGTCACCTTGTAAAGCGGCGGCCTTGCGGCATAGACATGGCCCTGTTCGATCAGCGGGCGCATGTAGCGGTAGAAGAAGGTGAGCATCAGGATGCGGATATGGCTGCCGTCCACATCGGCATCGGTCATGCACACGATGCGGTCATAGCGGAGCTTGGAGATGTCAAACTCGTCTCCCACGCCGCATCCGAAGGCGGTAATCATGGCCTTGATCTCGTCATTGGCCAGCACCCGGTCAAGGCGCGTCTTTTCCACGTTCAGAATCTTGCCGCGCAGGGGC
>CACYCQ010000234.1:0-4568 GCA_902772995.1 uncultured Eubacteriales bacterium
CATCCGTGATCCCGGAGGACAGGTGCGCAGCCATTGTGAAGGGCGGAATGCGGGACGGAGGGGACAGAGATGGTTGACATCGGGAGATGGCTGGAAAGGTATGTCAGGCTCGTCACGGAAACGTTTGGGGACCGGGTCTGGTTTGCCGGACTGCAGGGCAGTTATGGACGGGGAGAGGCCCATGAGGGGAGCGACATCGACATGGTGCTGATCCTGGAGACGCTTGCCCCGGAGGATATCGGGACCTACCGGGACATGCTGGACAGGCTGGAGCACCGGGACCTGGTCTGCGGCTTCCTGGCGGGACGCAGGGAGCTGCAGAACTGGGAGACCTCCGAGCTGTTCCAGTTCTGCCATGACACGGTGCCGCTTGTCGGAAGCCTGGACGCGATCCTTGAAAAGGTCGATGCCGGGGCGGTGGAGCGGGCGATCCGGACAGGCGCCTGCAGTGTCTATCACGGGTGCGTCCACAACATGCTCTTTGAGCGGGATGCCGGGGTGCTGCGGGAGCTGACAAAGGCGGCGACCTTTGTCATCCGGGCGCGGGTTTTCAGGGAACAGGGATGCTTTTGCCGAGGGCTGCAGGAGTTAAGCCGCCGCGCCGGCCCCGGGGACCGGGACATCGTGGAGGCCTGCCGGCAGATGAAAAGCCGGGGCGTCCGGGACTTTGCCGCGGAGTCATCCCGGCTCTTTTCCTGGGTGCAGGGGATCCTGCAGACGCCTGAGGACCCGGCCTGAGGCCGGGGGGACGGGGCAGGGCGGACCCGGGGCGAAATCCGGCGCTCCGGGGGGACCGCCTGACAGAAGGGACTGCGGGACCTGCTCCGCACGTCTTTGGGAAACGGATCCGGAGGGATGACGATGCGGCCTTCGCGGCCGCCCGTGCACGGCGGCCGGGAGGGACCAGGATTCAGAACAGGAAGTGGAGAAATATGAAAAATGCGGTGTTATACGTTCACGGGAAGGGCGGCAGCGCAGCGGAGAGCGGACACTACCGGGCGCTGTTTCCGGGGCGCGTGGTGCTCGGCCTGGACTATCAGACCTTTACCCCCTGGGACACCGGCAGGGAGATCCGCGCCGCTGTGGAACAGCTGAAAACGGAGCATGGCCGCATCATCCTGATCGGCAACAGCATCGGAGCTTTCTTCAGCATGAATGCGGGAATCGACCGCATGATTGAGAGGGCGTACTTTATCTCGCCCATCGTGGATATGGAAAGGCTGATCACGGACATGATGGCATGGGCGAATGTGACGGAGGAGGAACTGAAAACCAAAGGCGTGGTTCGCACCGGTTTCGGGGAGGACCTGTCCTGGGAGTATCTCTGCTATGTGCGAAGCCATCCCGTCCGGTGGACCGCGCCGACGCGCATCCTTTACGGATCAGGGGACAATCTGACCCGGCCTGAGACCATCCGTGACTTTGCCAAAGGGCACAATGCGGCCCTGACGGTCATGGAGGGGGGAGAACACTGGTTTCACACCGGGGAGCAGATGGACTTTCTGGATGGCTGGATCCGGAGCTCGGAAGCGGAGCCGCTGTCCGTGCAGACGGGGGGACCGGGCGAAGGCCCGGACGGGGGTGCCGGTTCGCGCGGGGAAATCGGGGACTGAGCAGGACCGGCGCGGCTCCCCCGGACCGCGGATCCGGTGATCCTGGGGAAAAACGAAAAACGGGCCGCGGGATCCGGAAGTGGATCCGCGGCCCTCTTTGCTGCCGGGCAGGGGAGGGAGAAAAGCCGCAGGGCCCTTTTGCCGTGGAGGACTTAAACCCCGGTGAAGCGGAGGATCCGGGGAAGGCTGTCCCGCGAAACGGCGGGACCCGTCCGGGAATTGAACAGGAGACAGGGCGCTCCATCAAATGTCATGTAAAATACTTGACAATATGCCGGATTAAATTATAATAGTATATTTGAACGCAGGACAAAACGGCGTGAAACAGACCGAGGAATTCTCAAAACGAGAAGGAAGACTGACCGGAGGCACAGATGAGCAGGACAGAGCGGATGGGAGAAGACATGAAGGCGGACCGGCTTGATCCGCAGCTGCGCTGGATCGCGCGTGTGAAAATCCCCACATCCAGACGCGGGATTCAGATCCTGCAGCCCGTCATGAGGGCGGTTCCCGCTCTGGGATCAAAAGGCGTCAGGGTACGGCGGACGCTGATTGGGGGAAAGGATGAAAACAGGATACCGGTTTTCATTTTCACGCCGGAAGGGAAAGCCTCCCCGGGGCCGTGTCTGGTCTATTTCCATGGAGGCGGGTTCCTCTTTCCGGCGGCCCCCTATCATTATGCCCTTGCAAAGCGGTTTGCCGCCCAGGCGGGCTGCACGGTGGTCTTTCCCGATTACCGCCTGGCCCCCAGATGGATCTATCCCGCCCAGCTGGATGACTGCATCGCATCTTACGAGTGGGTGCTGAGCCGGCATGAGCAGATGCAGATCGATTCAGGGCGGATTGCCGTTGGCGGGGACAGCGCGGGGGGGACACTTGCGGCTGCGGCTGCCCTGAGGATACGGGATCAGGGAATCAGGCCTCCCTGTTTCCAGATGCTCATCTATCCGGCGGTGGACTGGCGGATGCGCACGCGCTCCGCGGGAAATTCCCCGGATACGCCCGTGCTGACGACGCGGGATGTACAGTGGATTTGGAAGATGGTTATCCCGGAGCTTCCCTGCGAGCACCCGGAATACGCCTCCCCGATGGAGGCCCCCTCCCTTGAAGGCCTTCCGCCCGCGTATGTTGAGCTTGCCGAGCTTGACCCCCTGCATGATGAGGGGCTTGCCTATGGAACAAGACTGATGGATGCAGGGGTTCGGACCGAAATACATGAGACGCATGGGACGCCTCACGGGTTTGATCTGGCCTGGAAGAGCGGGGTCACCAGGAGGGCGGTGGCCAGGCGGTGCCAGGCGCTGCTTGGCGCGTTCAAAACTGAATAAGGAGAAAAAAGACAATGACATCAACACCGGAGTTCACGGCAAAGGAATGGAATGTCGGCGGCGCATTCCAGTTTTACGGTTCCAGAAAACCCAGAAGCTTTAATGTGGAGGTCTGCACGACGGACCGGATCGACGGCGCCCTTCTGCAGAAGGCGGTGGATAAAACCGTGAAGAGGATGCCGTATTTCCTTCAGACTTTTGTCAGGAAAAAGGGCCTGTATTATTATGCGGACAACAATCTGCCGCTTCTCGTTGCCGAGTCCGAAAAGGCGCGCGTCATCGGGGACGCCACGACCAATTATCACATGCTTGATGTGACCTATCACGGCACATGGATCCGGTTTGCCATGTTCCACGGCCTGTGCGACGGCCTGGGGCTGAACCGGTTCATTGAGGCGACGCTGTACCACTATTTCTGCGCGAAGGACGGAAAGGAATACAGCGATGAAGGGATCATCACGGAGAAAATCCCCTTTGATCCGGCGGAAACCGCGGAAGGCTTCGACACCGATGAAAAGCTCGATCCCAAGGAGCTGAAAAAACTGGCCAACAGTGAGCACCGCATCCGGCTTCCTGAACTGGAAACCGAAAAAGGCCCCCTGATGTACAGGTACCCTCTCAGGATCAGGACAGGGGATCTGCTGGGCTGGGCGAAGTCCGTATCCGCCTCTCCCGCCTCCGCGGTCTCCGTGCTCGTGGGGCAGGGCATCCGCAGAGAGCTTCCTGATTCCCAGGGGGTGGTCATGGCCGTGGTCCCGATTTCCCTGAGGAAGTACATGCATGTGGAAAGGACCTTCAAGAACTGCGCCGCAGCCGTCTTCCTTGCGATGAAGGTGGAGGAGCTGGACACGGTGCCGGCAGGCACCCTGGCTGCAAAGCTCAGAACGGCGATGAAGGCACAGATGACCGAGGAGTGGGGGCTTCTTCTGACCTCCTCCATCCGGCTGATGACGAGGATCGGGAAGCGCCTTCCCTTCTACTGCCTGAAGAACAAGGTGATGGCAATGGCGGAAAACCGTCCCCAGGATACCGTCACCGTTGACTATGTCGGAGGCCTCCGGACGAATGATTATTCCGATCAGATCACGGAGGTGCGTTACCTGAATCCCGATGTCTTCAAGGGATCGATGTCCCTGATGCTGTCGGAAACCGCCGGGTTTTTCCATATCAGCTTCAATCAGACCTTCGAATCCAGACGGTACTTCGAGGCGTTCCTGGGGAGCCTCGATGCCCAGGGAATCCCGTACGAAACCCTTCCCGCGGATACGTTCCTCAATCCCGAGGTGGAGCTGCCCCGGGAGCAGCGGTAAGGCTGCATACCCCAGAACGCGGCAAAGGGCGGCAGCAGGTCAGGCGGCGGCCGCGCTTTGCGTCCGCCTGATGAAGCACAGCGGAAAAGCTCAGGGAGCCGTCCGTCAGGCCGCTTCGCCTCCCTGAGCCGCTTGGCTGCCACCTGGCAGCCCGCGGCCAAAGCGCCGAAAGGGGACCACCGGAGATTTGACATTCCGGAACCCCCCTTAAAAAACGATGCCGGAAAAGCTAAAATAGAGGCAGGCTGCTGAGGATGACGGGCGAAACCGGCACCGGCTGATGCAAAAGGAGAACCGGAGGCGGGCGCATCCGGTTC
>CACYCQ010000235.1:0-2743 GCA_902772995.1 uncultured Eubacteriales bacterium
CCGAACTGTTCAAGGGCCTCCGGCTTTTCCGTGTCAATGCCCATATGAACGCTCAGCGTATATTTTCGGGGGCAGACAGCCGCCTTTTCAAGCGCTGTGGCGGTATGGCACCTGCCCCAGAACGCCTGTGCCCACTTTTCTTCACGTACGGGGTCTTCTTTTTCTGGAAGCAGACCGGGATCGCGTCCGGTTTTCAGGTACACATCCAGTTCTGTCAGGGGATTTCTGCCCAGAATGCTGATCTGAGGGGTGGTGTCCGTTTTCTTTCCCGTTTGCGGATCCACGACAATGTACCGGCGGGCGGCGTCTTCAAAAATGCTGGAAGGGATCAGGTCTTCTCCGCCCACGTGGTCCATGAGCGCCCGGCAGAAAACGACATGCGCTTCCTGACGGTTGACCAGGAATTCCTTCACCGCATGGCGCTTTTTCATGGCTCTGTCCTGAACGAGCTGAAGGTGCGGGGACAGCCGGGCCTTTTTGTCATCATGGAGAAGGGGGAATTCGGCTGCGAGGCTGTCAAAAGCATCCCAGTTCATCCCCAGCATCAAAAAGTGTCTGCGGTTGATGAAGAGCGCGTTTTCATAGCTGCAGCAGTACACATTCCCCGGCTGATCGGCGGTCTGCGTGCGGATTTTCTGACTGGCGGCCACTTCCTCCACACGGGAGAGGTATTCCCGGCCCTTCATTTCACCGCTGTAAATCCGGCTCAGTTCATCGACAAAGGTGAGATAGAGGCGGTTTTCATCGCTGTGAATCATGCTGCGACGCAGCAAATCCGCCAGGTCCAGGGCAACCTCTCTCAAAGGCCTGGGCGGGGCTTCAAAAAAGTCCACCCAGGCCTTCATCAGGGTGCCGGCGAGGACTGAACCCTGATACCCGGAGGAAGCGAGATTTTCCCAGCGTTCCTTTCCCCAGCCAACCCGCGAATGGCGAAGTATGCGAAGCATCGTCAACCCGGAGAGCCTCATCTCGTCCTGGTCGTCATAAACCCCCATGCTTCCGGACAGCAGCGCAGGGGCCAGGGCTTCAACGTCATAATTCCGGTTTGCCCAGTCGAGCAGGCAGTGAATCATCTGCGCGGTTTTGGTTGTGGCGGCCGGGAATCCGAAGAGGGAATCCATGCCAAGGCCAAGGAGCCTGCCTTCCTCGAACACCCGTAAGCCGATGGCATCATCGGGGCAGACGATGACGGCCTGCTCCGCGGGAATCTCGTGCTCAATGAGGTACTGACAGGCGAAGCGGACTTCAGCGCCAATGTCCTGACAGACGAAGCACTCCGGACCGGAGGCGGTCCCCTTCTCCCTGACGGAGGATCCCGGGGGCTTTGGAAGAAAGGCGTTGCGCAGGAATTCATCGCCATCCGGCGTTTTGAGGCGGATGACCTTCAGCCGGTCCCCGGGGATTTTCGACAGGAAAGCCCTCTCCGTCTGATCGACTTCCACACTGGAAAGGATGGCCAGGGAAACCCCTTCCGGGATTGCGGCGGCGTCAAGGATCTCCTTTTCCGTGGCATAGTGGTTGTCCCTTTTCCACGCGAGAAACCTTCGCCATACCGCGGACAGCAGGTCTTCACCGGTTCCGGCAAGCTGATCGGGGGTGATTCCGTTCCGCTCGAGTTCATCCAGCTGCGGCAAAACGGAACCTGCCGTGGAAAGCTCAACCGTCCCCATGGTGGTAAAGGCGTCCCCGGATTCTTTCATGATCTGCTGAAGGGCAATCGTGGCCGTCAGGCTGTCAATTCTCTTCAGCCCGGATGATTTGAGAGAGGGAGCCGCCAGGGAAGTCATGTACTCCCGTACGGTCGTCGGGACCACATTCACTGCCGGGGCGTCATGCGCTGCTGCCATTCGAAGAAGCTGATTCCCGGCCACCCGGTTTGCTGTGAAAAGGACTTTCCTGCCCCAGATATTTCCTTTCAGCCATGTACACAGATCATTCAGGAAATCATTCATGTTTTATCGCTCCATTGTTCATATCGCGTAAAGCAGGCACCGATGGGAAGGCCCCATGGCAGCGCCGGCGGCGGTTTGTCATTTCGGGTTTTTCTGCGGCAATACGCTGCAGCAGGAGGCGGTCAGACGGCACGCGGTCCTGAGTGTTTATTCCGGCAGCTCCGGATCCCCTGGGGTCTGCATGAAAAGCGCTCAAAAAGCGGCTGTGAAGATGAAAGACGGGTCTGTCTGCCTTCGCTCAGTTGGATTCTACTCCATTGCCCCAGATTATCATACACTGTCTTCTGGAAATTGGAAACAAAACCGAATGCTGTCAGGGGGACAAGAAGGAGAGGCTCTCCGCCTTCCGCTCAGCAGGGGACTTTGCGCAAAAAGGAAAAAACTCCGGTTGATTCATAAACCTTCCTTGCCTGTCTGAGTGGATGATAATCGCCGATACAGCCTTGGCTATTCTGTGTATTTATAAGAATGTATCATCCTCTATACTGGAATTGCTAAAAATTCTCAATATTTTTCACGAATACCCTTAATATAGTATTGGAAATGCACTATAATATCAATATAAATGTTGAAGGAGGGAAGAGACTGTGTCCTCGATTGTGAAATATAAGGATCCCAAAAGGGGAATTACGGTGGTATATGAGTCAACCTCTCACTACGATCCTGTAACGAAGAAATCCAGACCAACCAAGAAATACATCGGTACCTATAATGAAGAGACTGGTGAGATTATTCCCTCGTCCGGAAAGCGGGGACGCGTCAAAGGCTCAAAAAACAAGAAAAAGGAAGTA
>CACYCQ010000236.1:0-2680 GCA_902772995.1 uncultured Eubacteriales bacterium
AGGCGCAGCGGGAAGATATAGCCGTGCCAGTACCGGGGATAGGACTGGATGATGTCCCCCTCCTGCGCATCCGCCGTGTAGGTGCAGAACGCCCCCCAGCTGTCCGTGTCCTCCCGGACCGCCACCTCCGTGCGCAGTCCGCCAAAAACCTTTTCAAGGTACGTGGCCTTTCCGCTGAAGCAGGCCGTCTTGATCATCAGCACCGTGGCATAGTCGTCAAGGCGCGCGGACTCAAAGCCGCCCACCACCTCCCGGGGCGTGTCCGCGTTCCAGATGGAGTCCACGGCCCCGGCGGCGTTTTTGTGCAGCAGCTCCGAATCCAGAAAGGGCGCCGCCAGGCTGCACAGGGCGCACACTCCCGCCACCAGCAGGGAGGCGACCAGTCCCCTGCAGAACCGTTTCTTCATCCGTTCTCCTTCCTTCCGTCCATGGGACAGTTTTCCGCAATCCACCGCATCGCCCTCTCCCGGTCCAGCCGGACCTGCGCGGCCAGGTCGGACAGGGAGGCAAACTTTTCCTCCCTGCGCAGGTGCTGCATAAGGCGAAGGGTCAGGGGTTTTCCGTAAAAGTCCCCGCCGTCATAGCCCATCAGGGCCGCCTCGACGGTGCACCCGTCTCCCGGCACCGTGGGGTGCACGCCGATATTGACCACCGCGGGATAGGTTTTCCCCTCCAGAGCGGCCAGGGCCGCATACACGCCGAAGAGGGGGACCTCCTTCTCCCGGGGGAAATCCAGGTTGGCCGTGGGGAAGCCCAGGAGGGAGGCCAGGTGCCTGCCGTGCACCACCCGGCCGCCAAGGGCATAAGGCTTGCCCATGAGCATCCGGACCTTCGCCATGTCCCCCTCCCGGATGGCGTCCCGGATCCGGGTGCTGGACACCGCCTCGCCCCCCGCCTGGACCGCCGGCACGATCAGGGTCTCAAACCCGTGCTCCCCGGCGGACTGCCGGAGCAGCTGCGCCGTTCCCGCGCCCTTCTTTCCAAAGGTGTAGTTAAACCCCGCCACCACCATCCGGGGATGGAGGGCCGTCTCCATCAGGGAGAGAAACGCCTCAGGGGTCAGGTCGGCAAATTCCCGGGTAAAGGGGCGCAGGATCACAAAATCGACGCCGGTTTCCCGCAGGGAGTCGGTCTTCTCCTCCAGGGTCTCCAGCTGCCGGGGGACCCTTCCGGGCGCAAAGACCGTCATGGGGTGGGTCGAAAAGGTCCAGACCACCGAGGGGAGGTTCCGCCTCCGGGCCTCCCGGACCGCCTCCCCGAGGAGCGCCCGGTGCCCCAGATGGACCCCGTCAAAGGTTCCCAGGGCCACCACGCAGGGCTCCCCCGGATACTGATTCTCATGCGACAGAATCTGCGTCATGTTTCCAGCAACAGCACCTCCGTGCGGAGTGCCCCTCCTCTCCATCTTCCGATTCCGCAGAACCGATCCCCCAGATACAGCCTGACCGGCTGGTCCTCCCCGGGGACCTGCGAAATCTCCCTTTTTTCCAGGGGAACCCCGTTGCGCAGGAACCGCTCCGCCGCCCCTGCCACCTCCACGCGGGGCAGGTGCCCCAGGGGCAGGTCCATGGGCAGGATTCCCGATTCGTCCATCTCCTCCACGGGGACGGACATCTCCTGGGTAAAGGCGCCGCTGCGGGTGCGGATGAGCATGCCCATGCACGCGGCCGCGCCGCAGGCGCGCCCGATATCGTGGCACAGGGTGCGGATGTAGGTTCCCCGGCCGCAGTCCACCCGCAGCAGGAACCGCCCCTGTCCCATGTCCCGCACCAGGCGGACCGCGTCAATGCGGACCGGCCGGGGATCGCGGGGAACCTCAATGCCCTGCCGGGCCAGGTCCACCAGCTTCTCCCCTCCGCGCTTGAGGGCGCTGACCATGGGCGGCACCTGCCAGACGGTCCCCACGAAGCGGGGGAGCACCGCCTCCACCTGTCCGGCGGAAAGGACCCCCGAGGTCCCCGTCACCCGCCCGTGGACATCCTGGGTGTCCGTCTCAAGCCCTGTCACCAGCTCCGCCACATAGGTCTTTTCCTTGTCCACCAGGTAGTCAAACAGCCGCGTCCCCTTTCCCAGCATCACCGGCAGCACGCCCGCCGCCTCGGGGTCCAGCGTTCCCGCGTGACCCGCCCTGCAGCCAAAGATCCATTTTGCACGGGCAACAACGCCGCCCGACGTCATGCCGGGCGGCTTGAGGACGGAAATGAGTCCATTCACTTCTGTGTCTCTCCCAGTTTCTCCCCGGCCAGCTTCTCCACCAGGACCACCGCCTCCGCCAGGGTCATCTCCACGGTGCAGCCCGACGCCTGATTGTGCCCGCCGCCGCCGTAGCGCTCGGCCAGATCTCTGACCGTCTCCGGGGCGAAGGAGCGCATGCTGATCTTGACCTTCCTGCCGCTCTGCGTCAGCATGAACGCAAAGCGCACCCCCCGGACATCCTGGGCAATCCGGACGATCCCGTCCAGATCCTCCCGGGTGCAGCCGCATTCCTCCAAATCCTGCTCGGAAATGGCGATCACGCCCACCTGCCCGCCATAAAGAAACCTCAGCCGCTGATAGGCCCTGGCCTTCATGCGCACCCTGCGGGGGGAATCCGAGCGGTACAGCCGGCGGGTCAGGTCCTCCATGTCCACGCCCCTGTCCCGAAGCTCTCCGGCGATGCGGAACACGTGCCCCGTGGTGC
>CACYCQ010000237.1:0-19942 GCA_902772995.1 uncultured Eubacteriales bacterium
GGGAACGACCCCTGACAGCCTGGCTCGGTGGGAATGTGGGAAGGAACTGCCGGATATTGAGAACCTGATGCTGATTGCGGAGGTGACAAATACACCGTATTCCGTCCTTCTTGCCCTGGGGGATGAGAGGGCGGAAGTCGAGGACTTTCTGTTCCGGGACCGTCTTTTTCAGGAAGAAAACATGTATACCCGCATGAAGCGTTTTGCACAGATCGAGGATCTGTCTCAGACTTCCAGAGCACTTGGCTACATGCGGTCGCAGCATATGGGACAATACCGCAAGCAGGCAAGAAGGACCCGTGAGCAGGTGCTGTACATCAATCATCCCCTGCTGATGGCCTGTCAGGCGCACGCTATGGGCATTCGCGATGACCGGCTTCTGGCGGCGATTCTCCTGCATGATGTGGTGGAAGATACGGGTGTAACGCTGGAGGATATCCCCTTCAGCGATGAAGTTCGTGCCATTGTGGACCTGGTGACCTTCCGTATTCCCGAGGGAAAGACGGAAAAGGAGGCCACCCAAATCTATTATCAGCGCATCGCCGGAAATCCGGAAGCCAGCGTGGTCAAAATCATAGATCGCTGCAACAACATTTCGACCATGGCTGCCAGTTTCAGCATGGAGAGGATGCGGGAGTATATGGAGGAGACGGAAACCTATGTGCTTCCTCTTGCGAATCTCCTGAAAAACCATCCGAATTACAGCAATGTGGCTTTTTTGATCAAATATCAGATCCTCTCCATCATGGAGACGGTCAAGTATCTGATTGTGGAATAAGGCTTCAACGGTTGATCTGCTTTGCTGGTTCCTGGAACAGAGGGGACCGTCTGATGCTGAACCCAGATCGTGTGTCAGAATATGTGCAGGGTTGTTTCTTCTAACAACCAGCCGTCCGTACGGAAGTTTGGATACGTACAAACGTCATCGGTTTTCTATCCGACAGGATTTATGGGATGCGGATAAGTTCGAGCTTTCTCTTCCTTGCTGATAGGTCTGGGGTATGTTGTTTGTCGGAATCGCTCCCCTTCCGATATCCCGGTGCATGGGACGGAGGAGCAGTGATGATTGATGAAACCCATGAAATCTGAACAGTTAACTGCCTGTTGCGGATCCGGATCAAATGACAAAAGGCGCCACAATACACATACATCTGCCCTATGGCAAATGGAGTTTGCCATAGGGCAGATGTGCCCAGAGGACAAAGAGGTGGAAGTATGGTCAGTGGCTGTCAACGTCAACCGGCAGGACCCGTCAAGGCACTCATTTGTGGTTTGAAACATCCAAACCCTCCATTCAGTCAAAGGAGGATGCCGCTGGTTCGATAACAGATCCCGAAGGGGACGAAACTTCTCAAGTGAATTCCGGTAGGCAATGACGATGATGACCGGGTTTGCCGGACTTACAGCGACGATGTCGATCAGACTGAACCGATCCGTGATCTGATGGAGGAAGAGACAATGAGATCACGCGGTTAAGGACCGGATGCGACAAAAGAAACGAATGGAAGCGCTGTGGGACGGGAGAAGATGAAAAGCCTTCCGAACAGAGCGTGGATATTCGTTGATACAATCATCCGCCACGATTGCCTTGAGGATGTCAACCCTGCATTTCTGGCGAAGCCGTATAATCCACCCGTGACAAAGGTCGGGACACCTGGAGTTTGATGAGAGACAAAGGCGGGAAAAGATTTTTTGAACCACAAAATCCAAATGCCTGAAAGATATGGAGATCGTTGCACCGGACGGAAAATGGATAATTCTCCAAAGGAGGAACTGAACGGCTTTTCTGGATATGAACCGGTGATAAGTTGCGGCAGTACGCTCATAAACAAACACTCGTCAAACAGCAGTATTTCTGATTCGTGAAGATGTTGAGCCCTCCGGTTTCCGTCCCATCAATCCTGTCGGGACAGGACGGAGGGTGTTTTTATATTCATGGAAAGAAACCGACAGAAGCAAATCCGTCTGTTCCCTGTACCCTGTGCCCGTTACTTTTGCAATTCAGCATTCTGCGAAATCAAAGGCAGGTACTTTTCTCATCTTGTCCTTTTGCGGCAGAAGTTGTAAAATACGAGGATAGAAAAGTCATCTTTAGGCTGGAGGGGTTGTACGCATGCAATTGGAATGGCGGGGGATCAGAGTGGATGTCCGGCTTGCGGGCCGGCAGGGGTGTGGCCTCATGCTTCTTCACGGATGGATGTGTTCCGCGGAGATGATGAAGAGCATCCAGATTCCCATGTCAGAAAAGATGCGTACGGCGGCCATCGATTTTCCTGGCCATGGCAGGAACGGGCAGTCCGCTCAGCCCCTGGAAACCTGGGGAGTGGAGGACTACATGGAACTGACAGCAGAGCTCATCCGGCTGCTGGACATGGCCCCCTGCGACATTGTCGGTCATTCCTTCGGAGGAAGGGTGGCCATTTTGCTTGCGGCAACCTATCCTGAACTGGTCGGCCGCATGGTGCTTTGCGATGCCGCCGGCATCCGCGCGGAACCGGGTGCCAAGCAGTCATTCAAAACCTCCGTTTACCGGGCGCTGCGTCGTGGCCTTGATACCATGGAGAAGAGCAAAATCCTGAAACCGTGGTCTGAACGTGGAAAGGAAGCACTGGTCCAAGCATTTGGTTCCCAGGATTACCGTTCCCTGGATCCCCGGATGAGAGAAACCTTCAAGCGCATCGTCAACCGCGATCTCACGGCTGAACTGCCCAAGATCAAAGCAAGTACCCTGCTGTTCTGGGGCTCCGCCGACCGGGAAACTCCGCTGTGGATGGGACAGAAGATGGAAAAGCTTATTCCGGATGCCGGACTGGTTGTGGAAGAGGGAGCCGGCCATTTTGCCTATCTGGAACGGGGAACTTCGCTGATGAGAATACTGAACAGTTTCTTTCTGGAAGGACGAGAACCATGATTAAAATTATATGGGTTTTGATTCAGACTGCCGTACTGACCTATTGCAGCGTGCTGGCTGCCAGGCACCTGATGCACATGCTGCAGCTTGAGAGCTATCAGTTGCCCGGATACTGGAAAAGTGTCCGCAGAAATCTCCAGCGCACGGTGCTTCCTCCCGCGGCCATGGCAGCAGCAGGCACCATTCCACTGTTGCTTGGAATTCCGGGGCAGGTTTGTCTGATTCTGGAAGCCACGGTGGCTTTTCTGCTGTACCGAAACGGAAAGCAGATCAAGGAAAAGAAACCCTTTGTGGTGACAGAGCGGGTGCGCCGCCTGATGCTCATTCTGCTGATTCTGGTGGGAATTCTGGAGCTGGTGCTTCTTGCAAACTGGCAGGTGCTGGGATACCTGCTTCCCGCAGCCCTGGCGGGGCTTCTGGATCTGGCGGAGCGCATGGCGGAGCCCATGGAGAAAAGGATCAATCTTCAGTTTGTCGAGGACGCCAAGGCACGTCTTGCCCGCCAGCCAGATCTGATCCGCATCGGCATTACGGGAAGCTATGGAAAGACCAGCACAAAGGTGCTGCTGCGGGAAATTCTTTCGGTTCGATACAATGTGCTCGCGACGCCCGGAAGCTTTAATACCACCATGGGCGTGACCCGGGTCATCCGGGAACAGCTCATGCCGGCGCACCAGGTGTTTATTGCCGAGATGGGAGCACGTCATCCCGGAGACATTGCGGAACTGGTGGACCTGGTTCATCCCTCCATCGGCGTGGTGACCTCCGTAGGCGCACAACATCTGGACACCTTCGGAAACATTGACACCATCCGCAAGACCAAGTATGAGCTGATAGAAGGGCTTCCCTCCGACGGAACGGCAGTTTTTGCCAAGGATGGCGGGATCTGTGACGAGTTGTTTGCCGGATGTACGCTTGAAAAAAAATATCAGCCGGGACAGCTTATCCGGGCGGAATATATCCACTGGGGCCCGGAGGGCACCCGTTTTAACCTTGTGGATGTGGCCACAGGGGAGAGCAGAAGCGTCCAGACCCGGCTTCTCGGAGAGCATTCCATCTCGAATCTTCTGCTGTGCTGCACGGTGGCGGCCAGCATGGGGCTGACCCTGGAGGAGATCGCCATGGGCATTTCCCGCTGCCGTCCAGTGGAACACAGGCTACAGTTACTTGACAGCGGAGCAGGCGGGGTCAGCATCATCGACGATGCGTTCAACGCCAATCCCGCAGGTGCGGCTGCAGCCCTGAGGGTTCTCAAGGATTTCCCAGGGCGTCGGATCATCGTGACGCCAGGCCTGGTGGAACTGGGAAATCAGGAAGAAGCTCTGAACCGTGAACTCGGCCGGCAGATGGCCCAGTGTGTGGATGTGGCCATCCTGGTCGGGAGAAAGCATACCATTCCCATTGCAGAAGGACTGAGGGAAGCCGGATTTGAGGAATCCCGGCTTCATGTGGTCGGAAGTCTTGACGAGTCTTCCACTCTGCTGAGCGGGATGATGCAGCCGGGCGATGTCATCCTTTATGAAAATGATTTGCCCGACAATTATTCTGAAACTTAATTCAATCCAGGAGGGGTTTGCATGAGTAAACTGTGTCTCGCCGTATTTTTTGGATCCCGAACCGTGGAACATGACGTGTCCATTGTCTCTGCTCTGCAGATGATGGAGGCGGCGGAAGCGGCGGATTACGAAATCGTTCCGGTGTATATCTCCAGAGAGGGCCTGTGGTATACCGGAGAACCGCTGCGTCATATCGAGACATTCAGGAATTTCAATCCCATGGCGAAGGATATCACCCGTGTGATTCTTGATATCTCCACAGGCTCCGGGGACCTCTACGCCTGGCCCCTCCAGCGTCAGAGTCTTTTCGGAAAGCTCCCCCTGCCGATAGCGCATATCGACTGCGCCATCCCTGTGATCCACGGAATGCACGGAGAGGACGGTACCCTGCAGGGGTTGTTTGAGATGGCGGGACTTCCCTACGCCGGTTCCGGTGTACTGGGATCCAGCATTGGCATGGATAAGATTGCCCTGAAGCAGATTTTCCGGGGTGCCGGACTTCCAGTGCTGGATTTTATCTGGTTCACCCGCGGAGACCTGGCCAGCCGGAAGGAAGAACTGTTCGACAAGGCAGAGAAGATGCTTCACTATCCCATGTTTGTCAAGCCTTCAAGTCTGGGCAGCTCTATTGGCGTCAGTCGCGTGGAAAACCGGGAGGAGTTGGAAAAGGCCGTCAATCTGGCTGCCAGCTATGATCGCCGGATCCTGGTGGAGGCGGGCATCCGCAATCCTGTGGAAATCAACTGCGCAGCAGTTGGGTATGATGATCAGGTGGACGTTTCCGTCTGTGAGATGCCGGTCAGCTCGGACGGCAACAAGTTCCTGGATTTCTGGACCAAATACCTGAGAGATGCCGGAACCAAGACCGGCTACAGCCAGGGCATGAAGAACCTTGCCCGCGTGCTTCCTGCACCCATCGGTGAAGAACTGACTGAGCGCATCCAGAAGATGACACTGGAAATCTTCCACCTCCTGGATGGACGCGGAACCATGCGTGTGGACTTCATCATGGACGAAATGGACGTGCTCTACGTCAACGAACCCAACACCATTCCAGGTTCGCTGGCCTATTATCTGTGGGCTGCCGCTGGCATGAAGTTCCCTCAGCTCATTGACCGACTAGTGGAAGAGGCCATGCGCGCCTATGCGGACAAGAACCGCAGTGTATTCGCCTACGACTCCACCATATTGCAGAAAGTAACCTCGGGAACAAAGGGTTCCAAGAGCTGACATGACCAGAAATATTTCCCCGAAACCTCCCCTCGGGCAGTCTCAGCCCAAGCCGCCGAAACAGCCGTCGAAACAGCCTCCTAAACAATCGTCGAAACAGCTGCCTGAACAATCGTCAAAACAGCCACCTGCGCCGCCTGTGCCTCCTCCGACACAGCTGACCCTGGATGAAGCCGTGGATAACGTGGTGGACTTGGCAGCGGACTGGGTCCCCAGAAAAATCCGCCTGTTGCTGATTCGAATCACCCGGGCGGGGTTCGGCTGGCATCTGACGCTGTTCATTTATTCGATCCTCAGGGGGATCGGCGGCTTTTTTGTGCACATCCGCAGTGAAGAGGAGATGGATCTGTTCATGACGGATACCTCTGAGCAGGTGCGCACGAGATTGACGCGGTTGGGCAACACACTTCGCGCTGCGGGACAGTATCTGCTTGCCATCGATGAAGCAGGCATCTATCTCCGATACGGTACGACCCTGTTTTTCCTGTGTCTGTGCGCCCTGGGGAACCTGTTCAGCGGCGGGGCGGAAATGGCGGCCATCAGCGCCATGTCGGGTCTGATGTTTGTAGGCCGCTGTATCCAATGCGGCTATCGTCCCATGATTGGCGGACTGAGACAGCGGTATCTTGCACAGCAGTTTGTGGATTCGGGTGCAATGCTGGTGCTGCTGCCGGTATATGTCAGGGAATATGTCCAGCGGAGTGTTGCCAGCAACCTGATCCTGCAAAGCATCATGGTGGCAACACTTCTTGTTCATCTGGTGATGTTTTTTTCGCTGATTGCCTTCAACGGCAACCAGCCGGGACTGCTTCGCATCCTGTCCCTGGTTCTGGGCAGCATCTCCTGTCTGACCCTGTCCGCGGGTTTTTCCCTGTCCATTGCACAGATGTCCCTGAGCACGCATCATTTTGTTGCAGGCTTGCTTCGCAGTGTCGGACTTCTGATGCTGTTTATCTTTTCCAAGCTGGAGTCCATCCTTAACCTTGGGGGCATCCGGCTGCGCTACAGCCAGTTCTGGCTGTGGCTGTTTGAAACCCTGGCCATGCTGATGCTTTTGACCGCGGCATGGCAAATTGGCATGAGCACGTGAGAGGAGAGACAACTTGGCTGAACAAAAGATGCAACATATCCGCAACTTTTGCATTATCGCACATATCGACCACGGAAAGAGTACACTGGCGGACCGGCTTCTGGAGAGCACAGGCGTGTTTGACAAGCGGGAGATGGTGGATCAGGTCCTGGATTCCATGGAGCTGGAGCGGGAGCGGGGGATTACCATCAAAAGCAAGGCGGTCCGCATGAACTACCGGGCGAAAAACGGGGAGATGTACACCTTCAACCTGATTGACACTCCCGGCCATGTGGACTTTACCTATGAAGTCAGCCGCGCCCTTGCGGCCTGTGAGGGTGCTCTTCTAGTGGTGGATGCCACCCAGGGGGTGGAAGCCCAGACTCTGGCCAATGTGTACATGGCGGTGGAACACAACCTGGAGATCATTCCGGTCATCAACAAGATCGACCTGCCCAGCGCCAGGCCGGAGGAGGTGCGCTCGGAAATCGAGGAGATCATCGGCATCCCGGCGGACATCGCGCCTCTGATCAGTGCAAAGACCGGTCTGGGCATCGAGGAGGTTCTGGAGAGGGTGGCGGACTCCATTCCCTCTCCCGTGGGCGATGCTGATGCACCGCTGCAGGCGCTGATCTTTGACAGCTTCTACGACAACTACCGGGGTGCGATCTGCTATGTCCGCGTATTCTCCGGAACCGTCCGCGCGGGAATGACCATCCGCATGATGAATACCGGTGCCACCTTTGAGGTGGTGGAGGTGGGTGCCAGAAGCCCGGGCTATGAACCCACGGACTGTCTCAGCGCAGGAGATGTGGGTTATATTGCAGCCTCCATCAAGGACCTGCACGATACACGTGTGGGGGATACGATCACCGACAACGATCGCCCTGCAGAGCAGATGCTGCCCGGGTACCGACAGGTGGTGCCCATGGTGTTTTGCGGAATCTATCCCGCGGATGGCGCCCAGTATGAGAATCTGAAAGATGCACTGGAAAAGCTTCAGCTCAATGATGCCAGCCTGACCTGGGAGCCGGAAACCAGCCAGGCGCTGGGATACGGGTTCCGATGCGGATTTCTGGGGCTGCTGCACATGGAAATCATTCAGCAGCGCCTTGAGCGGGAATTTGATCTGGATCTGATCACCACCGCGCCCAGCGTCATCTACCGTGTTTACAAGACGGACGGAACCATGGTGGAAGTGGACAATCCCTCCAACCTCCCGCCTATAGGAACCATTGACCATATGGAGGAGCCCTATGTGGCGGTGAGTGTTCATACGCCTCAGGACTACGTGGGTGCGCTCATGGAGGTCTGTCAGGGCAAACGAGGGGAATTCAAGGATATGGTCTATGAGGGGCAGCACGTATGCCTCCATTACCAGATCCCACTCTCGGAGATCATCTTCGATTTCTTTGACCAGATCAAGAGCCGCAGCCGCGGCTATGCCAGCTATGATTATGAGCTGTCCGGATACCGGGAAAGCGATCTGGTAAAGATGGACATGCTTCTCAACGGTGAACCCTGTGATGCCCTGTCCATGATTGTTCACCGGGACCGGGCCTATGCCAGAGGACGCTCCATTGCCGAGAAGCTCAAGGACGTGATTCCCCGCCAGCTCTTTGAAATCCCCATCCAGGCCGCTATCGGCGGCAAGGTGATAGCTCGGGAGACGGTCAAGGCCATGCGCAAGGACGTTCTGGCCAAATGCTATGGCGGAGACATCACCCGCAAACGCAAGCTGCTGGAAAAGCAGAAAGAAGGCAAGAAGAAGATGCGCCAGCTTGGATCCGTGGAGGTTCCCAGCGAGGCGTTCATGGCTGTGCTGAAGATGGATGAGTAAAATGGAAACAGGTTTGTATATCCATGTCCCCTTCTGTGTGCGCAAGTGCGAGTACTGCGACTTTCCCTCTGCCGCGGGGCAGCTGTCTTTCAGAGAAGCTTATATCGGGGCCGTCTGCGATGAAATACATCGTCAGGCGGCCCTTTGCAAAAACCGGCGCTTTGGAAGCATCTTCTTTGGAGGCGGCACGCCTTCGCTGCTGAGCCCTGGAGAAGTGGAGACTCTCCTTGACGCCGCATCCCGGGAACTGTCCATCCTGCCGGATGCGGAGATCACAATGGAAATGAATCCCGGAACCGTGACCCGGGAAACCCTGTCGGGGTACCGGAAGGCAGGAGTCAACCGATGTTCACTGGGAATCCAGAGCCTGGAGGACCGTCTTTTGCGGGAGATCGGGCGCATCCATAGCGCGGCACAGGCGGAGGAGGCGGTACATCTGGCCCGCAGCGCGGGGTTTGAGAACTTGAACATGGACCTGATGACAGGGCTGCCCGGGCAGCATCTCCAGGATCTTGAGCACACCCTCAAAAGAGCCCTGTCCCTGCATCCCGAGCATCTGAGTGTATATTCCCTCATAGTGGAGGAAGGCACGCCCCTGTCCCGCAGAACCCCCCTGATGCTGCCCGAGGAGGAGGAGATGGAGGAAATGGACGCGATGCTCACCTCTGCCTTGGCGCAGGCGGGGCTTGCGCGCTATGAGGTTTCCAATTATGCCCGTCCGGGGCGGGAGTGCAGGCACAATCTCCTGTACTGGGAATGCGGTCCCTATCTGGGCGTGGGCCCCGCCGCGCACAGCGACCTTGACGGAAGGTTTCAAAACCCCTCCAGACTTGGGGACTGGTTGGCTGGCAGCCCGGCCATGAAGGAGGGGGACTGTACACCCGCCGCGCGCCGCTATGAGCGCCTGATGATGGGCGTGCGGATGGTCCGGGGGATGGACCGGATCAGATTTACCCGGGATTTCGGGCAGGTACCGGAAGCCTTCTGGCCCCAAACCCTGCAGAAATGCCGGGAGCTGGGGCTGATCCGAAACGGGGAGGATCGGCTGGCCCTGACCCCGCGGGGAATGGATGTGATGAATCCGGTTCTGATCTGGGCAATGGAGGAACAGGATGCGAAGGAAGAAAAGGGGGAAGCCTGATGGAACGGTTGCGCGCGGTGGTGGAACGCATCACCTACCAGAACGAGACCAACGGGTACACGGTCCTGCGTTGTCAGGTGAAAAGGGAACCTGACCTGGTCACGTGTGTGGGAGCGATGCCTGAAGTCCATGTGGGCTCCGTGCTGCTTCTGGACGGGGAATGGCGGATGGATCCCAAGTACGGGCGTCAGTTTTCCGTGACCCGTTGCGAAGAGACCCTTCCGGCGACGATCTACGGCATTGAAAAATACCTGGGCAGCGGTCTTGTCAAGGGAGTAGGCCCGGCAACCGCCAAGCGGATTGTGGGAATCTTCGGAGAAAACACACTGGAGGTGATCGAGCATGATGCAGATCGCCTGATTGAGGTGCCGGGTCTGGGGAAAAAGCGCGCCGAGCGGATTCGCCAAAGCTGGGAGGAACAGAAGGAAATCCGCAACATCATGCTTTTTCTTCAGGGACATAATGTGAGTACGGCCCATGCAGCCAAGATCTACAAGACCTACGGCCAGGAGAGCATCCAGGTGGTGACAGAGAATCCCTACCGGCTGGCGGACGACATCTGGGGTATCGGATTCAAAACGGCGGATGCCATCGCGGAAAAGCTGGGTTTTGCTCACGATCGGGTTGAGCGTTTACGCAGCGGAATGCTGTTCACCCTCAACCAGCTGGCAGACCAAGGGCACTGCTTTGCCATGCGGGAGCAGCTGCTGGAGAGTGGCTGCACGCTTCTGGAGATGACGCGGGAACAGCTCCTCCCGGTGCTGGAACAGATGATTGACAGCGGGGATGTGAAGACGGAACCGTTGCCCAATGACCTGATTCCGGATGAGCGGGCAATCTATCTCCCTCCCTTTTATGCATCGGAAGTGGGGGTGGCCCGGCAGCTGCGGCGCATTTTTCTGCATCCGGCCAGAATCCGTGTGGGAGAACTGGGCCTTGCGGAGCGCATCAGCGAGGAGACCGGGATGACGTATGATGAGATACAGATGAAGGCAATCCTTACCGCCGTCTCAGAGAAGGTGCTGATTCTCACCGGTGGTCCGGGAACGGGAAAGACCACCACGACACTGGGCATCATTACGGCGCTGCGCACAGCAGGCGCGAACATCCTTCTGGCTGCACCCACAGGCCGTGCAGCCAAACGACTTTCAGAAGCCACGGGCATAGAAGCCAAGACCCTCCACCGGCTGTTGGAAATCAAGCCTCCGGAGGGCTATGCGCGCAACAGCGAGAATCCTTTGGAAGGGGATGTGCTCATTGTCGATGAATGCTCCATGATCGATATCCTCCTGATGAATGCACTGCTGCGGGCTGTGCCGGACAGCATGAGCCTGATCCTGGTGGGGGATATTGACCAGTTGCCCAGTGTGGGCGCGGGAAATGTGCTGCGGGATCTGATTGACAGCCGCTGTTTCCCCGTGGTCCGCCTGACACGGATTTTCAGGCAGGCGCAGAACAGCCAGATCATCATGAATGCACATCGCGTCAACCGGGGACAGATGCCGGAACTGAAACGGACATCGGAAACGGATTTCTTTTTTCTCCGGGAGGAGGATCCGGAAAAGGCTGCAGAGCTCATGGTGGATCTGGTCAGACGGCGGCTTCCCGGGTTTTATCATACGGATCCGAAAAATATCCAGGTGCTCACCCCCATGCAGCGCGGTGCAGTGGGGACTGCCCAGATGAATACCCGACTGCAGCAGGCCCTGAATGGCAGCGCCCCCGGAATGACACGGGGAGGAATCACCTACCGGGAAGGCGATAAGGTCATGCAGGTACGCAATAACTATGAAAAAGGCGTCTTCAACGGGGATATCGGGGTTGTGGAGAGTCTCAGCCTTGAGGACCAGCAGCTGAGGGTACGCTTTGACGACCGGCAGGTCCTCTATGAAGTGCAGGACCTCAATGAGCTGGTCTTGGCCTATGCCACCACCATTCACAAGGCGCAGGGCTCGGAGTACCCGGTGGTGGTAATGCCGGTGATGATGACGCACTATATCATGCTTCAGCGGAACCTGGTCTATACCGGCATCACGAGGGCCAAAAAGGGCCTGGTAATGGTAGGAACAGAGGAAGCCCTCCGATTGGCCATCAGAAATATGGCCGTGCGCAGGAGAAATACGCTTCTTTCAAGCCGTCTGGAACAGATGTTCGGACGGGACCCTGTCTGAAGAGAGAACAGAAGAGAAAAGCCCGGAAGCGGAGAGAATATCTCCGGCTTCCGGGCGGCTCTAAGGGAGTTACATCATCTGTCCCGAGGCCAGGGGAATGCGCAGGAAGCGCTTGAAGCAATATGTCATCCAGATCAGGGAAGCCACCATCAGACCGTAAAGAACAGGAACGGGAATGGAGGGCAGTTTGTCCAGGGCATATTCGCAGAAGGCGGACACGGCGATGCACAGAACAAAGGCGATGTAGAACCTGAGGGAACAGATATGCAGGAGCAGGGCCAGTGCAAGGATCAGAAGAAGGAATTCAATCTGCTGGACTTTCACAAAGCCCTTCATCAGAGGTTCGGTACGCAGGCTTTCAAAGAAGATTTGCGCTGCGGAGACAAGACAAAGGGATTCAATGAAGGGTTGGGAGGATGCCCTGGTGCGGTGCCGGAACGAAAAGCAAAGGATCAGGGCAAACAGGCCTTCCAGAAGGAAGACGGACAGGTGGGGCAGTCCGTACATGTCCTTCACGGAGAGGGGAAAGACGGAGAGAAAACCCTCCGTGATCTGTCCCCAGCCGAAATCCGCAAAAAACTCGCAGAAACGGGCAAGTGCCAAAAACAGCAGCAAAGGCGCGGCTGCCTGACGGGAAAGGGCTTGGGGAGACTGGTGCAGGAGGCTGCCGGTAACCAGCAGACCCAGACATGCACCAAGGACAAAGCCAAAGAAACTGTGGTGAAGGGGGTCCAGAGAGAAAAAGCCCCCGGACATGCGCCCGAAGCCCCCGAAGAGCATGGCATTTGCCCGGGAAAGGACAAAACCGGACAGGGATGCGCTGAAAAAAAACACCCCTGCGGTGCGGAGACCGCAGCGGCGAATGAGCAGCATGAGCAGAACAATCAGGGAAAGAAGCAGGACTCCAAAGTAGAGTGAAAATGTCGCAGTCATGCAAGATACCTACTTTCCATCATCAGCGGATGCGAAGTAAATAATGTCCGAAATGGGACGCAGGCGGCGCTGGGCAATGGCATTGATCTTCCGTCCACCGAAGAACATCACCGTGGAGTTGCCTCCATCCAGATTGTAGCAGTTCTCCACGCCCAGCGTGGCCACGAAATCGGTAAACTCCTTCATGGTCAGGCCAGTCTTGTATTTCTCTTCGGGGCCGTCCGTCACGATACACAGATACTCGTGCTCGCCCCGGCGGACCTGGGCAATGGCGCAGCGGCGGTGTTTCTCCTCGGAATAGTTGTAGTGGGCGTTGAAGCCGGTTTCCATGGGCTTGCCGTCAACGATTAGACCGGGGCCGAAATTGAACGCATTCACCACGCCTTCCGGGGAGAAGGTCTTCGGAGAACCGTCGGGATTGGGGGGCACGATGGTAAAATCGCCGTTGGCGTCCACCAGCAGAACATCCCGGTTGCGCAGAGGTTTGTTGGCATACAGTATCCCCTGGCGGACCAGGAAGCTTCCGGATTCCATCTGGTAGGAATAGAAATCGCCATTGATGGCCAGCACCGCATTGACGCGCTCTGCAATCGCGGCAGAGGGAGCGGTTTGCAGACGGGAAAAATCATAGGCAGGTGCGGTCCGGAGCTGGGAGCCGTCCTGAATCCGGATGCGCGCCAGATAGCAGGCGGTGCCCAAATACTCGGTGGTTTCAATGTCCACTCGGATGCTGGCGTCCTCATAGGAGGTGTCCGAGAGGAATCCGGAGGGCTGGGGCGCAAATCCGCCGCTCAGGTCAATGGGCAGAGTAACGGGCGCGGCGAGGGCGCAGGAGGACAGAAGGAGAAGCAGGACAACAAAGATCAGCTTTTTCATGGCACGCCTTTCAGTTCAGATCGTCAAAGGGCACAAAGACCCGGGTCCGAAAAAAGTCATACAGGGCAAAATAGTGGGGATGCTCCCGCCAGGTTCCCGCAGTCGGCCCCCAGCCCCAGAAAAACTCGGTATCGGGGAGAGCAGCCATGATTTCGGCCTTCTGTTCTTCGGGATACTGCATGAAATCTCCCAGCCAGAGCCTTCGCAGCCAGGTCATCTTGTACAGGGGTCTCAGGTCGAAGATGGGGTTGTTGGAAAGATTCAGATCCACCAGATTCGTCAGTCCCAGCAGGGGGGTGACATCCGTGACCTTGTTGGTGAACACTTCCAGATACTGCAGCTCGTGCAGCTGGGAGAGAACGGAAATATCCTCAATCTGATTGATAGCGATGATCAGGACTTTCAAATGGGTCAGCCCGGCAAGCCAGGAGATGTCCCGGGTGGCATTGTGCCCGATGTCTAGCGCCTCCAGGTTCCGGCACATCCGCAGCATGGAAAACTCTTTTTCTGAATGGGGCGGGTTGGGACAGCTCCCGTGGAGGGTGGAAAAGGCAGTCACGTCGGTGCGCACGGTATGTTCCGAAAAGCGAAGGGTGAATCCCCAGAAGATATCGGGGAACATGTCAAAGAGGCGCTCCATGTCCTCACGGGGCAGCCGCTGCTGGTACATATCCACCTCGCGAAGCAGAGGCATCTGTTCCACCAGATGGATGAGCGGCTCAATGTCCTTGACGGGGGTGTTGCCGAAGTCAATGACGGTGTCCATGGAATCAAAGGTGAGTCCGTATGCTACGAGGGGATCGGCAAGTACGGGAAAACTGAGAAGTGAAAAAACCAGAAAAGAAAAAAGAAATCCGGATGCTCGGCGCATGATAACCTCCTGGAAATGGTCTGCGACGAATTATAACGATGAAGGACATAAACGTCAAACAGGAGATACTCAAAGTGTTAATAAGCACAAAAATGCCCCTGAATCCGGACCTAAATTGCACAATAAAACATTCTGCCGGGAGAGTGGAAAACTGGCCGGGTGTGTTTTGCTGGATATTAAAACATAATATACCGCCGCCCGTGACACCAGAAACAGAACGGTTTCTTCCACTCACATAATTCGGAAGCGCTATGACATTATGAAACCGGGAGCGGCGATGCACTCCCGGTGAAGAGATTTCCCGGAACTGCGATCCGGGAAAGAAAACCTGGAGGGAGAGACCTGTTTCTCGACTGGAGGGGTATCAGTAGATCGTCCGGACCTCACTGCGTCCGACACGCCGGCAGAACTCGTCCACAGCCTTCTGATCTTCCAGGAGCATCAGGTCATGGAAGTCGCCGGAAACAAGATCGACAAAGCCGGCGGTCATTTCACCGGTACAGATGCTTCTTCGTATGGCCGGTTCCCGGATGCTGGGGTCGTAGGGAATCCTCTCCGGCTCTTTTCTGGGATGGAACAGGGACATGTCATTTTCCTCCTGCAGCGCATGCGGGGGTCAGATTGAGACTCTCCGGAACAGGGGAGGCAAAGGGACCGGGGAGGGTACAGGCACCGCGGTGCGCGTCAAAGTAGTCCCGACTGAAAACCAGCGGACTTCCGTCCGGCGCCTCAAAGGGCTGCTCGGGTTCAAAGGCCGTTCCCAGGACGGAGGTGGAAAGAACCGGACAGTCCATTCCGTCCAGAAGCTTGCCGAGATTTGAATGGAGAAGGACCCCATCCGGGGTCTCCTCAAAACGGAACTGGACCAGTTCCCCGGAAACCACTCTGGCTCCAGGTTCATGAGTACTGACGGTGGCACCGTTCAGATAGGCGTTTCCGCTGATCCAGACCGGCAGATGGTCAAAATGAGCGCTGGCCAGGGCGTGCATGTCCGGGTCCTGCCCCATCATGAACCGGGAAATCCATTCGTTTTCCCCGGGGAAGATGTCAAAGGGCGCTGTACCGACCACCTCGTAACTGTTGTCCTGGGGCGTAAGCTCAGGATGCGTCACGGGATGATACTGGATGAAAATGTTGTTGAGGATCCGGTCGTCTCCGTGGAGCAGGGTCATGAATCCGGCGACTTCGGTCCGGTGACGGATATGATAGGGGGTATAGCGGGGTTCCCGCTGGCCGTTGACAATGCTGTCCACACCGGAATTGATAAGGGAGAAGGACCCCAGCATCAGGTTGTGCAGGCAGGCGATTCCCTGGCTGGGCATGCTCAGGGACACCCGGGAGAGCAGGAGATTGTTGTCAATGAGGGTGGGGCCGTGGCTCACCTCAATGAAAACATCGGCACTGAACATGGCGCCCTTCGCCAACGGAGTGCCTTCAGGGCGCATATTGTCATGCATCAGGTTCTGGGTAATTCGGGTGCCCTGGGCCTCCCAGTCACACCAGACGCCGATGATGCAGTGGTGCAGATGGTTTCTGCGGATGGTGACGTCGATGGCGGCATGCAGCTTGATGCCGGCTGTTTCGGCGCCTCCCAGCTGCTGAGAGTTGCAGATATGATGGATATGGCAGTCCTCAATGGTGGAGAAGACTCCGCCCATGCGGCCTACAATGCCTGTCTGTTCACAGTGATGGATGTGGCATCTGCGGATGAGATGGCTGCCCACGCGTTCTTTGAGCCATCCGTGGTACTGTCCCCGGCACACGGCATCCCGCTCCATCTGTGTGGGGCTTTTGACATGACGGGTGGTAAAATACATGTCGTTTTCAGGATCCATGTACTTTCCGAGAGAGATGCCGCAGCATCGGCTGTGGTGAATCTCGCAGTCCTCAATGGTCCATCCCAGACTCCAGTGGGGACCGATCATGCCGTCCTGATAGGCGGCGGGAGGCGCCCAGGTCGTGGCTGCCATCCGGATATCAAATCCACTGACAGTGATGTAGTCAATGCCGTTGACCTCCGGCATGAAGCAGTTGCGACGGACACTGAACTCGACATTTTCCTCATTGGGGTCCTTTCCCTGGAAGTTTCCGTAGAGCACGGTAACCTCACCCCTCTGACAGGTAAACCACTGGAAGACGGATTCCTCCGGCACCCAGGAAAACGGATCCGGAGCTCCTGCTTCGCACGCCTCCAGAGAATCCGCTTCATACATCATTTGCCCGTTCAGAAAGACAGATCCTGTATGACGGATGGAGGGAGAAAAGTACCAGTCCCCGTAGACACGGGTCGTATAGGGGTTATAGTTTCCAAAGAGGCTGTTGGAGACCTCCGTACTCCAGAGATTCCCCCGCAGGCGAACCCAGTTTCGGAGGGGTTCTGCGCCGGTGATCACGGCGCCCAGGGGGACTTCGGATCGGAAGATCACGGGAGCGTCCGGCTTTCCGGGATGGCGGGGAATCACATGCTCACGATAGATTCCCGGCCGGACGATCACTTCATCTCCGGCCACTGCCACCCTTGCGGCATCATCAATCCATTTGAAGGGGGCGTTCCGGCTGCCGTCCCCGCTTCGGGAAGCGGCAGCATCCACATAGTACTGCATCAGATTTTCCTTTCAAAAATCGATTGAAACATGAAACTGACTGGGCAAGGGAAGAGAAAAAGGCGGCTGATGCTAGATGCATGAGCCGCCAGGAGTGCTTGGCCCTGCTCAGACCGCCTGGGCATACATAGAGATGAATTCGGATGCGGGGAGAGGTTTTGAAATAAAGAAGCCCTGGAGATAGTCACAGCCAATGTCAGACAGCATTCTCACCATTTCCTCGGTTTCAACGCCTTCTGCCGTGATGGAAAGGTTGAGACGCTTAAAGGCCTGGACCAGCAGCGGAATGAGGTCATCCCGCGAGATGTAGTAGTCCCGGACAATGCTCATATCCAGCTTGATGCCGCTGAGCGGATAGTTCTTCACATGGCTCAGGTTGGAATAGCCGCTTCCGTAGTCGTCAAGGACGATGGGGAAGCCCTGGTGCTGCAGCTCAATGATCTGCCGGGTCATGACCGCATCATCCTGGATGGCCTGCTCGGTGATTTCGAGGTGTACAGTTTCGGGCCGGACACCATACTGCTTCAGAAGAGCGACAAAGCGCGGAACCAGGGAAGCGTTCATGCACTGCACGGGGGACAGGTTCACATTGATCCAGCCAATGCCGGCTTCGGGCAGACGGTATTCCCGGATCAGTCGGCAGGTGGTTTCAAAGACCTGCTCTCCCAGCTGAATGATGGAACCGGTCTGTTCCGCAATGGGAATAAACTCAGCTGGAGAAATCAGGTTTCCTTCTGCATCGCGCAGGCGTGCCAGCGCCTCCGCCGCGATCACCTTTCCGGTGGAGCAGTCAAAAAGAGGCTGAAGGAAGACCTCGACATTGTGGCTTTCAAGTGCGCTTTCCAGAATGCGCTTGACCATGATCTGACGACGGATGGTATCCAGGGAATTGACGGAGTTCCTGGAATCGGAATCGGAAAAGCGGTGCGCCTGCTGGTCCAGGGCAAGCAGCAAGGTATTGATCAGATCATCCGTGGGAATGGTTTTGCGGTTGAAGCTCATGCATGCCACGTCCAGAATGCAGTTCGCGCCGTTTCCGGTGGCCCAGGGCTGTCCAAAACGAGAAGTGACGGTTTCCTGCATGACGGGAAGTGCGTCACAGTCCTCCGTCAGGACAGCAAAGCAGCCGTTTCGCAGATAGAACACCAGGGACTTGGGAAAGGCGGAGCTCAGAAAGCGGCAAATCTCATCAATGGCATTGTCAATCTGCGCACTCCCGTACATGGCACGCTTGTCATTGTAATTTCGGATGACCAGCCCGAGAATGCCAAGGGCGCTGATCACGGGATCATCGAGCACATTCTGGAATGCCCGCATGTTAAAGGCATTGCCCCGTCCGGAGATGTACAGATCCGGATTCTGAAAGGACAGGAAGATGATGATGATATCCATCAGACAAAAGATTTGAAAAATGAGGACGCGAGGCATGAGAAAGCGCATGGCATAGCCCAACAGCAGCAGGAGGTTGACAGCCAGCAGACTGTAGCGCACCAATCTTGACTGCCGACGGTAGACGGACAGGATCAGATACAGGGCTGCAGCGATATAGAGGATGCCGAAGACATACACGAGGTTGTACAGCCTGCCGGGATGATAGCCCGAGGAATCCAGGGAAAAGAGGGTAGGCACGAACACGTTGCTCAGTACGACCAGTTCGGAAACGGTGAGCACGACGGGAGTAAAAAAAGACGACCACGCATGATCCCCATCAAGTTTCAGCGCATCTCGGGTAAATTCGAAGAAGCAGGCAGAACGTGCCATCATGGCGAAGAAGAAAAAAAGGTTCAGGGAAAAGGCGGTTGTCTGTGAAACCCGGTCGGGATAATCAAGGGCAAGCGTGGCAAAATAGTCCAGTAAAACCGTAAGCAGGTGTACGATGAGCAGGGTGAAAAAGGTCCTGTTGATACGAAGCGGCAGCCTGGGATGGCAAAAGTAATAAACGACAAAGACAGACAGAACAAGCAGGGTGGGAAGGGCAATATTATAGTTCCACATAGAAATCCCTCCGATTTGACAGGCCGGAACGAGATCAGATCGCACAGGTGACTTAACACGCACATAATTATATAACATGCAGAAGAACTGTGCAAGATACAGAAAGAAGAGCAATGAACAATCAGGGTATCATTTCCCGCAGCTTCTCAGGAAGAACCGGATACATCCCGACATCAGCAGGGAGATCTGTTCGGCAGTCAGACTAGATCGCGCAGCCTGCCGAGTTCATGCCGTATTGCCTTTACGGTGCTCCCGCAGGCGGCTGTTCCAATCCCGGAACTGTTTCTCATTCCCGCGCCTGTGAGCGTGAACTTTTGCCACATAAAACTGCGGAGGACCGTCTCAGAGAAAATTCAAGAAAATCCTTGCATTCCTGCAGGGAACTATGTATACTACGCTTCAGCGCCGTTCAGGCATATGAGAATTCTTTTCGAAAAAGGATTTCATGTGATAGTATTGCGGCAAAAGAGGTGAAAGCAAATGAAAGAGGGCATCCATCCCAAGTACCAGAAGGCAAACGTGACCTGTGTGTGCGGCAACACCTTCGTAACGGGTTCCACCAAGAAGGAGCTTCGTGTTGAAATTTGCTCGAAGTGCCATCCCTTCTTTACCGGAAAGCAGAAACTGGTTGATACCGGCGGACGCGTAGATCGCTTCAAGAAGCGTTATGGTCTTTGATCATGACAAAGAGACGATTTGAGGTTCATCGCATGGAATTGGCAAAAGCCTTGAGCGATGGATTCCAA